>NZ_JARAMP010000001.1:0-328054 GCF_028802875.1 Seohaeicola sp. 4SK31 | reverse complement strand
TCCACAGTGAAAATCCTCCCGCCCTCCCTGTCGCCAGAAAGGGTAAAGGTGGACGACTTTTACGCCGCCCGCAGCAGGCTCATCCCGCCGCTACCGTGGCCGACTTTCGCACCGCCGTTCTCAGTTTCATCGTTGATGAATTCGGTCGATCCACCGTAATCCGTGGCGACGACAACCTTGCCGGCCGCCAGTGCTTCGGCACATCCAAGTCCCAAACCCTCGGAACGATGGAGCGACAGGAAAACATCGTGCTCTGTCATCATGGCGTTGACCTCATTGCGGGTCATGAGGCGGTCGACAACCTCTATGCGTGAATCATCCGCGGCTTGCTGAGCAAGCCACAAACGTCTTCCCAAATCTCGCTGACCCCGTGTTTTAACGGTCAGGCGAACATTCTCGTTGCCTGGGAAGGCCTTCTTGAAGGCATAGATGGCCGCCTCAGGATTCTTTCTGGCTGGGAAAGAATCAAAATCAAAATGAAAGAGGATTCTCAGTGGCCCCGATGGTTCAAAGAATCTCGGCTCTTGCGATGGCAGGTCTATTGGATGCTTCACAAGATATACGTTTGATAAACCATGTCGCTGTAGGATTTCGAGAATGAATCCTGAAGGAGCCCAAATACTATCATAATTGCTTAGATAATCGACGTATTTTGGGGGAATGCTGTCCAGTTCCCAAAATGGGTAGGCGACATTATATTTGCGTTTGCAGATCTGATACCTGAGACGCTTAAACCCAGTCAGGCCGTCCACAGTGAGGCTAATACCATAGGGTGCCTTGGCCGAAACAAGTTCGACAAAACTCTCTTCATTTTGCCGACCTTCGAGTAAACGGTTGCAGGCCGCAATTTTCAGTTCCTGAGTTGAAAGCGCATGATACAAGAGGCGTGCACTTTCCCCCAATCCCGTTTCGGAAAGCAAGAACCCATGTAGGTTAATTCCTTTTTCAAGTTCAGATTTACCACCCAACCAGCACGGCTTCGGCGTTTGGTCGGCGCACTGGGCTCGATAGCATTGAAGTAGTTTTGTCAGATTTTTATTCACAACGTCCGTTACCCAAAGTGCTATCAAAAGCCAGGAAACTGCATCAACCCACGGTACGTTCGCTTAAGCCAAGCCCGTGAGTTTAGCAACACATGTAGGGCCATTGTTATTGATGCGAAGGCCTGCGCGCGACGCGAGTGGCAGGTTCCTGCCGGATTGCAGTTCCACGCCTAGCGAATGCATTAGAGCGGACGTTTTGCGATCGACTGGATAATCCCAAGATCTAAGTAAGAATTAATATTCTACGGACTATCTAGCTGTCAGCGCAAAGCAGCGTGGCTTCTTGGACAACATGAGGTGTCTGCTGTGTCAAAATGTTTTCGGCTACCTTCAAAATACAGTTGGGCCCGTCTGCTGACAGCCACAATGGCGACTTCTTGAGGAATGGAAAGGTCGTATGACGCAGGTTGTAGAGAGCCAGCGCATAAGCGCTGCCGTGGCGGGCGACGGCGGTCAGGATCAGGCCGGTTCGTTCGTTGCGGCCGTCGACGGTCGACATATCCGTTCGTAGCACACGCGGTTTGATCCCGGCGATCGTGGTGTCCCTGAACAGGATCAGTTCGCGTGCGGTCTGATCCAGGTCTTCATCCGATAGTTTGGCGAGCTCTTGTGGCAACTGGTCGATCTCATGCGTGGCGCCGTGGCTATAGCCGTGGCGGATGGCCCATTGGCTGAGGCCGATCTCGCCGCGTCTGACTGTGTGTTTCTTGCCGTTCCGGATCTCTAGCTTTCGCCAGTAGTCCATGAACCGGTGATCCTGCAGAATGGCCTTGCCGATGCACAGGGCGTAGGACCCGTAATGGAAATTCGGGTTGTCCGGCTGATGGGTCCAGACAATATCGCGATAGTCCGAGGCATCGAAACGTCTGGCCCCCAGAAGGCTTTTGCGGAGGATGGAAAAGCTGGAGGTCGCGCCTGTGAAGTCCTTGTTCATGGCGCGGGCCTGCGTGAACCAACTGTCCTGACGTGGCACCATCCAGACCGAGTCGTTGAGCAGCCAGAGGCGGTCCAGTGTCGGCAGGCGATCCGCGATTTCAAGGAGTCCGTCCCGGTAGCCGCCGAAATCGTAACCAACATTCGGGCGTTCGATGATCTGGGTGGCGACAGCCTGGAGTCGCTCTCTGTCATGGTCGTGCAGGGGCAGGTTCGAGACGACGATCGCACTAATGCCGGCCCGTTTGATTTCATCGAGCATGTAGATGTGAGAGGCCAGAACGCCGGTTTCGGGATAGATCAGATAGATCGCCACTTCCCGCTGCATGGGGACCGTGCCGTTTGTGCGGCGGATCTCTTTGCGGGTGACAAGATCGTAGTAGCGGCGGAAATAGAGCCGGCGGAGCATTTCACCCACGACGACTGTTCCGTCCCGCCGCAACCTTTGCAGCTCGCGTTTGATTTTCCAGAAAGGGATCTTGCCCATGTGCGTCTCGCTCGTCTTTGGCGACCTGTTAGCACAGGTTTGTTGGGCTGGACACCTGTCGACATGCGGCACGCATCGCTGCCCGTGCCGGACACCTTTACGCCGCAAAGCCTGCTGCGCAGAAATGGATGAGGTGGTCGAATTGCTGATCCTCGGGGGCCGGTGTGCCGCCGAGGGCGGCGATCCGGCCTTGCGAGGTCAGCAGGGCCAGCATGGCCGAGACCGAGAACACGAAGGCTTCGGCGATCCGGCTGCGGGAGGCATCGGGGCGGCGTTGGTGCAATGCGTCCATGAAGGTCTGGGCGGTGGGGTCGAAACAGCTGGCCGAAATGGCGCGCCAGCGGTCATCGGTCGAGACGAAGGCGACAAGGCGCGCATAGTCGCGCCAGCGCGGATCGTCCCGTGACAGGGCGAAGAAGGGCTGCATGAAGGCGCGCAGCAGGCCGTCCGGGGTCAGCTCGTCAGTGGCGCGCAATCGGGCGAGGGCGTCAAGTCGGGCCCGGGACAGGGTGTCGGCCCGCCGGGCGACGGTGGCGTGGAACAGGGCCTCCTTGCCGCCGCCGTGATGGTGGATCGTTCCGACCGGCTCGCCCGCCGCTGCGGCGATGTCGCGGATCGTGGCGCCATCGAAGCCCTGACGGGCGAAGACCTGTTCCGCTGCATCGAAGACGCGCTGCCGCGTGGCCAGCGCCCGCGCGGAGGGGGCACGTTTGCGCGGCGGGGCGGAGGGCAGCATCGCGGTCATCGAAATATCTTGCCTTAGATTGAACATTTGTTCAACTTAACTTGCAATGAGGGAGGACGGAATGACCAATGCACGCGACAGGTACGCCCTGATCGGGGCGGGACCGATGGGCTTGGCGACGGCCAAGTTGCTGCTCCAGCACGGTATCGCCTTTCAGGGGTTCGAACTGCACGACAGTGTGGGTGGCCTGTGGGACATCGACGGGCCCCGCTCGACCATGTATGAGACGGCGCATCTGATCTCGTCCAAGAGGATGACGGAGTTCGCCGATTTCCCGATGCGAGACGACGTGGCCGACTATCCGTCCCACCGCGAGATGAAGCGCTATTTCGAGGATTTCGCCCGGCATTTCGACCTGCACCGGCATTACCGCTTTGGGGCCGAGGTTCTGTCCTGCACGCCGCTGGGTGGTCCTCATGACGGCTGGCGCATCACATGGCGCGACGGGCAGTCAGAGCAATCCGCGGATTTCGCGGGCCTTCTGATCGCCAATGGCACGTTGAGCACGCCGAACATGCCCAGCTTCAAGGGCGCGTTCAGCGGCGAGATGATCCATTCCGCGCAGTATCGTCATGCCAGCCAGTTCGACGGCAAGCGGGTGCTGGTGATCGGGGCGGGCAATTCCGGCTGTGACATTGCGGTGGATGCGATCCATCACGGGCTGTCCTGCGACCTGTCGATGCGGCGCGGCTATTACTTCGTGCCGAAATACATTTTTGGCAAACCCGCTGATACGCTGGGCGGGGCGATCAGGCTGCCGATGCCGCTGAAGCGAATCCTGGACGGGGCAATCCTGCGCATGTTCGTGGGCGAACCGCAGAAATACGGTTTTCCCAAGCCGGATTACCGGCTGTATGAAAGCCACCCCATTGTAAACTCGCTGGTGCTGTATCACGCGGGACATGGCGACATCCGGGTGAGGCCCGATGTGGACAGGTTCGACGGGCCGACGGTGCATTTCACCGATGGCAGCCAGTCCGACTATGACATGATCCTGACGGCCACCGGCTATAGGCTGGATTACCCGTTCATCGACAAGGCGCATCTGAACTGGCAGGGGGATGCGCCGCATCTTTACCTGAACGCGATGCATCCTCAGCGGGATGACCTTTTCGTGCTGGGCATGGTCGAGGCCTCGGGGCTTGGCTGGCAGGGGCGGCATGAACAGGCCGAAATGGTCGTGCGCTATATCAAGGGATTGCAGGACGGATCAGCCGCAGCGCGCAAGCTGCAACAGACCAAGGCGCAGGGATTTGACCGGGCCACGGGGGGCATGAACTACCTCAATCTGCCGCGCATGGCCTATTATGTGGACAAGGCCACCTATCGGAAAGCGGTGAACCGCTGGATCGGCAGGCTGGGAGGGGCACCGGCATGATCGACGAGGCGGTTCTTGATTTCTCGGCGGGCTCGCTGGTTTTGCTGAACGGGATTCTGGCGGTGGTGATGTTCTCGATCGCCATTGATCTGGCGCCGCGAGATTTCCGGGTTCTGGCGCGGGCGCCGAAACCGCTGATCGTCGGGCTTGTGTCGCAATTCGTGGTATTGCCGGTCCTGACGTTTCTGCTGGTGCTGGCGGTGCGGCCACAGCCATCGGTCGCCTTGGGGCTGATGCTGGTGGCGGCCTGTCCGGGGGGCAACATCTCGAATTTCATCACGCATCGGGCAGGGGGGAATGCGGCGCTGTCAGTGTCGATGACCGCCTTTGCCACGGTGGCGGCGATCCTGCTGACGCCGCTCAATATCGCCTTCTGGGGCAGTCTCTATGCCCCCACGGCCGAGATCCTGCGGGCCACTTCGATTGATCCGGTGAATATCGCGATCACCGTGGGGCTGATGCTGGTGTTGCCGCTGGTTCTGGGGGTGACGCTGAACGCCCGCCGCCCCGACGTGACGCGCAAGCTGCGACAGCCGTTGCAATGGGTGTCCATGGCGATTTTCGTGGGGTTCATCATCATCGCACTGGCGGCCAACTGGGCGCAATTCCTGACTTATGCCGGTGGAATCGCGGGGCTGGTGATCCTGCACAACGCGCTGGCGCTGGGCGGGGGCTATGCGACGGCCAGTCTGGCGGGGCTGTCGGCCTTTGACCGCAGGGCCGTGACCATCGAGACAGGCATCCAGAACTCGGGTCTGGGTCTGGTGCTGATCTTCGGCTTTTTCGGCGGCTTGGGCGGCATGGCTGTGGTGGCGGCCTTCTGGGGCATCTGGCACGCGATTTCGGGGCTGGCTCTGGCCAGCGTGATGGCGCGGACCAAGGTTGCGCCATGACCCGCATCCTGATCACCGGCGGGGCGGGCATGGTGGGGCGCGCGCTGGCCGAGGCTTTGCCAGCAAAGGATGTCATTGTCACGGATCTGTCCGACCGGGGGCTGCCTGAGGGGCTGGAGTTCCGGCGGATGGATGTGACGGGCACTGACCCCGATCAGGTGATCGGTGCGATCCGGCCCGAGGTGGTGGTGCATCTGGCCTCGATCGTGACGCCGCCGCCGGGGATGACGCGGGCGCAGGCCCATGCGGTGGATGTGACCGGCACGCGGCATGTGCTGGAGGCTTGCGTGGCGCATGGGGTGCGGCGGCTGGTCGTGACCAGTTCGGGCGCGGCCTATGGCTATCACGCGGACAACCCCGTGCCGCTGACGGAAGACGCACCCTGCCGTGGCAATCCGGAATTCGCCTATGCCGATCACAAGCGTCAGGTCGAGGAGATGCTGGCCGCGGCGCGGGCGCGGCATCCGGGGCTGGAGCAGGTGGTGCTGCGCGTGGGCACAGTGCTGGGGGCGGGGGTGGACAACCAGATCACCGCATTGTTCCGGCGCAGGCGCCTTCTGGCGATCCGGGGCAGCGACAGCCCGTTCGTGTTCATCTGGACCCGTGATCTGGCCCGGATCGTCCGGCGGGCGGCGACCGATGGGCCTGCGGGGATCTACAATGTCGCCGGGGATGGCTGGATGTCGGTTGATGCGCTGGCGGCGGCACTGGGCAAGCCGGTGCTGCGGGTGCCGGCCTGGGCGCTGCGGGCGGCCTTGGCGGTGCTGCATCCGCTGGGCCTGTCGCAATACGGGCCCGAGCAGGTGCGGTTTCTGCAATACCGGCCTGTTCTGGACAATACGCGGCTGAAGCGTGATTTCGGCTATGTGCCGGACCTGACCTCGGCGCAGGTGTTCGACCTGTGGCGGCGGGAGGCCGGGCTGTGAGGACGGCGGTGATCTCGGGCGGCAATGGCGGGCTGGGGCGGGCCATGGCCGCAGCGCTGGAGGCGCAGGGCTGGCACTGCGTGCTGATGGATATCGACGTGACCGGGCTGGCGGCATCGGCGACACGGACACCCGTTGCGGTGGACCTGACCGATGGCGCCGCGCTGGAGCAGGCGGCGGCGCAGATCATCGCAGCGCGCCCGTCGATTGATCTGGTGATCTATAATGCAGGCGTGTCGCAGATCGGCCCCTTCGCCGGATCCAGCGATGAGAGTCATCGTCGCGTGTTCGAGATCAACTATTTCGCCGCCGTGGCCATGGCGCGGGCCTTTCTGGCGGCGATCCGGCAGAGCGGCGGCACCCATCTGGCGATATCCTCGGTCGCGGGCTTTGCACCGCTGCACAACCGCACGGCCTATGCTGCGTCGAAACATGCGGTGCAGGGTTTCTTTGCCTCGTTGCGGTCAGAGGAGGCGGCTTTTGGCGTGCGTTGCCTGATCGCGGCCCCCAGTTTCGTGGCGACGAACCTTGGCCGGGCCGACCGGCGCGCGGACGGCTTGCAGCGGCCGGGATCGGCGGCGGACGGGATGGATTACATGACCCCCGAGGCGGCCGCAGCCGTGATCCTGCGCGGATTGGCGCGTGGGCAGGACTTCATCCCCGTGGGGCGTGTCGCCCGGCTGGCCTGGTGGCTGATGCGCGCCTCGCCCGGTCTTTATCAACGGGCGATGCGGCGCAGGATCAGCGGCAAGGGATAGGGCGCGATCAGGACTCGATGATCGACATGTCGCGACCGATGACGGCGGCATGGGCGCGGTTGCGCGCGCCCAGCTTGCGGCAGATCGTGCGCATGTGCATCTTGATCGTCGTTTCGCTCTGATCCATGTCGTTGGCGATGTGCTTGTTGGTCAGGCCCGCCGCAGCAAGGCGCAGCACATGCAGTTCCACATCGGTCAGCTTGTCGCGTTCCCCGGCGGCCTGCTTGTCGTCCAGCGCGTCGGCGGGAACGAACATCTGCCCGGATTCGATCAGGCGCAGCACACTGACCAGCGATTGCAGCGGCATCGTCTTGGGGATCAGGCCGCGCACGCCCATTTCGATGGAACGGTTCAGGATATGGCGGTCGGCATTGGCCGAGAACAGGACAACCTGACCCGTGCCCGCGTTTTCGACCACCTGACGCACGCCCTCCAGACCGACAAGGCCCGGCATCCGCAGATCCAGCATCACGATGTCATAGGGGCCGTCATTGACAAGGCAGGAGATCGTTTCGTCAAACGTTTCTGCGGTGTCGACGCTGAACCGTTCCGTCGTGGACAACAGGGTGGCGACAGCCTCGCCGATCAACCTGTGATCGTCCGCAAGCAACACACGGCTGATGTGATCAGCAGTCGCGGCATAGTTTCTGGGCATCTGGTTTTTCCTGAATACTCGGACCCCGAACGCACTTACGAGGAAATGTTGGCATACGTAAGGTATGATAGCGGCACAAACGACAAAATCATCCTATATGTTTGATGTCATCCTTGCAAAAGACATGCCAGATTGTCGAAGGAGAGTGATACACCTTTGCCGCGAATCCTGTAAGATAAGACGCGGCAGAAAAACGTTATCGTAAGGCAGTTCAGGGTTATCTTAAGATACTATTGTCCGGCTGAAAGAGGGCCGCTAGCAATGCGCAGTCTCAAGAGAGGTTCAGGGCTCATGTTTAAACGTTTCTTTCTCATGGTGGTTGGTGCCCTCGGTCTGGCGCATATGACGGCCGGTCTGGCCGCCGCCGAAGTGCTCTTAAGTGTCGATGTGAAAGGGGACGGGTCCGAGATCCGCACCCTGACCGATGCGGAACTGTCGGCGCTGCCGCAGGTCAGCTTCACCACATCGACCATATGGACAACCGAGCCCGTCACGTTTTCGGGCCCCAGTCTGGCCTCTGTGCTTGAGGCTGTCGGGGCGCAGGATGGCGCTCTGAGCATGGTGGCCGTAAACGACTACAAGGTCGAGATGCCGCGCAGCCTTGTGGAAGAGGAAGTGCCCGTCGTCGCCAACCGGATCAACGGCGAACCCTTCAGCATCCGCGACAAGGGCCCGCTATGGGTCGTGTTCCCCTATGATGCCGATGCGCGGTTTCAAACCGAGGAAATCTACTCCTTCTCGATCTGGCAGCTGACCCAGATCCAGGTTGTTCCGGATTGAAGAATTGTTCGCCATCACAGGATCATCAGTGCTGAGGAAAGACACCTCCCGGCGCTATACGGCCCTGTTTCTGCTACTGCTTCTGGTATTGTCCTGCGTCGCTATGGTGTATAGCGCGCAGGCTTTCCGGGATCGCATCGACGCGGTGCGGGCCTCGGATTCCGACAATGCGGGCTGGCTGATCTCGCAGCTTGACGTTGATCACAAATCGCTGGCTCTGGCGATTGACCGGACGCTGCTGTCCACGACCTATCCCGCGCTTGCAGGGGCATCAACGGACCTTGCGGTGGTCCGGTTGCGTCTGGATATCTTCTATAGCCGCGTGAATACCGTGATCGCCGCCCTTGGCCGCGAGACCGTCTCGCAGGAACTGCGGAACCGGCTTGTCGAACTGGATGAAAGCCGTGATGCGCTGGCGGCGGAGCTTGACCGTCTGACCGATGGGGACACCGCGGGACTGTTACAGTTTGCCAGCAGTGTGCAACGGGCCGCGCCGCTGGTGCGCGACATCACGACCATGGCTCTGCTGCATTTCGTGACGCAGTCCGACATGGTGCGGGAGGCCGAGCGCAGCCTGCTCAAGCGGTTCTGGATCCAGAGCCTTGTTCTGCTTTTCCTGATGATCGCCTCGGCCGTTCTGGCCGTGAAGCTGTGGCGCGAACTGGAAGACCGGACGGTCAAGATGCAGCGCGCGCTGGACACGGTGTCCAAGGTGTTCGAGGTCTCGCTGAGCGCCGTTGTCATTTCGGACATGTATGGCCAGATCCTGATGGCCAACCCTGCGGCGGCAAGCATCTTCGGGGTTCCCGCCGATGAATTGGAAGGCGAGTTCCTCGAGGAGGTGATGGTCCCGGCCGATCACAGGGAGTCTCATCGTAAGCTGATGGCCAGACACCGGCGCGATGGTCACCGCAAGATGATCGGTGCCGGACCGGTGCGGATGGATGCCGTCCGGATGGACGGCACGCCCTTCAAGGCTGAGATTTCGGTCGTGGCGGATCACGATCTGGACGGGCGGCCGATCCTGATCGGGTTCATCCGCGACATTTCGGATGTGGTCGCCGCCGAAGAACGGCTGGTGATCGCGCGGGACGAGGCCGAACGGCACGCCTCGGCCAAGACGATGTTCCTGGCGACGATGAGCCACGAGATGCGCACCCCGCTGCATGGGGTCATGGCGGCGCTTGACCTGATCGATCAGGGGCCGATGGATGACGAAACGCGGCTGCTGCTGCAAACGGCCAAGGATTGCAGCGACCGGGCGTTGCAACAGGTCAATGACGTGCTGGAAATCACGCGGCTTGGCGAAAGCCGGATGGGCAATGTGCCCTTCCGCCCGGCCGAGGTGGCGCAGGATATCCTGCGCGAGCTGACGCCGATGGCGGCCGCGCGCGGCCTGTGGCTGAAGCTTGAGGTCGAGGGACAGGATGCCGAGCGGATGTATCTTGGTCTGCCCAATGCCTTCTCGCGCGCGCTGTATAATCTGGCGGGCAATGCGGTAAAGTTCACCGACCATGGCGGAGTCCGGATCGGGCTGACCTTTTCTCCCGAGGAAGACGGCGCGCAGCGCCTGCGGGTCGAGGTGCGCGATACCGGCATCGGGATCGGTCCTGCGGATCAGGAGCGCATCTTCGCGGAATTCGAGACGGTGGAATCCGTTTCGCGCTTCCGGGGGTCGGGCACGGGGCTGGGCCTGCCGATCGTGCGGCTGGCCGTCACGCGGATGGGGGGGCACCTGTTCTTGAGCAGCGAGGAAGGGAAGGGCAGCACCTTCTGCTTCGAGATCACCCTGCCTTTCGCGGATGAGGACAACGATACCGTGGCGTTGCCCGTGGCACCCGACGCGGCATCAAAGGCCATCGCGCCGCCGGTCAAGCCGCTGGAGGTTCTGGTGGTCGATGACAACAAGATCAACGTCACGCTCATGAGCAAGATGATCGTGCGGCTGGGGCATGTCCCGTCACAGGCCAGCAACGGTCTGGAGGCGGTGGCCGCAGCCTCGGGCAAGCCATATGACATCATCCTGATGGATGTGAGCATGCCGGTCATGGACGGGCGCGAGGCAACCGGGCTGATCCGCGCAGGCGGGGCCTCGGCCGATGCCATCATCATCGGCGTCACGGCCTTCAGCGACGAGGAGCGTCTGAAAGACCTGACGGCGGTCGGCATGAACGCCGTCGTGACCAAGCCGATCAACACCGCCGAACTGTCTGCCGCCATGACCCAGATGCTGGACGTCAGACTGTCCGAGCAGGCAGAGGCCGCCCCCGACGCCAAGCCCCAGTCCGAGATGCACCGCGCCTTGGCGCAGCTGGAAGAGATGCTGGACCGCGGCAGCGCGCTGCGTTTTCTGGATCAGGCCCTGAACGATGTGGACAAGACCCTGCCGGTCCTGTCGGACAAGACCATGGGTCTGGAGGATGTGGCGGACCGCATCCACAGCACGGTCGGATCGACCGCCGTGGTCGGCCTGACCCAGTTGTCGCGCCTGCTGGCCGAGGCCGAGGACTCGGCCCGTGCAGGCGACCGAAAGGCACTGGGCAAACTGGCCCCCCGGATCTCGCGGCGTCTGAGCGGAGATCAGGACATCCTGCGTCAGGTCACGGAAGACGTCTGATCGTAGCGGAAAAAAGGGGCGCAGCCTGGCATGGCCGAGGCCAAGGGAATTCTGCTCGAGACCGAGCCTTGCGATACCAAGGTTGCGGCCGATCCGGTGCGTGTCGCGCAGATCATGGAGAACCTTCTGTCCAACGCGGTCAAGTTCACCTCCTCGGGCGGTTCGGTGCGCGTTTCGGCCCTTCCCGGTCCTCATTGCGTCAAGGTGACCGTGGCCGATACCGGGGACGGCATACCCGAAGAGAAACTGGACTCAATCGTCGAAGAATTCTCGCAGGTGCATCCCTCGGGCACACGGCGACAGGGCGGGACAGGTCTGGGTCTGGCCATCACCAAGCGACTGGTGGCCCTCCAGGGCGGCGACATCAGCGTGCAAAGCACGCCGGGTGTCGGCAGCACCTTCACTTTCAGCCTGCCTCTGGAGGAACAGGCCGCCGCCTGACCCGCCACGTCCGATCACCGGTCATCTGCCGGCGCAGGGCGGTTGACGCTGCTGCGAAACGCTCATGCCGGGCGCGATCACCCTTGGATGGGTCGTTCACAAACTGCCTAAATTTTACCAGTTGATAAAAAAAGGAATCGTGGAATACTGACCTCAAGAAAAGAACAACAGGAGAGGCTCTGATGACTGCAAATCCCCTTGCGGAAGGGATCATAGCCGGGCGGCTGGACCCTGCCGCCTATGCTGATCATTTCTCGGATCTGCATCCGCCACTGGACGATCACGAGGCGCTGGTGGCCGCAGATCGCTGCTATTTCTGCCACGATGCGCCCTGCATCACGGCCTGCCCCACCGACATCGACATCCCGCTCTTCATCCGCCAGATCGCGACCGGCACACCCGAAGCGGCGGCCAGAACGATCTTCCAGCAGAACATCCTCGGCGGCATGTGCGCCCGCGTCTGCCCGACCGAGACATTGTGCGAACAGGCCTGCGTCCGCGAAAAGGCCGAAGGCAAACCCGTCCTGATCGGCCAGTTGCAGCGCTACGCCACCGATACCCTGATGGCGCAAGGTGTGCATCCCTTCACCCGCGCCGCCCCCACGGGCAAGCGCGTCGCCGTCGTGGGTGCTGGTCCCGCGGGCCTGTCCTGCGCGCATCGCCTCGCCATGCTGGGCCATGACGTGACCGTCTTCGACGCCCGCCCCAAACCGGGGGGCCTGAACGAATACGGCATCGCCGCCTATAAATCCGTGGACAGCTTCGCCGAAGCCGAGGTGGACTGGCTTCTGAAAATCGGCGGCATCACCATCAAGACCGACGCCGCCCTTGGCCGCCACATTACCCTTGCCGAACTGCAAGCCGACCATGACGCCGTCTTCCTCGGTCTGGGCCTCGGTGGCGTCAACGCGCTTGGCGTGGATGGCGAAGATCGCACGGGCGTCCTCGACGCCGTCGATTTCATCGCCGACCTGCGCCAATCCACCGATCTCAGCCAACTCCCCATCGGCCGCGACGTGGTGGTCATCGGCGGCGGCATGACCGCCGTGGACGCCGCCGTGCAGGCCAAACTGCTGGGTGCGCTCAACGTCTCCCTCGTCTATCGCCGCGGCCGCGACCGCATGAACGCCAGCCGCTATGAACAAGACCTCGCCGCCTCCAAAGGCGTGCGCATCATCACCAACGCCAGCCCCGTCGCCATCCACGGCAACGGATCGGTGCGCGAGATCGAATTCGAATACACCGACGACACCCTCACCCCCACCGGCCAACGCTTCCGCCTCGCCGCCGATCAGGTGTTCAAGGCCATCGGCCAGACCCTCGCCGGCGACACCCTCCCCGCCATCGAGCGCGGCAAGATCGCCGTCACCGGCGCGGGCCGCACCTCCATCACCGGCATCTGGGCGGGCGGCGATTGCGCCACCGGCGGCGATGACCTGACCGTGACCGCCGTGGCCCAGGGCCGCGACGCCGCCATGGACATCCACACCACATTGATGGGCTAAGCCCCCACAGGGAGACCAGCACAATGGCCAATCTCACCACCGAATTCGCCGGGATCAAATCCCCCAACCCCTTCTGGCTGGCCTCCGCCCCGCCCACGGACAAGGAATACAACGTCCGCCGCGCCTTTGAAGCAGGCTGGGGTGGGGTCGTCTGGAAAACCCTGGGCGAAGCAGGCCCGCCCGTCGTCAACGTCAACGGCCCCCGCTACGGCGCCATCTGGGGCGCCGACCGTCGCCTTCTGGGCCTCAACAACATCGAACTCATCACCGACCGCCCGCTGGAAGTGAACCTGCAGGAAATCAAATCCGTCAAACGCGAATACCCCGACCGCGCCATGGTCGTCTCCCTCATGGTGCCCTGCGTGGAAGAGGCGTGGAAAGCCATCCTCCCCCTCGTCGAGGAAACAGGAGCCGACGGGATCGAGCTGAACTTCGGCTGCCCACACGGCATGTCCGAACGCGGCATGGGCAGCGCCGTCGGCCAAGTCCCCGAATATATCGAAATGGTCACCCGCTGGTGCAAGCAGAACACCCGCATGCCCGTGATCGTCAAACTCACGCCCAATATCACCGATATCCGTAAACCCGCGGCCGCCGCCCATGCCGGGGGCGCGGATGCGGTCAGCCTGATCAACACGATCAACTCGATCACCTCCGTCAACCTCGACCTCTTCGCCCCCGAACCCACCATCGACGGCAAGGGCGCGCATGGCGGCTATTGCGGCCCGGCCGTCAAACCCATCGCGCTGAACATGGTCGCCGAAATCGCCCGCACGCCGGAACTCGCCAACCTGCCCATCAGCGGGATCGGCGGCGTCACCACATGGCGCGACGCGGCGGAATTCATGGTGCTGGGCGCAGGCAACGTGCAGGTCTGCACCGCCGCCATGACCTATGGCTTCAAGATCGTGCAGGAGATGATCTCGGGTCTCAGCCAGTGGATGGACGAGAAGGGGATCGAACACACGTCCCAGATCGTCCGCCGCGCCGTCCCCAATTGCTCGGACTGGCAACACCTCAACCTCAACTACGTGGCCAAGGCGAAAATCAATCAGGACCTCTGCATCAGCTGCGGCCGCTGCTTTGCCGCATGCGAGGATACCAGCCACCAGGCCATCGCCATGTCCGAGGATCGCGTCTTCACCGTCAAAGACGATGAATGCGTCGCCTGCAACCTGTGCGTGAACGTCTGCCCCGTGCAGGACTGCATCACGATGGAGGCCATGGCCCCCGGCACCGTAGACCCCCGCACGGGTAAGGTGGTCGAGGCCGACTACGCCAACTGGACCACCCACCCCAACAACCCGGGAGCCGTCGCCGCCGAATAACCCGCCTCTCTCTGGGGCCACTCACGCGGTCGCTGTCCTCCCGGCGACCGCGATTTTTATGGGGGGATTTGCACAGGGGTGATGAGGACACTCCCCCCGGTCATCGTTGAAGAGTTTCAGTGCAGGAAAATCAAGAGTCTCCGCTAAGTGTAAAGGCTCTCAAGCGCCGAAATTACAAAAGCTTTTTCGTGCTGAGTGAGCGATCTGACGTCTCTTGCGAATGCTGCCAACTCCCCGGCAAGGTGTGCGTCTATCGCTCCCGTTTTGGTTGCTCCGAAGATTGAAAGCTTGTCCTCCTTTACCCTGACCAACAGAGAAAATGAGACGATAGATTTACCAGTAGGTGATTTTGGCAACCCTGGAATTTGACCATCATCCAAGACGCAATCGCTCTTAAATCCAGTGTTGGAGTTCAGAAACAAAAACGCAAAAATTGTCTCGTTCTCGGTTCGCCCCAGACAAAGATGAAATTTTTCTTTGCCCGCGATGGGCGAGTGGAAGCGGATGACGTCACCAGCTTCATACATACGACGAATATTCAGCCAATGTTGCGGCCTGCTCAAAATTCGGGTCGTCAAAAAGCAGGCCAAGCTTCATGGGATAAGCGGCACGCCCGCCATCTTCACGCCACGCATCAACATAGGCCGGATCTTCATGAGTCAGTCGTCGAATTTGACCAAAGCCCAACGAATGAACCACCCCAAGTGAATTGCCCAAGACCTCAATGTCACTCGGCGAGAGGAAATCTTCGGGTCTCAAAGCGCCGTCACTGGGATAGAAATGCTTCGTAGCGTTTACATGCGGCACCGATTTCCAAGGAACACCATGAAGGTGATGGTCACGCAAAGCCTTGTCATTTCCCTTGAGAAGATCGTAAGCAAGCGACGGAACCGGCCCGTGAAGCATCGCGCAGTAATTGTCGTAGGTTACTGGCCTTCCCCACTCGTTCAGATGTGCTCGGTCCGCGAGAAAAAGTGTCTTGACCAGATCATACTGCGACACTTTCCGTCCGCGACGTTGCGCCTCTGCCATAACGAAGTACAGCGCAGCTATGATGCGATCTAGGCTGGGCTTCATTTCGACTTGCTCTGGGACAGCGTAGTTCATCAATCCGACCTCTCATGCCAAAAGATATAAACGAATCTCACGCTTTTCCAAGATAGCCCAAAAAATGTGAATATTCTGTGTTTCTGCCGCGATAGTGTAGCAGTCGACGTCTGCGATACTTCGGGTCTGTGACCTTGCCGTCAGCACAGTTTGATAAGAACGGCAGGCTCGCTGTGTTTGTGAATTTCGCGATACAATCCGAAATACATACAAAGTTATCAAAATTATGTGCTCCGTGCAAAGGGAACCACTCCTACACCGTCGCAATCACCAACTACCCTCCAAAGCCCTCACACGTAATGCGGGCTTCATCGTGGTCCTTGCGGCACGTCCGAGTCAACAACCATACCGCACAGAGGGGTAGCGCTGAACGTCAGGGTGCGCCTGTCCAGGGTGGGGGCACCTGCCACGCATTTGGCCCATAAAGGCTTAACAGCGCGGAAATCTTGCTTAAAAAAACCCTACCATGTTTCTCCAACCCATTGAAATCATTGACCCCGAAAAATGTCTCACGGTGGGACATCCTGGGATCAGACCGTCAGAAGCCGCCGATACATCGTCTCCAGATGACTTGCGGCCCCCGGAAAGACCCCGCCCTCCGGCATCAGGACATTCACCTGCGCCTCGAAGTCGGCATAGTGCTGGGTGGTGGCCCAGATCGAAAAGATCAGGTGCCGCGGATCAACCGCCGCGATCCGCCCCGCCTCCGCCCAGCCCGCGATCAGCGCCGCCTTCTGATCCACCAAGGGTTTCAGCCGCGCCTCCAGATGCGGCCCCATCCGCGGCGCGCCTTGCAGGATTTCATTGGCAAACAACCGGCTCTCGCGCGGATAGGCCTGCGCCATATCCAGCTTGCGCCGGATATAGGCCAGGATCTCCTCCAGCGGCTCCCCTTCCGGGTTCATCTGCTCCAGCGGATCGAGCCAGGTTTCCATCAGTTGATTGAGAAGGGTGACATGGATCGCCTCCTTCCCGTCGAAGTAATACAGGATGTTCGGCTTGGACAACCCCGCCTCCGCCGCGATCTGATCCAGCGTCGCGCCCCGGAAACCATGGGCCGAGAACACCTCCAGCGCTGCCTCCAAGATCCGCTTGCGATTGCGCGTCTGAATGCGGCTGCGCTTGGGGGCGGGTTCCGCACGGACCTTCGCGGCACGCGCTGTGGCTGTCCTGGCTGCGTCCTTCATAGGCCCTCTCTTGCTGCGAAATTCATCGCTAACCGAAGCGCCCCCCAGCGTCCAGACCGGCGGTTCAAGACAAATCTTGACACAGGTGACACAGGTTGCAATCGTCACTTTACCAATTGGTAAAAAAGCAACAAGGCGGAAGCATCTTCTCGACACGGGCGGCCGGGGTGGAACGGCCCCTCTGCGCTATGGATGCAAGAGGCCGGATGACAGAAGAAACAGGGAATGAACGCAATGCCTGCACCCGGTGAGAACCTCAAGATCAATGCCGACCGCCTGTGGGACAGCCTGATGGAGATGGCCAAGATCGGCCCCGGCATCGCAGGCGGCAACAACCGCCAGACCCTGACCGACGAGGATGCCGAAGGCCGCGCCCTGTTTCAGCGCTGGTGTGAAGACGCGGGCTGCACCATGGGGCTGGACACCATGGGCAATATGTTCGCGCGGCGCGAAGGGACCGACCCCTACGCACTGCCGGTCTATGTGGGCAGCCATCTGGATACGCAGCCCACGGGTGGGAAATATGACGGCGTGCTGGGTGTTCTGGGCGGGCTGGAGGTGATCCGCACGCTGAACGATCTGGGCATCCGCACCCGCCATCCCATCGTCGCCGTGAACTGGACCAACGAGGAAGGCACCCGCTTTGCCCCGGCCATGCTGTCATCCGGTGTCTTTGCCGGTGTGCTGGAGGAAGACTGGGCCAAGGACCGCGTGGATGCCAAGGGCAAGCGCTTTGGCGACGAATTGAAGCGGATCGGCTGGGAAGGCGACGAGCCTGTGGGTGCGCGCAAGATGCATGCCTATTACGAGCTGCATATCGAGCAGGGCCCCATTCTGGAGGCCGAGGGCAAGGACGTGGGCGTCGTCACCCACGGGCAGGGCCTGCGCTGGGTGCAATGCACGGTGACGGGCAAGGGCCAGCATACGGGATCGACGCCCATGCGCATGCGCCGCAACGCGGGGCGGGGCCTCGCGCAGATCACCGAACTGGTGCACGCGATTGCCATGGCGCATCAGCCCGCCGCCGTGGGGGCGATCGGCCATATCGACGTCTATCCCAACAGCCGCAACGTGATCCCTGAAAAGGTGGTCTTTACGGTCGATTTCCGCAGCCATGTGCTTGAAACGCTGGAAGCGATGGTGGCCGAGTTGAACGAGAAGGCACCGGGTATCTGCGACGCGCTGGGATGCGAATTCGAAGCCGAGGTGGTGGGCGCTTTCGATCCCCCCGCCTTCGACGAAGGCTGCGTGACTGCGATCCGCAACGCCTGCGAAACGCTGGGTTATAGCCATATGGATGTGATCTCGGGTGCCGGTCACGATGCCTGCTGGATCAACCGGGTGGCCCCGACCGCGATGATCATGACGCCCTGCGTGGACGGGTTGAGTCATAACGAGGCGGAAGAGATTACCAAGGATTGGGCCCGCGCGGGATGCGATGTGCTGCTGCACGCAGTGGTCGAGACAGCGGGCATCGCCGAGTGAGGACAGGGCAGGGCCGGGGGCCAGCCCCCGGACCCCCGGGATATTTGAAGCAAGAAGAAGCAGGGGCCGGATGGCACCCATGCGCGCGACAAGGAGGGTTGAGATGACCAAGGTGATCAAGGGCGGCATGGTCTGCACGGCGGACCGGACATGGAAAGCCGATGTGCTGATCGAGGGCGAGACCATCAAGCAGATTGGCGTCGATCTGAAAGGCGATGAGTATATCGATGCCGATGGGGCCTATGTGATCCCCGGCGGGATCGACCCGCACACGCATCTGGAGATGCCCTTCATGGGCACGACGGCGGCGGAAACCTTCGAGAGCGGCACATGGGCGGCGGCGACAGGTGGGACCACGATGATCGTGGATTTCTGCCTGCCGGGGGCCGATGGCAGCATCAAGAACGCGATCAATGAGTGGCACCGGAAGTCTGCGCCGCAGATCTGTTCCGATGTCGGCTATCACATGGCGATCACCGGCTGGAACGAGAGCGTCTTCAACGAGATGAAGGACGCGGTCGATATGGGGGTGAACAGCTTCAAGCATTTCATGGCCTATAAGGGCGCGCTGATGATCGAGGATGACGAGATGTTCGCATCCTTCAAACGCTGCGCCGAATTGGGTGCGCTGCCGATGGTCCATGCCGAGAACGGCGATCTGGTGGCCGAGATGCAGCAGAAATACTTTGATCAGGGAATCACCGGGCCGGAGGGTCACGCCTATTCCCGCCCGCCCGAATTCGAGGGCGAGGCCGCGAACCGCGCGATCACCATCGCCGATGCGGCGGGGGTGCCGTTGTATATCGTGCATGTCTCCTGCGAGCAGGCGCATGAGGCGATCCGGCGCGCGCGGCAGAAGGGGATGCGGGTCTATGGCGAGCCGCTGATCCAGTTCCTGACGTTGGACGAATCCGAGTATTTCAACACCGATTGGGACCATGCCGCGCGGCGCGTGATGTCGCCGCCGTTCCGCAACAAGGCACATCAGGACAGTCTGTGGGCCGGATTGCAGGCCGGATCGTTGCAGGTGGTGGCCACGGATCATGCGGCCTTCAGCACGGCGCAGAAGCGCGCGGGGCGGCATGATTTCCGCATCATCCCGAACGGATCAAACGGGTTGGAGGAGCGTCTGGCCGTCCTGTGGACCGAAGGGGTGGAAACGGGCCGCCTGACGCCCAACGAATTCGTGGCGGCGACCAGCACGAACGTGGCCAAGATCCTGAATATCTATCCCAAGAAGGGGGCGATCGTGGAAGGGGCGGATGCAGACATCGTAGTCTGGGACCCGAAGATCAGCAAGACCATCAGCGCTTCGAACCACCATTCGGTGCTGGATTACAACGTGTTCGAGGGCTTCGAGGTGAAGGCGCAGGCGCGCTATACCCTGAGCCGGGGCGAGGTGATCTGGGCTTGGGGGCAGAACAGCCAGCCGCAGCCCGGACGGGGCCGTTTCGTGCCGCGCCCGGCTTTTCCCTCGGCCAATGTGGCGCTGAGCAAGTGGAAGGAACTGACCGCGCCCAAGATGATCAAACGTGATCCGCTGAATATTCCGGCAGGAATCTGATTCAGGTCAGAAAAGAAGCAGAGTAAGGGAGGGTCGGACTTGATCCGGCCCCCCGCCGCCAGCCAATACTGCGGCCAGCAGGAGACGACAGACGTGACCACCCAACCCGCGATCAGCGCCCCCGTGATCAGTGCCAAGGGCCTTGATCTGACCTTTCAGACCGGGGATGGCCCGGTGCATGCGCTGCGTGACGTGTCGCTGGACATCAACCGGGGGGATTTCGTCAGTTTTATTGGCCCGTCGGGCTGTGGCAAGACCACCTTCCTGCGGGTGATGGCCGATCTGGAGCAGCCGACGGCAGGGCAGATCACGGTGAACGGCACCTCGCCCGAGGCGGCGCGCAAGGCGCGGGCCTATGGCTATGTGTTTCAGGCGGCGGGGTTGTATCCCTGGCGCACCATCGGCGGCAATATCCGCCTGCCGCTTGAGATCATGGGCTATAGCCGCGCCGATCAGGACGAACGGGTCAAGCGCGTGATGGAACTGGTGGAACTGGGCGGGTTCGAGAAGAAATATCCCTGGCAGCTCTCGGGCGGGATGCAGCAGCGGGCCAGTATCGCCCGCGCGCTGGCCTTTGATGCCGATCTGCTGTTGATGGATGAACCCTTCGGCGCGCTGGACGAGATCGTGCGGGACCATTTGAACGAGCAATTGCTCAAGCTGTGGGAGCGGACCAACAAGACGATCTGTTTCGTCACCCATTCGATCCCCGAGGCGGTTTATCTGTCCACGAAGATCGTGGTGATGTCGCCGCGCCCGGGCCGGATCACCGATGTGATCGACAGCCCCCTGCCGCGCGCGCGCCCCTTGGAGATCCGCGACAGCCCAGAGTTCATCGAGATCGCCCATCGCGTCCGCGACGGGCTGCGCGCGGGGCATGCTTATGATGATTGAGCCGCGCGCCACCGATCCGGGTGGAAAGGGCGCAGGCGCCTGCCCCCCTTCACACCCGGCCCGCCTTTTGTGCAAGGTGGCGGACCCCTTCACCGTTCACGGTCATCGGCTCTCCAGCCTGTACCGTGGGGGGAATAGAGCACCAATTCCTTTCACTGTTCCTAAAATACTCAAAGAACTGTGCCCGCCGCAGGTGATGGCTTTCGAGTATCCGGGGAACGGTGACGCCGGGAGTGTGCAAGCATGAGGAATGCTCTGCCTGTCCTGACGGTTCTGCTGGCGATCATGGCCATCTGGTATGCCGCTGTGGCGCCGATGAATATCCGCGTCGCGCTGGATCAGGCGCAGCGGGGTGGGGCGGTGTTGCAGCCGGCCACCGCGCTGGAGCGTCAGGAGGTGTCGGTCTGGTCCTTGATGCTGCGCAATCCGGCGCAGATCAAGGACGCATATGCGATGGAGCGGCCGCGGTTGCCGACGCCGGGGCAGGTGGCGGTCGAGTTGTGGAACACCACAGGGGATATGGCGCTGAACGGGCGGGCGATGTCGAAACGCTCGCTTATCTATCACGGCTGGATAACGCTGCAATCGACGCTTTGGGGCTTTGCGCTGGGCACGACTCTGGGGATTCTGGGGGCGGTGGCGATCGTCTATTCGCGGGTGGTGGATATGAGCCTGATGCCTTGGGCGATCATCAGCCAGACGGTGCCGATTGTGGCACTGGCACCGATGATCATCGTCGTGGCGTCGCAATTGGGCATTTCGGACCGCACGGTGCCCAAGGCGATCATCTCGGCCTACCTGTGCTATTTCCCGGTGCTGGTGGGCATGGTCAAAGGGTTGCGCTCGCCCGCGCATGCGCAACTGGACCTGCTCAAGACCTATAACGCGTCGGGCTTTCAGGCATTTCTGAAGCTGCGTCTGCCAGCCTCGGTGCCGTATCTCTTTACCTCGCTCAAGGTCGGGATCGCGGCGGCGCTGGTGGGGACCATCGTCGGCGAGTTGCCGACGGGGGCCATCAGCGGCCTGGGTGCGCGGATCCTGATCGGGGATCAGTTCGGCACGCCGCTGGCGATCTGGGCGGCGCTGGTGGCGGCGGCGGTTCTGGCGGGGGCCTTGGTCACGCTGCTGGATCTGGCGCAGCGGGTCACCTTGAAACGCATGGGGATGCAGGCATGAGCTGGCTGGTCTTTGCGCTGATCTTCTGGGCCGGAGCCTGGGCATTGAATGCGTGGCTGGCGAATTCCGCATGGCGGGGCACCCGCGCGGTACGCATTCTTGTGCCCGTGCTCTTTGGTGTGACCCTGATCGTGCTGTGGGAAGGGCTGGTGCGGGGATTGGGCGTGTCGCCCGTGATCCTGCCCGCACCATCCGATGTGGCGCAGACCTTTGCCGCCTCGACCGGCATCCTGTGGGAGGATTTCCGCCAGACCGTCCTCAAGGGCGCGTTGACCGGCTTTGCCATCGGCAGCACGGCGGCGTTTGTCACGGCCATCCTGATTGACCGGTCGGCCTTTCTGACCCGTGGCCTGTTGCCGGTGGGCAATTTTGTGGCCGCCCTGCCCATCGTGGGGATCGCGCCCATTCTGGTCAGCTGGTTCGGCTTTGACTGGCAGTCCAAGGCGGCGGTTGTCGTGGTGATGGTGTTTTTCCCCATCCTCGTGAACACAGTGCAGGGCCTGCGCGAAACGGATGCCATGCAGCGCGACCTGATGCGGACTTATGCGGCGGGCTATATGCAGACCTTGCTGAAGCTGCGCCTGCCTGCGGCGATGCCCTTCATCTTCAACGGGCTGAAGATCGCCACCACGCTGGCGCTGATCGGGGCGATCGTGGCGGAATATTTCGGGTCACCCACGCGCGGGATGGGCTTTCGCATTTCCACGGGCGTAGGCAGCCTGTCGATTGATCTGGTCTGGGCCGAGATCATCGTCGCGGCCATCGCGGGCACGGCGTTTTATGGTATCGTGGTCTGGATCGAGCGGGCGATGACCTTCTGGCATCCCTCGCAACGCAGGTAGCGGACAAGCAACAAGAAGCCGGAAAGGCCGGACAAGAAGAATCGTTCAACAAGGAGTATGAGAGAATGAAGAAACTGATGACAGGTGCGACGCTGGCCCTTGGGTTGGCCTCGGCCCCCGCATGGGCGGCGGATGACGTGACGCTGCAACTGAAGTGGGTCACGCAGGCCCAGTTCGCGGGATATTATGTGGCGCTCGACAAAGGGTTCTATGAGGAAGAGGACCTGAATGTCACCATTCTGCCGGGTGGCCCGGATATCGCGCCGACGCAGGTGATCGCGGGCGGCGGTGCCGATGTGATGGTGGACTGGATGCCGGCCGCCCTTGCCGCGCGCGAAAAGGGTCTGCCGCTGGTCAATATCGCGCAGCCGTTCAAATCCTCGGGCATGATGCTGACCTGCTGGAAAGACACCGGGATCGCCAGCCCTGAAGACCTGAAGAACCGCACGCTGGGTGTCTGGTTCTTCGGCAACGAATTCCCCTTCATGAGCTGGATGAGCCAGCTGGGGATTTCCACCGATGGCAAGAGCGAGAACGGGGTTGAAGTCCTGAAGCAGGGTTTCAACGTCGATCCGCTGATCCAGCGTCAGGCGGATTGCATCTCCACCATGACCTATAACGAATACTGGCAGGTGATCGACGCGGGCGTGACGCCCGAGGAGTTGGTGACCTTCAAGTATGAGGATCAGGGCGTCGCGACGCTGGAGGATGGTCTTTACGTTCTGGAAGAGAACCTGAGCGATCCGGCCTTCGTCGACAAGATGGCCCGTTTCGTGCGCGCCTCGATGAAGGGCTGGAAATACGCCGAGGAGAACCCGGACGAGGCGGCGATGATCGTTCTGGACAACGACCAGACCGGCGCACAGACCGAACAGCATCAGAAGCGCATGATGGGTGAGGTGGCCAAGCTGACCGCAGGGTCGAATGGCGCGCTGGACCCGGCTGACTATGAGCGCACCGTGGCCACGTTGCTGGCCGCCGGTGAGGAGCCCGTGATCACCAAGCAGCCGGAAGGCGCCTGGACGCATGTGATCAGCGATGCCGCGCTGAACTGATCCCGCGCAGACAGTCCATGGGAAGGGCCGGTTTCGACCGGCCCTTTTGTTTTGCGCGGCCGGGGGCAAAGGCATAAGACTGGCGAGACCACATGACTATTGACAGGCGATGCATCGGATCGCAAAGTCAACCAAGCGGTCGGTTTAGCTTCGGGGGGAGGCTGGTCCGTTGCGGTCGGCAAAGATGTGCTTGGCCGAACTGGTGAAATGCAGTATCAAATAGAAATGGTGCATAACTATACGTATGCTACCTATTCGCGGAAACCTTTGGGAGGAGGGCTCATGCAAGCGATGTTCGTCACAGCCCCTCCGGGGATGGTCGCATGAAGTTCTATGGCTATTTCCGCAGTTCCTCGTCCTATCGCTGCCGGATTGCGTTCAATCTCAAGGGGGTGGACTACGATTTCGAATCCGTCCACCTCAAGCAGGGGGCGCAGAAATCCCCCGCCTTCGCGTCGCTTAACCCGCAGAAGCTGCTGCCTGCCCTGATCACCGATGACGGGGACGAGTTGACGCAGTCGCTGGCGATTCTCGAATGGCTGGACGAGACACATCCCGACCCTGCGCTGTTGCCGACAGATCCGCTGGAACGTGCCCGCGTGCGCGCCTTTGCACAGGTGATCGCCTGCGAGATCCATCCGCTGCAGAACCTGCGCGTGCTGAAATACCTGTCCGACGAATTCGGCGCGGATGCAGCGGCCACGACGAAGTGGCTGACCCGCTGGCTGACCGATGGGCTGGACGCCTGCGAGGCATTGCTGGCCAAGCGCCCGCGCGACAGCGCCTTCTGCTTCGGCGATACACCGGGGCTGGCAGACGTGTGCCTTGTTCCCCAGATCTTTTCCGCACAGCGTTTCGGGGTGGATATCAGCCATCTGAAACGGATCGCGGACATTCATGCGCGATGCGAGGCGCTGCCGGCATTTGCCGATGCGCATCCCGCACGCCAACCGGACTTTGAACCCTGAGGAGCGGGCGAGATTTCCGGCATCTGAAGGCCCGACCCCTGCGGCGAAATCGGGGCGGTTTCCACATTATCCTTAGGGAGGATCACACTATGACCTTTATGAAAACGGCACTGCGCACCGTTGCGACCGCCGCCATGATGGCCGGCATGACCGTCGCGGCCCATGCGCAGGAAGTGACGTTGAAGCTGCACCAGTTCCTGCCCGCGCAGGCCAATGTGCCGAAACTGATTCTGGATGTCTGGGCCGACAAGGTCGAGGCGGACAGCAACGGGCGGATCAAGATCGACCGTTTCCCCTCGATGCAGCTGGGCGGCACCCCACCCGAGTTGATCAATCAGGTGATTGACGGCGTGGCCGATATCGTCTGGACCGTGGCAGGCTACACGCCAGGCCGCTTTCCGCAGGCCGAAGTGTTCGAGCTGCCCTTCATGATGACCAATGCCGAGGCGACGAGCCGCGCCTATTGGGACTATGCTGAGGCCAATCTGCTTGACACAGAATTCAAGGATTTCAAGACGCTCGGCGTCTGGGTCCACGGTCCCGGTGTGATCCACTCGAAAAGCCCGATCACCTCGGTTGCCGATCTGAACGGGGTCAAGCTGCGCGCGCCGACCCGCACCACGACCCAGCTGTTCACGGCACTGGGCGCAACGCCCATTGGGATGCCGGTGCCCGCGATTCCGGAATCGCTGTCCAAGGGCGTGATCGACGCGGCTGTTATTCCGTGGGAAGTGACCGCCTCTCTGAAGATGTCGGAACTGGTGGGCAATCACACCGAATTCGGAGGCGAGTCGCTTTACACGACCTCGTTCATCTTCGCGATGAACAAGGAGAAGTATGAGGCGCTGCCCGATGATCTGAAGGCGGTGATCGACAACAATTCGGGTCTGGAATTCTCGGCCTTTGCGGGCAAGACCCAGGCCGGGGGGGATGGTCCGTCGCGGGAAGTCGCAGTTGCGGCTGGCAACAACATCATCACGCTGACTCCGGAACAGGTGGCAGAGTGGAAAGAGGCTGCCGCCGGTGTCGAGGCCGAGTGGATCGAGAGCCTGAACAAGACCGGCCTTGACGGGCAGGCCGTGGTGGATCAGGCGCGTGCGCTGATTGCAAAGCACAGCAACTGACACCATAGAATGACGGGGTCCCGCAGCGGCAGCGCTGCGGGACCTTGCTTGACGGTTCGATCATCAACGGAAGGAAAGTCACGCAGATGCACAGGTTCATGAATGGTCTTGCCCGCCTGATGGCGGTGTTGGGCGGGCTGGTCCTGACGGCGCTGATCCTTGTGATCTGCGTCTCGGTGCTGGGGCGGGCGTTGAACACGCTTTTGCATTCCGGCCCGGTGGTTGCGGTGCTGGGTGACTTTGCGCAGACCTTGCTGGATACCGGCGTCGGACCGATCCTTGGTGATTTCGAACTGGTCGAGGCCGGTGTTGCCTTTGCCATCTTCGCCTTCATCCCCTTCTGTCAGATTACCGGCGGTCATGCGACCGTCGACATCTTCACCGCCGGCCTGTCGGTCAAGGTGAACCGGATGATCCAGATGGTCGTGGACATCGTCTTTGCAGCTGTGTTGGTCCTGATCGCCCTTCAACTTTACGAGGGGATGCTGTCCAAGATGCAGTATCGCGAGACGACCTTCCTGTTGCAGTTTCCGGTCTGGTGGTCCTATGCCGCCAGCCTTGTCGGTGCCGTGGTCGCGGCGCTGGTCGGTATCTATATCGCGATTGTGCGGGCCGGTGAGTTTTTCGGCAACCGGACCATCCTGTCCGTCGGGGGAGCAGAACATTGACCACTCTTGAAATCGGGATTGCGTCCTTTCCCGTTCTGCTGACCCTGATCTTCCTGCGCGTGCCGATCGGGCTTGCGATGTTTCTGGTGGGGCTGTTCGGCCTGTTCTTTGCCACGGGCAGCTTCAACATGGGCTTTGCCCGGCTGAAGTCCGAGACGTATTCGACCTTTTCCAGCTATTCGCTCTCGATCATCCCGATGTTCCTGCTGATGGGCCATTTCGCCACGCTGGGCGGCATGTCCCAGTCGCTGTTCAAGGCGGCCGAGGCATGGCTGGGGCACCGCAAGGGCGGTGTCGCCATGTCCGCTGTCGGTGCCTGTGCCGGGTTCGGAGCGATCTGTGGATCGTCGCTGGCCACTGCCGCCACCATGAGCCAGGTCGCTTTGCCGGAACTGCGCCGCTATGGCTATGCCGGAGGTTTTTCGACGGCGACACTGGCGGCAGGTGGCACGCTGGGTATCCTGATTCCGCCATCCGTGGTGCTGGTGATCTATGCCATCCTGACCGAGCAGAACATCGCCAAGCTGTTCCTGTCGGCTTTCGTGCCGGGCATTCTGGCCGCTATCGGTTACATGATCACGATCGCCATCTATGCGCGGGTCCATCCCGACCGTGCCGGAACCGCCCGCGCGCGGATGCCCTATGCACAACGCTGGCGTGCCGTGCTGGATGTCTGGCCGGTTCTGACCGTGTTTCTGGTCGTTGTCGGCGGTATCTATCTGGGCGTCTTTACCCCCACGGAAGGGGCAGCCGTCGGCGCGTTGGGCACCGGCCTGATCGCGCTGTTCAATGGCGGGCTGAACCGACACAGCTTTGTCGAAAGCTTCATGGCGACGGCACGCTCGACCGCGATGATCTTTTTCATCGTGCTGGCGGCGGCCTTCTACAACGGTTTTCTGGCGCTGACGCAGGTGCCGCAGGAGCTGTCGAACTATGTGGTCAGTCTTGGACTCAGCCCGTGGATGGTGCTGACCGTGATCCTGCTGATCTACCTGATCCTTGGCGCGGTGATGGACAGCCTGTCCATGATTCTGCTGACGATCCCGATCTTCTTTCCGATCGTCGCCAATCTGGATTTCGGCATGACGACCGAGGAAGTGGCGATCTGGTTCGGGATCCTTGTGCTGATCGTGGTCGAAGTCGGCCTGATCACGCCACCTGTGGGCATGAACCTGTTCGTCATCAACTCGATGGACCGGCTGACCCCCATGATCGAGACCTATAAGGCCGTGATGTATTTCGTGGCCTCTGACATCATCCGCGTGATCATCCTTGTGATGTTCCCGAGTATCACGCTGTTTGCACTGCGGATGATGTACTGACAGACCACGCCCCGGCCCTCCGCAACAGGCGGTGGGGCCGGGGAAGCCTTGCGTTTTCGCGCGTCCAGATAGTTATGACATATAGCCAAAAAGGCCGAACAGATGACAAGATCGCCCATGCAGACTCTGACCCTTGATATCGAAGGCCCGGTTGCCACTCTGACGATGAACCGTCCGGACAAGCGCAATGCGATGAACGATCAGTTGCTGTCCGAACTGGATGCCTTCTTCTCGAACCCGCCAGCCGGGGTGAAAGTGGTTATCCTGACCGGGACGGGCGGGCATTTCTGTTCCGGTCTTGACCTGAGCGAGCATGTGGCCCGCGACGCCGAGGGCACGCTGCGCCATTCGCGGGGCTGGCACGCGGTGATGGACAAGATCCAGTTTTCGGGACTGCCGGTCGTGTCGGCCATGGTCGGTGCAGTGATCGGCGGGGGGCTGGAACTGGCCACCGCCACCCATGTGCGGATCGCCGAGCCGTCGGTGATCTTTCAGCTGCCCGAGGGACGGCGCGGCATCTATGTCGGGGGCGGGGCTTCGGTCCGGGTCGGGCGTATCCTTGGAGCTGACCGGATGATCGAGATGATGCTGACCGGGCGCAAATACGATTCCGAGGAAGGTCTGCGTTTGGGCCTGTGCCACTATGCCGTCGGGCCGGGGCAGGCGATGGATCTGGCGCGGGATCTGGCGGGCAAGATCGCCAGCAATGCGGGTCTGTCCAACTATATCATGATCCACGCGCTGGCCCGGATCGAGGACATGTCCAAGGCGGACGGCCTGTTCACCGAAAGCCTCTGTGCCGCGCTGACCCAGACCAGCCCCGACGCGCAGGAGGGCCTGAAGGCGTTCCTACAGAAACGCAGCCCCACGTTCCGGTGATGCCATGACCCGCAAGACTGCCCCCGCACCCGAGACACCCATCCCTTCGGCCACCGCGCTGGACCGGTCGCTGCGCCAGCTTGTCGGCTATACCATGAAGCGCGCGACCAACTGCATGATGGCCGATGCCGCCCGGGTATTGGAGCCGCTGGGCCTGCGGATCACCACGTTCTCGGCCCTGTCGGTGATCTGTGACACGCCGGATGTGACGCAGTCGCAACTGGCCGCCAGCCTGAACATGGAGCGTTCGAACACGGTGCTGATCATCGACGCGCTGGAGGAGGCAGGCCTGATCGGGCGGCACCGGGTGTTGACGGATCGCCGGTCCTTTGCCTTGCGCGCGACGCTGGCCGGAACGCGCCGCCGCCGTGCCGCCGTCGCCGCCCTTGAGGCGCATGAGGATGCGATGCTGGCTGACCTGAGTGCCGAGGAACGCGCAACACTTGTGGCGCTGCTGCGCCGTATTGACCAGATCGACCAGTAAGGGAAACCGCCCATGATTGACCTCGCGAACATCCGCGCCATCGACATCCACACCCATGCCGAAGAGCCCTGCGGCTGCCATTCGGATGACGGTTACGACGACCTGCAATCCACCATGGCCAAGTATTTCGGCGCGCCGTGGTCGCATCCGCCCACCATGGTGGAAACCGCCGCCCATTACCGCGAACAGAACATCGCCGCAGTGATCTTTCCCGTCGATGCCGAGCGCGAGACAGGGTATCGCCGCTACAAGAACGAGGAAGTGGCCGAGATCGCCGCCGCCAATTCCGATGTGCTGATCCCCTTCGCCTCGATCGACCCACACAAGGGCAAGATGGGCGTGCGCGAGGCGCGGCGTCTGGTCGAGCATTACGGGGTCAAGGGGTTCAAGTTCCACCCGACCTTTCAGGGTTTCTATCCCAACGAACGTTTCGCCTATCCGCTCTATGAGGCGATACAGGAGGCCGGGGCCATCGCCCTGTTCCACACCGGCCAGACCGGCGTGGGCTCGGGAATGCCGGGTGGCAACGGGATGCGGCTGAAATATTCCAATCCGATGTATCTGGACGATGTGGCGGTGGATTTCCCCGATCTGAAGATCATCATGGCGCATCCCTCCTTTCCCTGGCAGGAAGAGGCGCTGGCTGTGGCCCAGCACAAGCCAAATGTCTATATCGACCTGTCCGGCTGGTCGCCCAAGTATTTCCCGCCGATCCTTGTGCGTTATGCCAATTCGATCCTGAAAAAGAAGGTGCTGTTCGGGTCCGACTGGCCGATGATCAGCCCCGAACGCTGGCTGGCCGATTTCGAGAAGATCGACATCAAGGACGAGTTGCGTCCCGATATCCTGAAGAACAATGCCGCGCGGTTGCTGGGCATGATGTGATTGCAGGGCCGCCCGGAGCACGAAAATCCGGGCGGTCGCCTGCCGAATTTGATCCATCTCAAATCCGTCTTTCCGAATGTATGCCAAAATACGCATATATCAGGAGGACCCCATGTCAGAATCAACCCAGTTGCGCGCCTCGCGTCGCGCTTTTCTTGGCCTTGCCGGTGGGGCCGCTGCCTTCATGGCCACATCCGGCGCACCCGTGCAGGCCGCGCGGATCAAGACCGGCGCGCGGATCGTGATCCTTGGCGCAGGCGCGGGCGGTGCCGCGCTGGCCAATCGTCTGGTCACGCGGCTTGACGGCGCGCAGATCACCCTGATCGACGGTCGGCCCGAGCATTGGTATCAGCCCGGTTTCACCCTGATTGCCGCAGGTCTGAAACCGGCGGGATATTCCGTGTCCGGCACGACTGACTGGCTACCGAAAGAGGCGACATTGATCGCCGAATATGCCGCCGAGATCGACCCCGAGGGCAACCGTGTGGTGACGGCCTCGGGTCAGGCGGTTCCTTATGATTTCCTTGTCGTCGCAACCGGCCTGACACTTGATTGGGCCGGGATCGAAGGCTTCTCTCTGGATATGGTGGGGCAGAACGGCATCGGCGCCGTCTATGCCGGGCCTGACTATGCCGCCAAGACATGGGCGGCCATGGACCGTTTCACCGAAGAGGGCGGGCAGGCCCTCTTCACCCGCCCCGCGACCGAGATGAAATGCGCGGGCGCGCCGCTGAAATACACCTTCCTGACCGATGATTTTGCCCGCAAGAAGGGCAATCGTGGCAAGGTCGAGATCACCTATGCCGCCAACAACAAGGCGCTGTTCGGTGTGCCCATTGTCAGCGAGAAGGTGCGGATGCTGTTTGCCGATCGCGACGTCGCCGTGGTGCATGACCATGTGATGAAGGCGATTGATCCGGGCCGGAAGCTGGCCACCTTCACCACGCCCGATGGGGACAAGGACCTGCCCTATGATTTCATCAACGTGATCCCGCCGCAGCGCGCGCCCGAGGTGGTGCGCAACTCGCCGCTGCCATGGGCCGACAAATGGCAGGATCAGGGGTGGGTCGAGGCCGATATGAAGACCCTGCGTCATGTGCGCTATGCCAATGTCTTCGCGCTGGGTGATGTGGCGGGCGTGCCCAAGGGCAAGACGGCGGCCTCGGTCAAATGGCAGGTGCCGGTGGTCGAGGACCATCTGACAGCCCAGATCGAAGGCAAGGACGGCACCGCCGCCTATGACGGCTATACCTCCTGCCCGCTGATTACGCGTGTGGGGCGCGCGATGCTGGTCGAGTTTGATTACAACAACAACCTTGTGCCCAGCTTCCCCGGCATCATCGCTCCGCTGGAAGAGCTGTGGATCAGCTGGCTGATGAAGGAAGTCGCGCTGAAAGCCACCTATAACGCCATGCTGCGCGGCAAGGCCTGAGAAAGGATCACGACGATGAAAGAGCTCACATTCGAGACCCTGCTGGCCGTGTTCGAGGAAATGTTCGGACGTGGCCTGTTCTGGGCCATGGTGGCGGTCGCCGTGGTCATCACGCTGGCCTATCTCTATGTGCTGATCCGCGACCGTGCCATGTCGATGCGGAAATTCCTGCTGGCGCAGTTGGCCATGCCCTTTGGCGCGGTGGCGGCGGTGTTGTTCGTGCAATGGATCACCAGTTCCGGGTTCCATGATATCGGCGGGCCGATTGACGTGATCGTTCTGCTGGGTGTCGCGGCGGCCGGTGCGGTGGGGATTGCGATCCTTGTCTATACCGCGCAGGCGCTGATGCAGGGGCGTCAGGGCACCCCTGTGTCGGGAAGGTCGTGACATTCCCGCGCCAAACTGTTGTCTTGCGCCGCAACAGGCGCAGAACAGAAAGACTCAGACCATGACCGACATCACGCAGGCAAAAGCGGTGTCCCCCGCCACACACAGCCGGCTGGAGCATTTTCCCGTCACGTTCTTTGCCATCGTGATGGGCATGACGGGCCTGTCTCTGGCCTTGCAAGCGGTCGAGCGGGCCTACGGTCTGGCGTCATGGGGGTCCGACCTTGCCTATGGATCGGCGATTCTGATTTTTGGTGCCGTCGCGGTTCTCTACGCACTCAAGGCGCTGCGCTATCCGGCGGCGGTGCGGGCAGAGTGGAACCATCCCGTGCGGCTGGCCTTTTTTCCGGCCATCTCGATCTCGCTGCTGCTGATCTCCACGCTGACCCTGTCGCGGGCACCCGCTGTGGCCGAGCCGTTGTGGCTGTTCGGGATGGTCATTCAAGGGATGTTGACCATCGCCGTCATCTCGGGCTGGATCGGGCACCGGGCGTTTCAGACGCCGCATCTGTCGCCAGCATGGTTCATCCCGGCGGTGGGAAATGTGATCGTGCCGATCGCGGGTGTGCAGATGGGCTATACCGAGATCAGCTGGTATTTCCTGTCGGTCGGACTGATCTTCTGGATCGTGTTGCTGACGCTGGTGATGAACCGGCTGATCTTTCACGACCCGATGCCGGGGCGGTTGCAGCCAACGCTGGTGATCCTGATCGCGCCGCCTGCCGTGGGCTTTCTGGCGTGGTTCCACCTGACGGGCCAGATCGACGCCTTTGCGCGCATCCTGATGAACGGGGCCTATCTCTTCACCTTGCTGGTCGCCGTGCAACTGCCGCGCATCGTGAAACTGCCCTTCGCGCTGTCCTTCTGGGCGCTGTCCTTTCCCTTTGCCGCCGTGACGGTGGCCAGTTTCCTCTATGCCGACAAGACCGGTTCGGCGGCGCATCACCTGTTCGGCACGGTGCTGGCTGGTGTCCTGCTGGTGATCATCGCGGCGTTGCTCCTGCGCACCATCCGCGCCATACGCGCGGACGAGATCTGCCAGCCGGAATGACAAAAGGGGCGACCCGACAAGGCCGCCCCCCTTCTTTTTGCCTCAAATATCCCCGCCGGAGGCTTCCGCCCTTGACACCCGGCGGATCAGTCGACTTTCACGATGGCCTTGCCGAAGTTCCCGCCCTTCAGCATCCGCATGAAGGCGGCGGGGGCGTTCTCCAGCCCTTCGGTGATGTCTTCCTGCACGGCGATCCGGCCTTTGGCGACCATCGGCCCCACTTCCGACAGGAAGGCGGGGAAATGGTCGAAATGGTCCGAGATGATGAAGCCATGCACATGCATCCGGTTCACAAGGATCGTGCGCCAGAGTTTGGGCAGGTTGTCCTTGCCGGGGCTGTCGCTGCCCCCGCCCAGACCGCCCAGATCATACCAGCTGATCATGCCGCAGACAGGGATGCGCGCGCCCACGTTCATCAGGGAGATCACCCCTTCCAGAACCTTGCCGCCGACGTTCTCGAAATAGATGTCGATCCCCTTGGGGCAGGCTTCCGCCAAGGCGGCGCGCATTTCCTTGCCATCGGCATAGGCGCGGTGGTCGAGGCAGGCATCGAAGCCGAACTTCTCGACCGCCAACTTGCACTTGTCGGCCCCGCCCGCGATACCCACGGTGCGCAGGCCGCGCGCCTTGGCGATCTGGCCGACCATCGACCCGACCGGGCCTGTTGCGGCGGCCACGACCAGCGTCTCGCCCTCCTTGGGCTTGCCATATTCCGTCAGGCCGAACCAGCCGGTGAAACCGGGCATCCCCAGCACCCCAAGTGCCGCCGTGACCGGACCATGGGCCGGGTCAAGCTTGCGCAATTCGCGCCCCGGCAGGCAGCCATGGCTGGCCCAGCCGAACATCCCGAAGGCAATGTCGCCCGGTTTGAAATGCGCGCTGTTCGAGGCGATCACCTCGCCCACAGCACCGCCTTCCATCGTGCCGCCGATGGGCACGGGTTTGGCATAGGATTTGGCATCATCCATGCGGCCGCGCATGTAGGGGTCCAGTGACATATACATCACCTTGACCAGTACCTCGCCCTCGCCGGGCGTGGGAATGGGGGCCTTTTCAAAGCGGAAATCCTCGGGCACCGGAGATCCGCTGGGGCGGCGGGCCAGGGCGATGCGGTTCATCATCTCAGTCATTCGTGATCTCCTTCATGTGCTGCGGGTCCGGTGCGGGCCGCGCATCTTTGGTCTGTCAATGTGTCAGTCAACGTCCGCGAATGCGGAACACGCCCGTGGCTGTGGCGATTGTGGTGCCGGTGGTGTCGGTGATCTTGCCCTCGGCAAAAAAGGTCTTGCGCCCCCCGCCCGTCACGCGGCCTTCGCCGATCAGCCGGTCCCCCTGCGCCTGACCCAGATAGTTGACGGTCATCGACAGGGTCATCGCCATCTGCTTGTCGGCGGGATCGCCGGTATAGCTGCCGCTGAACCCCATCACCGTGTCCAGCAGCATGGCATGCACCCCGCCATGAGGGATGCCGTAGCGGTTCATCAGGAACGGCTCCAGCGGGAGTTCAAAGCGGCTGTAGCCCTTGGCCCAGCCGGTCATGACAAAGCCCAGATGCGCTTGCAGGGGGTAGGCGTCTTCCACCAGCGCGGGGTTCAGTTCGGTCATGGTCATCCTTTCCGCGCGGCATCCAGCCCGCTTTGGGCGAACATGGGAACGAAACTCCCCAGTTTGCGGGCCCGTTCCGGGTTCGAGGCATTGCCATCCACCGCCCGTTTCAGCACCCCTTGCAGGATGCTGCCCATACGGAAGAACGCGAAGGCCAGATAGAAGCCGAAGCTGTCGATCATGGGTATCCCGCGCCGCGCGCAATAGGCGGCGATGAAATCCTGATCCGACATCAGCCCTTCTGCCACGCGGTCCACACCCGCCAGCCCGCGCCCCTCATTGCCCGGCGGCATCGCCCATTGCATCAGCACGGCGGCAAGGTCCGCATAGGGGTGGCCCGTGGTCGACAGTTCCCAATCCAGCACCGCCAGACAGGCGGGGTGGTCCTTGGCGAACAGCATGTTGTCGATGCGATAATCCCCATGCACCAGCGTGCGCTGCCCGTCATCGGGGGGAATATTGGTATCCAGCCATGCGATCAACTCTTCCATCGGTTGGATGTGATCCATTTCCGAGGCGCGGTATTGCTTGGTCCAGCGGTCGATCTGGCGGCGGTAATAATTGCCTTCGGGGCCGTAGTCGTCCAGCCCCGTTGCCTTGAGATCGACGGAATGGATCGCGGCGAGCACGCGGTTCATCTCGTCCTGCACGGCGCGACGGTCTGGCACGGGCAATTCGGGCAGGCGCGGATCGTCGAAATGGCGGCCATCCACCTCGTCCATCACATAGAAGGCCGACCCGATGACGCTGTCGTCCTCGCACAGTACATGCATCCGGGCGACGGGCACATCGCTGCCAGCCAGTGCCTGCTGTACGCGGAATTCGCGTTCCACCGCATGGGCGGATTTCAGCAAAATCCCCGGCGGTTTGCGCCGCAGCACATAACGCGCGTTGGGTGTGATCAACCGAAAGGTCGGGTTGCTTTGCCCGCCTGCGAATTTCTCGGCTGTGATTGGGCCTGCAAAGCCCGGCAGGTGATCCGTCAGCCAGCGGGCGACGGCCTCGGTATCCAGCTGTGCGGCGGCATGGGTGGTCATGGCCCTGTCCTTTCCTCAGCTATAGGTCAGCAGCCGCGCAGCATTGGCGGCCGTGATATGCGGGGTCTCGTTGAACGTGCCCAGATGTTCACCGCGCGGCGTGACCACGATCCGGCACAATGAACAGTTCTTGATCTGGAGTTGCAGCCGGATCATCGCATCGGCGGGGGCGCCCATCACCTCGGCCACTGTCTGCCCGATGGCCCCGCCCGAGGTCACGACGATCACCTGTTCGTTTTCACCTGCGGTCGCCTGCGCGCGGGCGTCGCGGACGCGGGCAACAAAGGCGTCATAGGGTTCGGGCGGGTCGATGATGGCACCCGTTTGCCATTCCAGAACCGTCTCGCGCAGCATCTTGAAATGCAGGCGGCGGTCGGTGTGCAGATCCTTGGGCCTTTCCTGCCCGCGATAGCGCGCGTTCAGAAGGCCACCGAAGTCAAACTCGTTGAATCCGGGCAGGATACCGGGGGCGGTCGGGAAACCCAGCGCGGTGTTGATCCCCTCCCACGTCTCGCGGTGCCGCCGTTGCGCGCCGATGAACACCGCGTCGGGACTGGCCCCCAGCGCCTTGAGCGCCAGACCCAGTTCGCGCGACTGCTCATGCCCCAGATCGGACAGCTTGTCATAGTCAGCAGCACCGAAACTGGCCTGCGCGTGACGGATCAGCCAAAGTTCAGCCATTCACGATCTCGCGCATCTCGGCCTTCGCCGCTGCGTATTCCGTGACAAGCCTGTCCACCAGCGCACGGGCGGGCACTACCGCCTTGACCGCGCCGATCCCTTGCCCCGCACCCCAGATTTCCTTCCACGATTTCGGCTTGGACCGGCCCTCGCCGAAGTTCATGGAGGAGGCATCGGCTGTTTCCAGATTGTCCGGGTCCATACCCGCACGCAGGATGGACGGTTTGAGGTAATTGCCGTGCACGCCCGTGAACAGCGAGGAATAGACGATATCCTCCGCCCCGCTCTCGACGATCATCTGTTTATAGGCGGCGTCGGCATTCGCCTCTTCGGTGGCGATGAAGGGCGAGCCGATATAGGCCAGATCGGCCCCCATCGCCTGCGCGGCAAGGATGGATCGGCCCGTGGAAATCGCCCCCGACAGCAATACCGGCCCGTCAAACCATTCGCGGATCTCCGAGATCAGGGCGAGGGGCGATTGCGCCCCCGCATGCCCGCCCGCGCCTGCGGCCACCGCGATCAGCCCGTCAGCCCCCTTTTCAATCGCCTTTTTCGCAAAGCGATTGTTGATGATGTCATGCAGCGCGATCCCGCCGCAGTCATGGGCGGCCTGATTGACCTCGACCCGTGCCCCAAGGCTGGTGATCCAGATCGGCACCTTCCATTTGTGGCAAATCTCGATATCCCGCTCCAGCCGCGCGTTGGAGCGGTGCACGATCTGGTTCACCGCAAAGGGCGCGGCGGGGAAATCCGGGTTTGACTGGTTGTGGCGGTCCAGCTCTTCGGTGATCCGCTTCAGCCACGCCTCCAGCAGGATCGGCTCGCCCTCCTTTTCGCGGGCATTCAGCGCGGGGAAACTGCCCACGATACCCGCCTTGCATTGCGCGATGACCAGATCGGGGTTCGAGATGATGAACAGCGGAGAGGCGACAACGGGAATCCGCAGCCCCTGCAACTGTTTGGGCAACTGACGCATCAAAGCACCTCGAAGAGGCCAGCCGCCCCCATGCCGCCGCCCACGCACATGGTGCAGACGACGTATTTTGCGCCGCGCCGTTTCCCCTCGATAAGCGCGTGGCCGACCATGCGGGCCCCCGACATGCCGTAAGGGTGGCCGATAGAGATCGCCCCGCCGTTGACGTTCAGCAATTCGTTCGGGATACCCAGACGGTCGCGGGAATAGAGCACCTGCACGGCAAAGGCCTCGTTCAGCTCCCACAGGCCGATATCATCCATCTTGAGGCCGAATTTCTTGAGCAGGATCGGCACGGCAAAGACCGGACCGATGCCCATTTCGTCCGGCTCGCACCCGGCCACGGCCATGCCGACATAACGCCCCAGCGGCGACAGCCCGCGCCGTTCCGCCTCGCGCGCTTCCATGACCACGGCGGCGGAGGCCCCGTCCGACAACTGGCTGGCATTGCCTGCGGTGATGAAATCGCCCGTGGCGATCTCCAGGCCGTCCTTGTGCACGGGGGCCAGTTTTTGCAGATCGGCAAGGGTGGTGGAGGGGCGGTTGCCCTCGTCCTTGTCCAGCGTCACCTCGACATCGCTGACGACCCCTGTCGCCTTGTCCATGACCTTCATCACGGTGGTCATGGGCACGATCTCATCATCGAACTTGCCTGCGGCTTGCGCCGCCGCCGTGCGCTGCTGCGATTGCAAGGCATAGGCGTCCTGTTCTTCACGCGTCACGCCATAGCGGCGGGCCACCATTTCGGCGGTTTCCAGCATCGACATGTAAAGTGCCGGCTTATTCGCCTTGATCCACGGATCGCCCATCCGGAAGCGGTTCATCTTGTCGTTCTGCACAAGGCTGATGGATTCCACCCCGCCGCCGATGGCAATCTCCATCCCGTCGGTGATGACCTGCTTGGCGGCGGTCGCAATCGCCATCATGCCGGACGCGCACTGACGATCCAGCGACATGCCCGCCACGGTGACGGGAAGCCCTGCGCGGATTGCGGCCTGACGGGCGATATTGCCACCGGTGGAGCCTTGCTGCAGGGCGGCACCGATCACCACATCCTCGATCTCGGCGCCGGTCAGCCCGGCGCGTTGCACCGCATGGGTGATGGCATGGCCGATCAGGGCCTGTCCTTGCGTGTCATTGAAAGCACCGCGATAGGCTTTGCCGATGGGGGTGCGGGCGGTCGATACGATAACGGCGTCACGCATGGTCTGTTCCTTTCAGGGTCAATCGTTCCACGGCAGCGGCAGGCCACGGGCCTCGGCTGCCATGCGGGCATATTTGCGGGTCTGTGCAAAGGCATCGTGCATCTCGGCCTGACCACGCGGATCGCGGATCTGGCCCATCGCAGCAATGACACCTTCGGGTGACAGGGCATCGCCTTGCAGGGCGACTCCGGCCGTTTCAAGGATCTTGGTTTCGGTAAAGCAGCCAGCGCCCGCGCCAAGGATCATGCGGCTGGGCGCGTCATCGCAGACCAAGGCCAGAAGGCCCGGTGTGATCATCTCGGGTTGCAGCAGGTCAAGCGTTTCGGGCGGCAGCAGGCTTTCGGTCATCCGCGTGGCGGCTGTGGGGGCCAGCATGTTGACGCGGATATCGTATTTGGCCCCCTCCAGCGCCAGAACGTTCATCAGCCCCAGAAGCGAGGATTTGGCCGCCCCGTAATTGGACTGCCCGAAGTTTCCATAGAGGCCAGAGCCTGAGGTGGTATAGACGATCCGCCCATATCCCCGCTCGACCATATGCCGCCACAGCGCGTGGGTGGTGTGCACCGATCCCATCAGATGCACGTCCAGAACCTTGCGGAAATCCTCCATCGTGGATTTGGCGAAGGTCTTGTCGCGCAGGATGCCCGCGTTATTGACCAGAATATCCACATGGCCGAATTCGGCCAGCGCCTCATCCACCATGGCCTGCACTTGTGCGGGGTCGGTCACATCGGCCCCGTTGGCGATGGCGCGCCCCCCCATGGCGCGGATTTCCTCGACCACGGCGCGGGCGGCGTCGGAGGATTGGCCGCGCCCGTCGGTGGACGCCCCCAGATCGTTGACCACGACCTTCGCGCCCCGTTCGGCCAGACCCAAGGCATGACAGCGCCCAAGGCCCACACCTGCGCCGGTGACAATGGCCACGCGGTCGTCGAAACGGATGCTCATGCTGTGTCCTTCCCGAAATAGCGCCGGCCCAGCCATTCGGCGACCAGCGCGGGTTTGTCATGACCTTCGATCTCGACTGTCACTTGCAGCGTGGATTGCACCTCGCCGGGGCGGATCTCCACAAAATCGGCCAGAACGAAGCGGCCCCGGATACGGGCCCCAACCCTGACCGGCGAGACGAAGCGCATCTTGTTCATACCGTAGTTGACACCCATCGTGACCCCTTCGATCGAGGGCATCTGATAGACCATCGCCGATAGCAGCGAGAGGGTCAGAAACCCATGCGCGATGGTGCTGCCGAATGGTGACTTTGCTGCAGCCTCTGGATCAACATGGATGAATTGGTGGTCATGGGTGCAATCGGCAAACTGGTTGATCTGGTCCTGCGTGATGGTGAACCAGTCCGAGACACCGATCTCAGACCCAACCATAGCCTCGAATGCAGCGCGGCTGACGATGTTGGTGGCGGGCATGGTCATGGCTTTAGAGATCCTCGTTGAACAGGCTACCCGGCGCGTTCGACTGCATCCCCCCCGACAAGGGCAGGATCGCGCCCGACAGGTAAGCTCCGCCGCGCCCGCAGAGGTATTGCAGCGCGCCTGCGATATCCTCGGGGGTGCCGACACGGCCCAGGGGCACGCCCTGCGCAGATTTGCGGCGGCCTTCCTCATCGGCCAGCGCAAACGCAGTCATTTTCGACACGAAAGGCCCCGGCGCGATGGCGTTGACGGTGATGCCCATTGGCGCCAGGTCATTGGACAGCACGCGGGTCATGTGATGCACGGCCCCTTTGGACACGGCATAGGAATAGGTCATCGTGCCCTTGGGAATGTCGCCCATGACGGACCCCACATTGATCACGCGCGCGGGGTCGCCTTCCGTTTTCGCGGCCAGAAGCAGGGGCAGCAGGCTTTGTGTCAGGTGGAACATGCCCGTGACGTTCAGGCTCAGGAGTTTGTCCCAGGCGTCATAGGGATGTTCGCCCAAAGGTGCGCCCCATGTGCGGCCTGCGTTGTTCATCAGGATGTGCAGACGGTCGGTGCGCGATTGCACCTCGGCCACCAGTGCGGCGATACCTGCTTCAGTCGCCACGTCACCGCCGAACCCTTCAACAGATCCCGCGACACCCAAGCCGTTGATCTCGGCGGCTACAGCTTCGCAGGCATCCGCCTTGCGGCTGGCGATCAACACGCGTGCCCCGGCGGCGGCCAAGCCTTCGGCGGCCATGCGCCCGATGCCCGTGGCCCCCCCGGTGACAAGCGCCACCTTGCCAGTCAGATCAAACAGATGGGCGGGTGAAAGCGTCGATGTCATGTCATGTCCTATCCGTCAAAAGCCGCGCGCGGCAGCGATGATCGCGGCGTGATGGCCGTAATCGCCCAGCCATTCCGCGCCCACGCGGGCGCGTTTCATGAAAAAACCGATGTCATAGGCATCGGTCATGCCGATCCCGCCATGCATCTGCACCGCCTCGGACACGGCCAGTTTCGCGGTCTGCGCAGCCCGTGCCTTGGCCAGTGAGACGGCAAGCGCCGCGTCATCCGGCGTGGCATCCAGCACCCGGCCCGCGTTGGCGACAGCACTCAGCGTCACCTCGATCTCCGACCACAGATGGGCGGCGCGATGTTGCAGGGCTTGGAAACTGCCGATGGTGCGGTCGAACTGCTTGCGTTCCTTAAGGTATCCCAGCGTGATCGCGGCGGCCCCCCCGGCAAGGCCCGTCAATTCGGCGGCCAGCGCCGCTTGCCCCGCCTGCACACCGGGGCGCAGGGCGGCAAGGCCCGCGTCCAGATCGCCGATGATATCGTCGCCCGTCGCCGCGACCCCATCGAACACCAGCCGCGCATGGTCGCGGCTGTCGATGGTGGACAAGGCCTGACGTTGCAGCCCCGCGCGATCTGCGTCGATATCGAACAGGGTCAGCCCCTCGGTATCGCCGGGCATCCCCGATGTCCGCGCCAGAAGCAGAACGCGGCCCGCCGTCGATCCATCTGCGACGAACGCCTTGACCCCTGACAGGCGGAAGGCATTGCCCTGCCGTTCCGCCTTGAGAGCGGTAGTCGCAGGCGCGAATTTAGGGCCTTCGTCCAATGCCAGCGCATAGGTCGCCTCACCCGCCGCGATGGCCTGCAAGGCCCCCGTCCCACGCGGTCCCGCCTGACGCAGAACAGACGCGGCGATGACGGCGGTGGAGAGGTAAGGCGAGGCCGCTAGCACGCGCCCCATCTCCTCGGCCAGAATACCCGCTGCGCGGTGGCCCATATCGGCCCCGCCTGCATCCTCGGGGATCAGAACGCCGGTCCAGCCCATCTGCGCCATCTCGGCCCAGAGTGCGGGATCATGCGCGCGCCCCGCGTCACGATTGGCCCGCAGCGCCGACACGGGTGAGGCATCGGACAGAAACCCGCGCGCGGCGTCGCGCAGCATCACCTCGTCCTCGGTGTCCAGCAGGGATTGGGTCAGATCTTTCATTGTCCCGGCATCTCCAAAACGCGCTTGGCGATGATGTCCAGCATCACTTCGCTCGTGCCGCCCTCGATGGAATTGGCCTTGGTGCGCAGCCATTCCGGCGCAAGGCCGCCATGCGCGCCATCCCATTCCAGCCCGTCACTGCCAGCGGTCGCCATCAGCAGCTCATACCGGCGCTTGTTCAGCTCGGTGCCGTAATATTTCAGCATGGCGCTGGCATTGCCGACACCGCGCCCGGCCTCGGCCTGATCCTTGTAGCGGCCCATGGTCAGGTTGAAGGCCAGCGCGTCCACCTCGGCCTGCATCGCTTCGGCGCGCAGGATGGGATCGGCCAGCACGTTACCGTCTTGTGCGGCCAGAATCTGCCCGATGCTGCGCCCACCCAAAAGGCCGCTTGCCCCGCCGCCGATCATCTCGCGCTCATGCGTCAGAAGGTATTTCGCGATATCCCAGCCGCGGTTCAGCTCGCCCACAAGGTTCTTTTTCGGCACTTTCACATTGTCGAAAAATGTCTCGCAGAAGGGGGATTTGCCCGAGATCAGTCGGATGGGCCGCGTGGTGATGCCCGGTGTGTCCATATCCATCAGCAGGAAAGATATGCCCTTGTGCTTGGGCGCGTCACGATCCGTGCGCACCAGCGCGAAGATCCAGTCTGCCTTGTCGGCATAGGATGTCCAGATCTTCTGCCCGTTGACCAGCCAATGGTCGCCCATATCCTCGGCCCGCGTCTGGACATTGGCCAGATCCGACCCGGCCCCCGGTTCGGAATAACCCTGACACCAGCGGATCTCGCCGCGCGTGATCGGGGGCAGATGTTCGGCCTTTTGCGCCGGATTTCCGAACTCCAGCAGCGCCGGTCCCAGCATCCACAAGCCAAAGCTTTCCAAAGGGGGCGGCGCGCCGATGCGGGCCATTTCCTCGCGGTAGATCTTTTCCTGTGCGCGGCTGAGGCCCGCGCCGCCGTATTCCACCGGCCAGCGCGGGGCAGTCAGCCCGCGCGTGATCGCGCGGTCCAGCCACAGGCGTTGATCGTCGTTGGCAAAGGTCCAGTTGCGCCCGCCCCAGACAATGGCGGACTCGTCCATCGGGTGACCCAGCAGCGCGGCAGGGCAGTTGTCGCTGATCCATGCCGATATTTCGGCGCGGAAGGCGGCCAGAGCCTCGGTTGCGTCAGACATATCACCCCTCCCTTGGTTTTATGTTCGCAATGCGGAAATGAATTTCACGGCTCAGGCAACATCATCTGGTCGTGACCGTCAAGCGCACCTTGGGGCGCGACCGACATTCCGTAACGTGACATCCGGGGCAGGCGATGACCTGCCCCGTGACAGGCGATCAGCGCAGATCGGGCAGTTTGTAATCGGCGAACTGCTCGCGCAGGGTCAGTTTCGATACTTTGCCCGTCGCGGTCAGGGGCAGGGCATCGACCCAGACGATATCATCGGGCAACTGCCATTTGGCGAAATGATCGGCCATATGGGTGTTGATCTCGTCCAGCGAAGGTTTCACCTCGCCCGCCGCCACGGCGATCAGCACCGGACGTTCGTCCCATTTCGGATGGGGCATGGCAATCGCCGCGCAGGAGGCGATGCCGGGATGCGCCATCGCGACATTCTCCAGATCGATCGAGCTGATCCATTCCCCGCCCGATTTGATCAGGTCCTTGGAGCGGTCCTGAATCGTCAAAAACCCGTTCGGATCAATCGAGGCGATATCCCCCGTGCCGAACCAGCCCTCGGCATCGATCACCTTTTTCGTGGCCTCTTCGTTGTTGAAGTAGCCGGACACCACGGTGTTGCCGCGCACATACAATTCGCCCACGGCCTTGCCGTCATGGGGCTGGCGCTTGCCATCGTCGCCCACGATCTTCAACTCCACCCCAAAGACGCGGCGGCCCTGCTTGGCCTTCATGTTGATCTTCTTGTCGAAGGGCAGTTCGCGGACCCATGTGGGCATGTTGCCATGGGTGCCGATCGGGCTCATTTCCGTCATGCCCCAGGCGTGGCCAACGTTGACGCCCAGTTTCTCGAATGTCTCGATCATCACGCGGGGGGCGGCGGACCCGCCCACGATCACATCGCCGAACCCCTTGGGGATGCGGCCCTGCGCCTTGATCTCGGCCAGAAGGCCCTGCCAGACGGTGGGCACGCCCCATGCGGAATAGACGCCCTCATTATCCATCAGCCTGAAGATGCTGGGCCCGTCCAGCGCGGGGCCGGGCATCACCATCGACAGCCCCACCATGGGCGCTGCATAGGGCAGGCCCCAGGCGTTGACATGAAACAGCGGCACGACAGGCAGAACCTTGGCGCCTTCGGGGAAGGCCGACCCCATCACCAGCGCGATCATCAACCCGTGCAGCACGGTGGACCGGTGCGAATAAAGCGCGCCCTTGGGATTGCCCGTGGTACCCGACGTATAGCACAGGCCGGACGCTGTATTCTCGTCCATCTCCGGCCAGTCATAGGTGGTAGGCTGGCCGTCCAGCAACTCCTCGTAGCACAGCGCGTTGAGGGTGTTGTCCGGCATATGGGCGCGGTCGGTCATGATGACATAGACCAAAGACGCGGGCAGGTGATCCTTGAGTCGTTCAAGGATCGGCACGAAGGTCAGGTCCACGAACAGAACCTTGTCGCCCGCATGTTCGACGATATAGGTCATCTGCTCGGCGCTCAGACGGGGGTTGATCGTGTGGCACACGGCCCCGATGCCGGAAATGGCGTAATAAAGCTCAAAATGCCGATACCCGTTCCATGCCAGCGTGGCGATCCGGTCACCCGTCTCGATCCCCATTCCTTTCAGCGCGTGGGCCAGTTGCGACACCCGCGCCAGCGTTTCGGGATAGGTCTGGCGATGGACATCGCCTTCGGTGCGAACCGAGACGATTTCTGCCTTCGGATGCGCCTCGGCCGCATAGGTCAGGATGTCGCTGATCATCAGCGGCCTGTTCATCATCATGCCCTGCATGTGGTTCTCCTCCCATTCGCATTCATGTTGGGCGGACCCTAGCGCGATGATCCGCTTTGCCAAAGGCAAAAACCGAAGGCCGGGCGCGACTTTGCCGCTGCGTCATTCCGTCCCGGCGCTTGCTGGTGCGGGCGGGTCTGCCTAGGCTGGCCGTCAGACGCGCGCCGGGCTGTGGTCGCCGCGCCGGATCAGGAGGAGAATGCCATGAAAGCCGTCATCTGCAATGATTTCGCGCCGCTGGATCAACTGGTTTACGGCGACATGCCGGACCCGGTGGCCAAGGGCGATCAGGTCGTGATCCGGGTCGAAGCGGCGGGGGTGAACTATCCTGACGGCCTGCTGGTGCAGGGGCTGTATCAGATGCGGCCCGAGCACCCTTTCGTGCCGGGGATGGAAGCTGCGGGCGTGGTGGTAAGCGTTGGACCCGATGTAAAACGCCTCAAGGTGGGTGACCGGGTCGCCACTATATGCTCGCTGGGCGGCTATGCCGAAAAGGTCAGCGCGTCGGAAAAGCTGGTCTTTCCCATCGGGGACATGGACGCAGCCGAGGCTTGCGCTTTGCTGGTGGCCTTCGGCACCTCGCATCATGCGCTGAAACAGCGGGCCAATCTGCAACCGGGCGAGACGCTGGTGGTTCTGGGGGCGGCGGGGGCCACGGGCATCGCCGCCATCCAGATCGGCAAGATCATGGGCGCGCGCGTCATCGCCGTCGCATCCAGTGATGAAAAGCGCCAGATCGCGCGGGACAATGGCGCGGATGATGCCATCGGCTATGACAACCTCAAGGATCAACTCAAGGACATGACCGGCGGCAAGGGCGTGGACGTCGTCTATGATGTGGTGGGCGGCGCGGCCTTTGACGCCTGTTCGCGGTCCATGGCGCGCAAGGGGCGGCTGCTGATCATCGGTTTCGCGGGTGGCGAGATCCCGAAGTTTCCTGTCAATCTGGCCTTGGTCAAGGAGTTCAGTCTGGTCGGTGTTTTCTGGGGCAACTTCACCCGGTTCGAACCTGAGGTCTATGCCCAGAACATGCGCGAACTTCTGGGCTGGTATCAGTCGGGTCAGGTCAAGCCGCTGATCGAGGGACGCTATCCGCTGGCGCAGGCGGCCGAAGTGCTGACCCGCGTTCTGGGCCGTGGGGCCGTGGGCAAGATCGCCCTCATCCCCTGAACATCACCCTCCGATCCGGCCCACTTTCTGCACCATCTCGACCAGACGGGGGCCAAGGTCGTTCTCGATCCTGTCGCGCGGCAGGATATAGGCCGGACCGCCCAGATTGAAGGCCAGCATCGGCGCATCCCCCTGCGGCGAGCGATAGGGGACGGCGACCGAGTTCACATCCGATTGCCAGCTTCCCAGATTCGCATAGAAGCCGCGCGTGCGGATCTGTTCGGCGGCATCGGCAATCTCGTCCCGGATGCGGGGCCAATCGGCGGGATCGGTGCGGGCCTCGATCATCTCCATGATCTGGGCGCGTTCCACCGCATTGGTGCCCGCGATATAGGCCCGCCCCATGGCCGAGCGCGCCAAGGAGATGCGCGAGCCGACGTTGAGTTGCAGCGAAATCATCCCCCGCACCGCCCGCGCGCAGGCGATATAGGTCATCGAATGATCGTCGCGCCCGCCAAGGGCCACCATCACCCCGTCGCCGCAATCATCGGCCAGTTGCTGCATCAGGGGCTGTGCTGTTTCGCGCACTTTCAGACCGCCAAGGCAGGCATAGCCAAGGCTGAGCACGGGCACGCCCATACGGTAACGCCCCGTTCCCTCGTCATAGACAAGATAGCCCAGTTTCAGCAGCGTATAGGTCAGCCGGGATACGGTGGAATTGGGCAGCCCGGTCCGGTCGGCCAGATCACGGTTGCCAAGCCCCGACCGATCAGCAGGTGTGAAGGCGCGCAGGATGTCCAGACCACGATGCAGCGCGGTCACGAATTGCCTGTCTTCGCCGTGGTCCTTCTCGTCCACTTCGGGCGCTGTCTCTGCCGCTCTTTTCCTCACGCTGTCGTTCCTGTCCTGCTGTCTGTCTGTGCCGCGAATTCCGCTTCGGTCAGGACGCGCCACAGCACCTTGCCCGCGCCCGATTTCGGCAGGCTGTCCATGAAGGTCACCTGCGTAGGGCACTTATACGCGGCCATCTGTGTCTTGCACCAGTCGATCACATCCTGCCCTGTCAGCCGGTCTCGTGCAGCAGGGCTTGGCACGATGCAGGCCTTGACCGTCTCGCCCCGGCGGGGATCGGGGCTGGCGATGACGCAGACCTCGGCGATATCGGGATGCCGGTGCATCAGCGCCTCGACCTCGGCGGGCCAGACCTTGAAGCCAGACGCGTTGATCATCCGCTTCACGCGGTCCACCATGAAGAAATAGCCGTGCTTGTCGTAATAGCCCAGATCGCCGGTGCGAAAGAACGGCTTGCCGTCGATGGTCAGGAACGCCTCATCCGTGGCTTGTGGGTTGTTCCAGTAGCCAAGAAAGACCTGCGGACCGTGGGTCACGATCTCGCCCACCTCATCGGGGCCAAGTTCGGTGCCATCGGTCACCGACAGGATACGGCAATCCACATCGAACACGGGCACGCCAAGGCATTGCCGCTTGGGCGCGTGGACGGGGTTGATATGGGTCGCGGCCATGGTCTCGGACAGGCCATAACCTTCGATATAGTCCAGCCCCGTGATCGCCTTCAGCTTCGCCGCCACCGCCTCGGGCATCGCGGCCCCGCCGCCCCCCAGCGCCTTGAGGCTGCTCAGGTCATAGCTGGACACGTCCGGGTCGTTCACCAGATCAATCGCCATTGTCGAGATCGAACGCCAGCGCGTCACGCGATAGCGTTGTATCAGCCGCGCGGCATGGGCGCGGTTCCAGCGGATCAGGATGACGATGCAGCCGCCCGCAAGGATCGGGCCGTTCATCGCGGCCTGCATCCCCGTGACGTGGAAAAACGGCAGCGTCGCCAGATGCACATCGGTTTCGCGCGAGGGGTTCCAGACCACGCCGCCATAAGCCGTTTCCATCACCGTGCGGTGGCTGTGCATGCAGCCCTTGGGTTGGCCCGTCGTGCCGGAACTGTAGGGGATCAACGCCAGATCACCCGGCTTTGCCAGATGCGGGCCGGGGCGGTGCCCTGCGGCCAAGGCGTCAGCCCAGCGGGTCAGACCGGGTCCTGACACATCGGCGCTGTCCAGACCGGCCAGCATGTCGGGCAGCGGAATGTCATGGGCGGGGTCGGTTCCTGCGGCGTAGGTGGCAACCAGAACCCGGTCCAGCAGACCTGCCGCGATCAGCGGGGTCGCATCGTCCAGACCATCCTGACCGCCCAGCATCAGCCGTGCGCCGGTGTCGCGGGCCAGATGCTCAAGCTCTGCCCCCTTGCTCATGGGGTTGACGGGCACCACCACCGCATCGGCGCGCAGGATTGCATAATAACCGATCACGAAATGCGGGCTGTTTTGCAGGCAGAGCAACACCCGGTCACCGCGTGCGATCCCCGCCTCGGCCTGCATCCACCCGGCCAGCCGTTCGACCCTGTCCAGCAGATCGGCATAGGTGATCTCCTGCCCGTAGAACACCAGCGCCGGACGGTCGGGAAAGCGGGCGGCACTGGTGGCCAGATTGGCGAACATGGTCTGGTCGGGCGCGTTCAGGGACTTGGGCATCCCCTCGGGCCAGATCGCGTGATGCAGGGTCATTGCGGGCATCGGTCAGACCTTCATGCCGGGCAGATTGAGCGAGGCGGTATTGCCCCCGTCCACCGGAATCGCCTGCCCGGTGATATAGCTGGCGTCTTCGCTGGCAAGGAAGGCGATGACGGCCGCCACTTCCTCAGGCCGGCCATAGCGGCGCAACTCGCAGCGGGCGCCCAGACGGTCCTCTTTCCCGACGCTGCGGGCGTAGTCGAAGATCGGCTGAGTCATCCCCGTCTCGATCAGGCCGGGACAGACCGCATTCACGCGGATGCCATGCCCGCCCAGATCGCAGGCGGTGGTCTGGGTCAGGTTGATCACCCCGGCCTTCGACGCGGAATAGACATTGCCCCCCGCCCCCGACCTGATCCCCGCGACCGAGGCCGTGTTGACGATGGCACCACCGCCTTGGGCAATCATCGCGGGGGCGGCATGTTTGATGAAATGTGCGGTGCCGAACAGATTGACGCCCATCACGCGCGCCCAATCGTCCGAGTTGATCTCGGTGATCGGGGCATGTGTGCAGGTGATGCCCGCGTTGTTGCACAGCACGTCGATCCGCCCGAAACGCGCCAGCACGGTGGCGATGCAGGCTTTGACCTGCGCCTCATCCGCCACATCGCAGGGGACCGACAGATGCGGACCACCCGCCGTTGGCAGGGCGCAATCGACCAGATCGACCAGCACGACCGCTGCGCCCTCTGATGCCAGCCGGGCGGCTGTGGCACGTCCGATCCCCCCTGATGCGCCGGTGACCAGCGCAACCTTTCCTTGAAATCTCACCCGGTCCTCCCACCGTTTTGTCAAAGCTTGCACAAAGGCAAGGCCGGATCAACTGTGCGAAATTTCTTTCCGCAGGTCGGGATACGGCGCGGGTCCGGGCAACCGGCAGGCGTGGCGCGCGGATTCTGCGCCGGAATCCCCATCCTGCTGCATATTGGATTTTCCTTGCGCGCAACTTCGGATAACAAGGCGCCGATGCGGCGGGTCCGGATGACGGATGCCCCGCGCCTGCCCATGAAAGACGAGGAACCGGAACCGCCATGCCCGACACAGACACCGTCCTGTCCAGCCCGTTGATCCCCGCCGAACTCACCCCCGTGATGCAGGCGCTTTGCGCAGTGGGCGTGGAACTGGCAGGGATCATCGCACGCGGACCTCTGGGGCAATCGCTGGGGCATGAGGTCGGCGAGAACGCAGGCGGTGACGGGCAGAAGGCGCTGGACGTGCTGGCCGACGAGATGTTCGAAGCGGCGCTGCGCCAGACCTCCGTGCGCTGGTATGCATCGGAAGAGCAGGATGTTGTTCTGGCGCTGAACCCCAAGGGGCGTTACGCGCTGGCCATTGATCCGCTGGATGGATCGTCCAATATCGATGTGAACGTCTCCATCGGCACGATCTTTTCGATTTTTGAGGCCAAGGACGACGCGGATGCCAGTTTCCTCCGCCCTGCCTCGGAACAGGTGGCAGGTGGCTATATCATCTTCGGCCCGCAATGCTGCCTTGCCGTGACCTTTGGCAAGGGCACCCTGATGTTCGCGCTGGACCCTGCCACCGGGCAGTTCGTGCTGGTCAATGACGGGATGCAGACGCCGGGCATGTCCAAGGAATATGCCATCAACGCCTCGAACCACCGGCATTGGGATGCGGCGATCCGTTCCTATATAGAGGATTGTCAGGCCGGCAAGACCGGGCCGCACGGGCAGGACAGCAACATGCGCTGGGTCGCGTCTCTGGTGGCGGAAACCCACCGGATTCTGACTCGGGGGGGCATCTTCCTCTATCCCGGCGATGCGCGTCCGGGCTATGAGAAGGGACGCCTGCGCATGGTCTATGAGGTGGCGCCGATTGCCTTTCTGATCGAACAGGCTGGCGGTCTGGCGACCGATGGCCGGACACCCATCATGGAGCAGGCCGCAGATGCGCTGCACGCGCGCAGCCCGCTGGTTTTCGGCAGCCCCGAGAAGGTGCGCCAAGTGGCAGGATATTACGACAAGGCGCACTGATCGCAGTCGCCGCAACATTCACCGGACGCGCGGGCGCCGGGACATATCGACCTTGAGGGGATGACTACACATGGCACTTATCACGATGCGTCAACTGCTGGATCACGCGGCCGAGCATGGCTATGGCGTGCCGGCCTTCAACATCAACAACATGGAGCAGGGCCTTGCGATCATGAACGCGGCCAAGTCGGTTGATGCGCCCGTCATCATCCAGGCCAGCCGTGGCGCGCGCAAATACGCGGGCGATCTGATGCTGCGCCATATCATGATGGGTCTGGTCGAGATGTTCCCCAATATCCCTGTCTGCATGCATCAGGACCACGGCAACAACATGGGCACCTGCCTGAGCGCGATCCGCCACGGCTTTACCTCGGTCATGATGGATGGCAGCCTTGAAGAGGATATGAAAACCCCCTCGGACTATGACTACAACGTCGATGTCACCCGCCGCGTGACCGAAGCCGCCCATCTGGTCGGCGCCTCGGTCGAAGGGGAACTGGGCGTTCTGGGCAGCCTTGAAACCGGCGAGGCCGGTGAAGAGGATGGATCGGGCGCTGTTGGTAAACTCAGCCATGACCAACTTCTGACCGACCCGGATCAGGCCGTCGATTTCGTGATGAAGACCAAATGCGATGCGCTGGCCATTGCCTGCGGCACCAGCCACGGCGCCTACAAGTTCAGCCGCAAGCCCGATGGCGAGATCCTTGCCATGTCCACGATCGAGGCGATCCACGCCAAGCTGCCCGACACCCATCTGGTGATGCACGGATCAAGCTCGGTCCCGCAATACCTGCAGGACCTGATCAACGCCCATGGTGGGAAAATGCCCCAGACCTATGGCGTGCCGGTCGAGGAGATCGAGCGCGGCATCAAGATGGGCGTGCGCAAGGTCAATATCGACACCGATTGCCGCATGGCGATCACCGGGCAGTTCCGCAAGATCGCGATGGAACACCCCGACGAGTTCGACCCGCGCAAGTTCATGATCCCCGCCATGGCCGAGATGGAAGCGCTGTGCCGCGACCGTTTCGAGCGTTTCGGCACCGCTGGCCATGCCAGCGCGATCAAGGTGATCAGCATGGATGACATGGCCGCGCGCTATGCTTCCGGCAAACTCGACCCGCGCGCGACGGGCAGCAAGGCTGCGTAAGTCACGCGTGAAGGCGGGGGGCCTTGCCCCCCGCGTCGAACTGTGTTCGACGCTCCCCCCAGAATATTTGGGGCAAGATGAAGCAGGCTGACGTAGGAGAGACGACATGAGCCTTGATCGTTCCATCAAGATCGCGCCGTCGATCCTGTCGGCGGATTTCGCCAATTTCGGGGCCGAGATCCGCGCGATCGAAGCACAAGGCGCGGATTGGGTGCATGTGGACGTGATGGACGGGCATTTCGTGCCCAACCTGACCTTCGGCCCGCCCGCCGTGGCGGCCTTTCGCAAGCATGTGACCACCGTGATGGATGTGCATCTGATGATCGCACCCGTCGATCCCTATATCGCGGCCTTCGCCGAGGCGGGGGCCGATATCATCACTGCCCATGTCGAGGCGGGGCCGCATGTCCACCGCACGATGCAGGCGATCCGCGCGCACGGTATCAAGGCAGGCGTGGCGTTGAACCCCGGCACGCCGGTCGAGGCGGTGGATTACCTGCTTGATATGGTGGACATGGTGTGCGTGATGACGGTCAATCCCGGTTTCGGCGGGCAGAAGTTCATCCACAGCCAGATCGACAAGGTGGCCCGCCTGCGCGCCATGATCGGCGACCGGCCCATCCATATCGAGATCGACGGCGGCGTGACGGTGGAAACCGCCCCTCTGGTCGTGGCAGCGGGCGCCGATGTTCTGGTGGCGGGATCGGCCGTGTTCAAGGGCGGTTCGGTCGAGAACCCCGCGCCTTACGGCGACAATATCCGCGCTATCCGTCAAGCAGCCGAGGCCGCGCGGGGGTGAGGGCCATCGTCTTTGATCTGGACGGCACGCTGATCGACAGCGCGCCGGATATCCGCGCGGCGATCAACCGGACCCTGACGGATGAAGGCCATGCCGCGCTGGACCTGCCGACGGTGGTGTCCTTCATCGGGCATGGCCTGCCCAATCTGGTGGCCAAGGCGATGGGCGCGTGCGGGATTCCGATGGCTGACCATGCACGGCTGACCGCCGCAACACTTGCGCATTACAACGCGGCATCCAATGACCTCACGCGCCCCTATCCCGGCGTGATGACTGTGCTGGAGGGGTTGCGGCGTGATGGCCATCGCCTTGGCATCTGCACCAACAAGCCCGAAGCGCCCGCCCGCAAGGTTCTGGCGCAGTTCGGCGTGGCGCATTTGTTCGACGTTGTGGTAGGCGGCGATACGCTGGCCACCAAGAAACCCGATCCCGCGCCCCTGCACCATGCCTTCGCCGCGCTGGGCATGGACTCGGGCCTCTATGTCGGTGACAGCGAGGTGGACGCGGAGACGGCACAGGCGGCGGGCGTGCCCTTCGCCTTTTTCACCCAAGGCTATTGCCACATCCCGCATGCGGACGTGACCTGCATCGCGCGCTTTGATCACTTCGACACGCTGCCGGGGATCGTGGCAGAACTGGCCGCTACTGTCCCAGATCGCTGAGGCGCGCCAGCAGCAGCCCGGTATTGCGCACCTCGAATTTCCGCATCAGGCGGGCGCGCACATCCTCGATGGTGCGGGGCGACAGGCCCAGAACCTGCGCGATTTCCTTGGATGTCTTGCCGCGCGCCAACCATGTCACCACCTGCCGTTCGCGGGGCGTCAGGGTGGGGCCGTCGCGGCGTGTGGTGATGGGCGCAAAGCTCATCACCACACGGGCCAGCGGATCATCCGGCGTCAGGGTCCGGGCGCGAAAACGGCACCAGACGGCGTGACCATCGGCATGACGCAGCATCCGTTCATCGGCATAGTCCCCGGCGCGGCGCAGCGGTTCCAGCCCGATGTCGCGGATCTGGATGAACTCGGCCTCGGACCCGTAGAGCAGGCGGAAGCTTTGCCCCAGAAGCGCGGCGGAGGGATAGCCGGACAGATCGCAGAAGGTGGCGTTGCATTGTTCGATCACGCGGTGCCGGGTCATCACGATGCCGACCGGCGCGTGGTCAAAGGCGATGCGGGCGATGTCGTCCATAGGGCCTACCGTGGTTATACGGTATTGATACCGTAGTTGCGGCAAAGCATGCTGATCTTTCCAAGGCAAGGGTAAAGGAGCGTGCGATGTCCCTGACTGACAGGCTGGACGAAGCGGTGGTGGCGCGACGCGACGATCTGATCGCGCTGACACAGGACCTGATCCGTATCCCGACGCTGAACCCGCCCGGCGACAATTATCTTGAGATTTGCGAATACCTTGACCGCCGCCTTGGCGCGCAGGGGTTTCAGACCGAACTGGTGCGCGCCTTTGGTGCCCCCGGCGACAGCGACAAGCACCCGCGCTGGAACATCGTGGCGCGGCGCGAAGGGGCCTATAAAGGCGAATGCGTGCATTTCAACAGCCATATCGACGTGGTCGAGGTCGGGCGTGGCTGGACCACCGATCCCTTCGGCGGTGAACTGAAAGACGGCAAGATCTACGGACGTGGTGCCTGCGACATGAAGGGCGGGCTGGCGGCCAGCATCATCGCGGCCGAGGCGTTTCTGGCGATCTGCCCCGATTTTGCGGGCGCCATCGAGATCAGCGGGACGGCAGACGAGGAATCCGGCGGCTTCGGCGGTGTCGCCTATCTGGCCGAGAAGGGCTATTTCAGCCCCGAACGTGTGCAGCATGTCATCATCCCCGAACCCCTGAACAAGGACCGGATCTGTCTGGGCCATCGCGGTGTCTGGTGGGCCGAGATTGAAACCCATGGCGAGATCGCCCACGGTTCCATGCCTTTCCTTGGCGATTGCGCCGTGCGCCACATGGGCGCGGTGGTGGCCGAGATGGAAACCTCGCTCTTCCCGGCATTGGCGCAGAAACGCACGGATATGCCGGTGGTGCCGGACGGAGCCAAGCAATCCACGCTCAACATCAACTCGATCCATGGCGGCGAGGATGAGCAGGACGACGATTACACCGGCCTGCCCGCGCCCTGCGTGCCCGATAGCTGTCGCATGGTGATCGACCGCCGCTTCCTGATCGAGGAGGATATCGACGAGGTCCGCGAGGAGGTGATGCAGATCCTGCGCACCGTGGCCGAGCGGCGCGCGACGTTCCGCTATGACGTGACCGAATTGCACCGTGTCCTGCCCACGATGACCGAGAAATCCGCCCCCGTGGTGCAGGTCGTGGCAAAGGCCATCGCCGACACGATGGGACGCGAGGCGGAATATGTCGTCTCGCCGGGGACTTACGACCAAAAACATATCGACCGGATCGGCAAGCTGAAGAATTGCATTGCCTATGGTCCCGGCATTCTGGACCTTGCGCATAAACCGGATGAATATGTCGGCGTGGATGATATGCTGGATTCTGCAAAGGTGATGGGGCGGTCATTGATCGCATTGCTGGCACGGGACTGAGCAGCTTGCTCAACAGGGAGAGAACAACATGACTTATGTGAACTTCACGCGCGGGATGGTCAGTGCGCTGGCACTGGTGGCCGGTGTCGGCATGGCGCAGGCCAAGACGGATATCGTTGTCGGCATGCAGCTTGAACCGCCGCATCTGGACCCGACCAGTGCCGCCGCAGGTGCGATTGACTCGGTTCTCTATGCCAATGTGTTCGAGGGTTTGACCCGTTTCGGCCCGGATGGATCGGTGAATCCCGGTCTGGCCGAAAGCTGGGAGATCTCGGAGGACGGGACCGTCTATACCTTCAAGCTGCACGAGGGCGTGACCTTTCACGACGGCACCACGATGGACGCCGAGGATGTGAAGTTCAGCCTTGACCGTGCCCGCGCCGAGGATTCGGTGAACGCACAGAAGGCGCTGTTTGCCGGGATCACGGATGTGACCGTGGTCGATCCGCTGACCGTGCAGGTCACGCTGGCTGCGCCGAATGGCGCTTTCCTGTTCAACATGGCTTGGGGCGATGCTGTGATCGTGGCCCCCGAGAGCATCGAGAACATCAAGACCAACCCTGTGGGCACTGGTGCCTTCAAATTCGACAACTGGGTGCAGGGCGACCGCATCGACATCGTGAAGAACCCCGATTACTGGGGCGAGCCTGCCAAGCTGGACCGTGCCACCTTCAAGTTCATCAGCGATCCGACTGCGGCCTTTGCCGCCGTGATGGCCGAGGATGTGCACGCTTTCGCGGGCTTCCCGGCCCCCGAGAACCTGCCGCAATTCGATGCTGATCCGCGCTTTCAGGTGCTGGTCGGCTCGACCGAGGGCGAGACGATCCTGTCCACCAACAACAAGCAGGCCCCCTTTGACGATGTGCGCGTGCGCAAGGCTTTGGCCCATGCGATTGACCGTCAGGCGATCATCGACGGGGCCATGTTCGGCTATGGCACGCCCATCGGCAGCCATTTCGCACCGCATCATCCCGATTATGTCGATCTGACCGGCAATTCGGCCTATGACCCGGAACTGGCGAAATCGCTGTTGGCCGAGGCGGGTTTTCCCGATGGGTTCAGCACCACGCTGAAACTGCCGCCGCCGTCTTACGCGCGGCGCGGGGGCGAGATCATTGCGGCCCAGTTGCGCGCAGTGGGGATCGAGACCGAGATCACCAATCTGGAATGGGCGCAGTGGCTGGAGCAGGTGTTCACGGGCAAGGATTTCGGCCTGACCATCGTCAGCCATACCGAACCGATGGATATCGGGATCTATGCCAATCCCGAATATTACTTCCAGTATGACAATGCCGATTTCCAAAAGATCATGGCCGATCTGACGGCGGCAACCGATCCGGCCGCGCGTTCGGCGCTGCTGAAACAGGCGCAGGAGAAAATCTCGGCGGATTATGTGAACGGCTACCTGTTCCAACTGGCAGCACTCAGCGTGGCCAATGCCAAGGTCGTGGGCCTGTGGGAGAATGCGCCGACGCAGGCGACCGATCTGACAGCGGTTTATTGGCAAGACTGAACCCGTTCGCGCCGGAAAACCCCGCGTGCCTGTGGTGCGCGGGGGAGCGCGCCGCGCGGGAGTATTTTGGGCAAGATGAAGTTGAGGGCGCGCGCCACGGCTTGACCGGTCAGTTGCGCGCGAGAGACGGGGCGAATGCTGCGCTATGTGCTGAAACGGCTGGTGTCGCTGGTGATCTCGCTGGCCGTTGCAAGCCTCGTGATCTTTCTGGCGATCGAGGTCGTTCCGGGCGATCCGGCCGCCTATATGCTGGGCATGAACGCCCAAGCCGACACGCTGGCGGCGCTGCGCGAGCAATTGGGCCTGAACGGCACCATCCTTGAACGCTACCTGTCATGGGTCGGCGGTATGCTGACAGGGGATTTCGGCACCTCCTATACCTATCGCACACCCGTGGCCGAGATGATTTCAGAGCGCCTGTGGATCAGCCTGCCGCTGGCGCTGTATGCGTTGACGCTCAGCACGCTGATCGCCTTTCCGGCGGGTGTCTGGGCGGCCTCGCGGCGCGGGTCGGCGGTGGATATGGGGGTGATGGGGGTCACGCAGCTGGGTGTGGCGATCCCGAATTTCTGGTTCGCCATGCTGATGGTGCTGGTCTTTGCCATCAACCTGCGTTGGTTCTCGGCTGGCGGCTTCGCAGGCTGGGAGCAGGGGATCTGGCCAGCCATTAAAAGCCTGACGCTGCCCGCCATCGCGCTGGCCTTGCCGCAGGCCAGCATCCTGACGCGGGTGATGCGATCAAGCCTGCTGGATACGCTGTCCGAGGATTTCATCCGCACGGCGCGGGCCAAGGGCCTGACGCGGCGACAGGTCTTGTGGCGTCACGCGCTGCGCAATGCGATGATCCCGGTGCTGACGATCATCGGGATGCAGTTTTCATTCCTCATGGCGGGCGCGATCATCATCGAGAATGTGTTTTTCCTGCCGGGGCTGGGGCGGCTGGTCTTTCAGGCGATTTCCGCCCGCGATCTGATCGTGGTGGAATCCGTGGTGATGCTGCTGGTCTTTGCCGTGATCGTGGTGAATTTCGCCGTGGACGTGGCCTATGCCGCCGTCGATCCACGGCTGAGGGGGCGGCGATGATCCGCGCAGCCCTGACCAACCGCGCGCTCGTGATCGGGCTGGCGCTGTCGCTGATCTTCGTCGGCGCGGCGCTCATCAGTTTCATCTGGGTGCCGCAGGACGTGGGCGCGATGGATATTCCCAACAAGATGAAGCCCCCCTCGGCGGCGCATCCTTTGGGCACGGATCATTTCGGGCGCGATATCCTGTCGATGATCATGGTGGGCGCGCGCACCTCCATCGCCGTGGCGGTGGTCGCCGTGGTGATCGGCATGGGGCTGGGCGTGCCCTTGGGGCTGGCCGCCGCCGCGCGGCGCGGCAGCCTGCTGGACGAGGTGATCATGCGCGGCAATGATCTGGTCTTTGCCTTTCCGTCCCTGCTGATCGCCATCATGATTACCGCCGTGTTCGGGCCATCCGCGCTGAACGCGATCATCGCCATCGGCATCTTCAACATCCCCGTCTTCGCCCGCCTCACGCGCGGCGCGGCGCTCAGCCTGTGGACCCGCGATTACGTGCTGGCCGCACGTGTGGCGGGCAAGGGCGCGGTCCGGATCAGTGCCGAACATATCCTGCCTAATGTCACCAACCTGTTGATCGTGCAGGGCACGATCCAGTTCAGCCTTGGCATTCTGGCCGAAGCGGCGCTTTCCTATGTCGGCCTTGGCGCACAGCCGCCTATTCCCAGCTGGGGGCGGATGCTGGCCGACAGCCAGACGATGATCTCTCTCGCGCCGCATATGGCGATATTCCCCGGCATGGCGATCCTGCTGACGGTTCTGGGGCTGAACCTGATGGGCGACGGATTGCGCGACCTGTTCGATCCACGGATCAGGAGGGACCGGCGATGACCCTGCTGCGGATCGAGGCGTTGAACCTGGCCATCCATGATTATCCGATCCTGCATGACGTGTCCTTCACCGTCGCGCCGGGGCAGATCGTGGGCGTTATCGGCGAAAGCGGGTCCGGCAAATCCATGACCGCGCTGGCCGTGATGCGACTGCTGCCCGACGGCGCACGGGCCACGGGGCGGGTGATCCTTGACGGGCAGGATGTAGTGCACCTGTCCGAGCCAGAGCTGTGCGGGATGCGGGGCCGCGTCATGGGCATGGTGTTCCAAGAGCCGATGACGGCGCTGAACCCGATCCAGAGCATCGGCGATCAGGTGGCCGAAACCATTCTGGTGCACGAGCGCGTCAGCCGGGCCGAGGCGATGGAGCGCGCGCGGGTGGCGCTGGCGCGCGTCGAACTGCCCGAGGACCGTTTTCCCCTGACCCGCTATCCGCACGAGTTGTCGGGCGGGCAGCGCCAGCGCGTGGTCATCGCTATGGCCATCGCGCTGCGGCCCAAACTCCTGATTGCGGACGAGCCGACCACCGCGCTGGACGTGACAACCCAGGCGCAGATCCTGATCCTGCTCAAACGGCTGGTGCAGGAGGATGGGATGGGCCTGCTGATGATCAGCCACGATCTGGCCGTGGTGGCCGATATGGCCGATCATCTGGTCATCATGCGCCATGGCCGCGTGGTGGAAGCTGGGCCATCGCCCGCCTTGTTCCACCGCATGCAGCATCCCTATTCAAAGGCGCTGCTGGCCGCATCGACCCATCAACCCGACCGCGCCGCACAGCCGCAGGACACCCCGCTGTTGCAGGTGCAGGGCGTGATCCGCGACTATGCCACTGCCCGCAGGGGGATCTGGGGCAAGCCGGGCACGTTCCGCGCGGTCGATGATGTCAGCTTCCAGATCCGGCGCGGGGAATCGCTGGGGCTGGTCGGGGAATCCGGTTGTGGCAAATCCACCCTGACCCGCGCCATTCTGGGGCTGGAGGAGGTGCAGGGCGGCACGATCCAGTTGGACGGCCAGCCCGTCTTTACTGGTCATAAACCCAATCGCGCCGTGCGCCGCCGGATGCAGGTGGTGTTCCAGGACCCCTATGGCAGCTTCAACCCGCGCCACCGTGTGGACCGGCTGGTCAGCGAGCCGTTCCATCTGCTGGACACGCCCCCGCAGGGCACCGCGCGTGATGCCGCGATTGCCGAGGCGCTGGAAAGCGTGGGTCTGACGCCCGAGGATCGGCACAAGTATATCCATGAATTCTCCGGCGGGCAGCGCCAGCGCATCGCCATCGCCCGCGCGCTGATCATCAAGCCCGATCTGATCATTCTGGACGAGGCCGTGTCGGCGCTGGATGTGTCGATCCGGGCGCAGATCCTTGATCTGCTGGCCGATCTGGGGGATCGTCTGGGCCTGACCTATCTGTTCATCAGCCATGACCTGTCGGTGGTCAAACAGGTGACCGACCGCGTTCTGGTGATGCAAGCGGGCAAGATCGTGGAGCAGGGCGTGACAGCAGATGTGTTCGCGGCCCCAAGCCACCCCTATACACGGCAGCTTCTGGCCGCGACGCCACGCCTGCCGGAATTCGAGAATACCTGAGGAGGATGACGCATGAGCGATGATCTGGGACTGTGGTTCGACCCGTCCAAATGCCTGATTGCCGGGGAATGGGTGGCGCCCTCGGGTGGGCAATACCTGCCGCTGGAAAACCCGTCCACCGGCGAGGTGATCGGCCAGATCGCGCGCGGCACCGGGGCGGATATCGACGCGGCGGTGGCCGCCGCCGAGGCGGCGCGGCATGGCCCATGGGGGCGGATGAGCGCCGCCGAGCGGGGCCGCATCCTGATGACACTGGGCCGGATGGTTCTGGAGCGTGTCGATGATCTGGCCCGGATCGAGGCGCTGGATGTCGGCAAACCGCTGAAACAAGCCCGCGCCGATGCCGTGGCGCTTGCGCGGTATATGGAGTTCTACGGCGGGGCCGCCGACAAGCTGCATGGCGAGACGATCCCCTATCTGGACGGCTATACCGTCTATACCTTGCGCGAACCGCATGGGGTGACGGGGCATATCGTGCCGTGGAACTATCCGATGCAGATCATCGGGCGGTCGGTCGGGGCGGCCCTGGCCACGGGCAATGCCTGCGTTCTGAAACCTGCGGAGGATGCCTGCCTCACCGCGCTGGCCTTTGCGGAAATGGCCAAGGCAGCGGGCCTGCCCGATGGCGCGCTGAACGTGGTGCCGGGGCTTGGGTCCGAGGCAGGCGCGGCCCTGACCGCCCATCCCGGCGTGCATCACATCAGCTTCACCGGGTCGGTGGGCACCGGCGTGATGGTGCAGGAAGCAGCGGCGAAGAACGTGATCCCCGTCACGCTGGAACTGGGTGGCAAATCCCCGCAGGTCGTGTTCGAGGATGCCGATATCCCCGCCGCCCTGCCGTTTCTGGTCAATGCGGGCATCCAGAATGCGGGCCAGACCTGCTCTGCCTCATCCCGCATCCTTGTGCAGCGCAGCGTGTACGATCAGGTCGTGGAACGCATGGCCCTGCGCTATGACGCGCTGAAAGTGGGCCGCGCAATGGACGATCTGGACGTGGGGCCGCTGATCTCGGCCAAGCAGAAATCCATCGTCAGCGGCTTCATCGACAAGGGCGCCGATCTGCAGATCGCAGGGCAGGGACAGCTAGTCAGCGCCCCCAATGGCGGCAACTACGTGCGCCCGACGCTTTTCGCCAATGTCAGCCCCGATCACTGCCTTGCGCGGGATGAAATCTTCGGTCCTGTGCAGGTGATCATCCCCTTCGAGGATGAGGAGGAGGCCGTCACTATCGCCAATGGAACCGATTATGGCCTTGTCGCCAGCGTCTGGAGCCAGAACGGCGCGCGCCAGATGCGGATGGCGAAACGCATCCGTGCCGGGCAGATCTTCATCAACAACTATGGCGCGGGCGGTGGGGTCGAGCTGCCTTTCGGGGGCATGGGCAAATCCGGCCATGGCCGCGAAAAGGGCTTTGAGGCGATGTATGGCTTTACCGTGCTGAAAACCGTGGCCGCCTTTCACGGCTGATCCAGAGACAATGAAAAGGACAACACCATGAGACTGACAGGAAAAACCGCCATCGTGACAGGCGGCGCCAGCGGCTTTGGCGCAGGGATCGTTCGCAAATTCGCGGCTGAAGGCGCACGGGTGCTGGTCGTGGATATCAATGCCGATGGCGCGGCCTCGATGGCCGAGGAAGTGGGCAACGGTGCCCTCTCCATCGCCTGCAACGTGGCGGATGGCGCCAGCGTGGCCGAGATGGCCGCCTATGCCATCAAGGCATTCGGACAGGTTGATATTCTGGTCAATAACGCAGGCATCACCCATCTGCCCAAACCGATGGAGGATGTGACCGAGGAGGAATTCGACCGCGTCTTCGCGGTGAACTGCAAATCCGTCTACCTGACCGCGCGCGAACTGGTGCCGCATATGAAGGCCAATGGCGGCGCGATCCTCAATGTCGCCTCCACCGCCGGCCTCAGCCCGCGTCCGCGTCTGAACTGGTATAATGCTTCCAAGGGGTGGATGATTACCGCGACCAAAACCATGGCGGTGGAACTCGCCCCCATGAAACTGCGCGTCAACGCCATCTGCCCCGTGGCGGGCGAGACGCCGCTTCTGGCCAGCTTCATGGGCGAGGACACGCCCGAGATGCGCACCAAATTCCTCTCCACCATCCCGCTGGGCCGTTTTTCCACGCCCGAGGATATGGGCAATGCCGCCTGCTTCCTCTGCTCGGACGAGGCCAGCATGATCACCGGCGTCGCCATGGAAGTGGACGGCGGCCGCTGCATCTGACGCATACGGCCAGCGTTCAGGCGCTGGCCATTTCCTCTCCATCCGTCTCGCGGCGGAAGGGCTGCGTCGCGCGGACCGCCAGAACGCTCAGCCCGGCGACGGGCTGACCGGCATCCATGCGCAACGTGGCGCGGCTGAATTGGGGTGCTCCGAAGCCCGCCTGTTCCAGCAGACGCGCGACATAAGCGGCGGAATGGGCATAGCGGCGCGAGGGGCGCAGGCGCAGTTCGCCCTCATCCTCGGGCAATTCCTCCAGCGTGAAGGCCAGAACGCCACCCGGCGCAAGGCTTGCCGCAGCCCAGCCCACGATCTGCTCCAGCGCGCCGATATAGATGAAGACATCGGCGGCAAGGATCAGGTCGAAGCTTTCGTCTGTCAGGTCCAGACTGGACAGATCGCGTTTGTGCAGCGCGTCGTAGATGCCCTTGGCGCTTGCCTGCACCAGCATCCGGGCGGAAATGTCATAGCCCTCCAGCCAACCTGCATGGGGGCGGATCGCCTGCCCCATCAGCCCGGTGCCGCAGCCCAGATCCAGCACGCGCTCGAACCGCGTCCGTCCGGCCAGCAAGAGTGCCTCCACGATCTGCGCGGGGCCTTGATAGCCAAGCTGATCGACAAGCGAGGTCTCGAAACGCGCGGCATATTGATCGAACAGGGTTTCGACAAAGGCGGCGGGCATCGCTTCGGCCATCGGGACGCTGCGCGCCAGATCCAGCCGCAAGCCCGCGCCCAGATGATCCACCGGGTCAATCTCCAGAGCCTTGCGCCAACTGTCCCGCGCGGCATCTGCATCGCCCGTCGCCTCTTGCCATTCGCCAAGGCGGAACCATCCGGCAGCCCAACGCGGCGCAAGATCCAGCGCCTGTTGCATGAGGTCCAGCGCCGCAGGCAGGTCGCCCGCTTCGGCCAGCGCCAGCGCGTAATCCGCGCGGCGGTCGGCGATCAGATCGCCCGAGGAAAAATCATGTGGTGTCATCGGATGGCGGCGGCGAACCCCTGACCCGGTGCCTGTCATCCGGGTTGCCGATCAGATGCCCCTCTGGCCGCGTTCCGTCAAGTGGGTGCCCCGTCCACCGGTCAGAAATACACGCCGCAAGCCCAAGGTCACGAGTCCCGATCCATCACCTTTCGGCGGAAAAGCCATTTCAAAAACTGATCTTTTCATACCTTGCACAATTCTTGGGCACATGGCACCCAAAGGCGCGATTTCGGGGAGGAAATCTGATGCGTCTTGGCCTGATCCTGCTCTGTGCGGGTTACGTTCTTAGTCAGTTCTTCCGGGCCTTTCTTGCCGTTCTGAGCCGCGTTCTGGAACAGGATGTCGGCGCGGGGCCAGAGGATCTGGCCTTCGCCTCGGGCCTGTGGTTCCTGACCTTTGCAGCCGCCCAAATCCCCGTCGGCGCGGCGCTGGACCGGATAGGCCCACGCCGCACGGCGGCTGTGATCCTGGCCATCGGTGGCGGCGGGGGGGCGGCCCTGTTCGCCATGGCCACGACGCCCCTGCACATCTGGGTCGCGATGGGGCTGATCGGGGTGGGCTGCTCTCCCGTTCTCATGGCCTCCTACTTCATTTTCGCGCGGATGTTCCCCGCAGCGATGTTCGCAACATTGGGCGCTGTGATGATCGGTGTCGGCTCTCTGGGCAATCTGGCAGGGTCCGCCCCGCTGGCCTGGGCCATCGGCGCCTTTGGCTGGCGCGAGACGATCTGGGGGCTGGCAGCCCTGTCGCTGATCCTGTCCGTCGGGATCTGGCTGACGGTGCAGGACCCGCCCCGGATCGTGACCGATGCGAAAGGCTCGGTTCTGGATATCCTGAAGATGCCCGCGCTGTGGGTGATCTTTCCGCTTCTGATGGTGAACTATGCCCCTGCCGCCGGGTTGCGCGGGCTGTGGGTCGGGCCCTATCTGGCCGATGTGCACGGTGCGACCGAAGGTCTGATCGGCACCGGGACATTGGTCATGGGACTGGCCATGATCGCCGGGTCGTTTCTGTACGGACCATTGGACCGCATCTTCGGCACCCGCAAATGGGTGATTTTCGGCGGCAACGCGATGTCCTGCGCGGCTCTCACCGTTCTGGCGCTATGGCCGCAGCCGGGCTTCGTGACCGCCGTGATCCTCTTCGCGGTCATCGGCTTCTTCGGCATGTCCTTTCCCCTGATCATGGCGCATGGGCGCAGCTTCGTGCCGCCGCATCTGGCGGGCCGCGGCATTACGCTGATGAACCTGATCAGCATCGGTGGCGTCGGGGTCATGCAGATGACGACGGGACCGCTCTATCGCGCGGTGGCGGACCCTGCCGCCCCGGCGGCACAGCCCTATGCGGTGCTCTTCGGCTTCTTCGCGGCTCTCGTCCTGATCGGGCTCGTGGTCTATCTGTTCAGCCGCGACAGGCTGGACTAAGGCGAATCCGCTTTAATTCAGGGCCAAGCTGCGATATGAGCGCGACGTTCTGAACATAAGGAGTTGTCCCAGATGGGCTACAAGGTTGCCGTCGTCGGTGCCACGGGGAACGTGGGCCGTGAAATGCTGAACATACTGGACGAGCGCCAGTTTCCGGTGGATGAGATCGTGGCTCTGGCCAGCCGCAAATCCCTGGGCACCGAAATCAGCTTTGGCGACAAGACCCTCAAGACCAAGGATCTGGACACCTTCGATTTCACCGGATGGGACATCGCCCTGTTCGCCGTCGGGTCCGAGGCGACCAAGATCTATGCGCCCAAGGCCGCTGCGGCGGGATGTATCGTGATCGACAACTCGTCGCTCTATCGCTACGACCCGGATGTGCCGCTGATCGTGCCCGAGGTGAACGCCGATGCGATCCACGGCTATTCCAAGAAGAACATCATCGCCAATCCCAACTGCTCGACCGCGCAGATGGTCGTCGCGCTCAAGCCGCTGCATGACCGCGCGCGGATCAAACGGGTCGTCGTCAGCACCTATCAATCCGTCTCGGGTGCGGGCAAGGAAGGCATTGACGAGCTGTGGGACCAGACGAAAAGCATCTACAACCCCACCGACAACAAGCCGCCCAAAAAGTTCACCAAGCAGATCGCCTTCAACGTGATCCCGCATATCGACGTTTTCCTTGAGGATGGATCCACCAAGGAAGAATGGAAGATGGTGGCAGAGACAAAGAAGATCCTTGATCCCAGCATCAAGGTGACCGCGACCTGCGTGCGCGTGCCGGTTTTCGTGGGTCATTCGGAATCGATCAACATCGAATTCGAGGATCACCTGGACGAGGCCGAAGCCCGCGACATCCTGCGGGAATCGCCGGGGATCATGGTGATCGACAAGCGTGAGAACGGTGGCTACGTCACACCGGTCGAATGCGTTGGCGACTATGCGACCTTCATCAGCCGGATCCGTCAGGACAGCACGATCGACAATGGCATCAACCTGTGGTGCGTGTCCGACAACCTGCGCAAAGGGGCTGCGTTGAATGCGGTGCAAATCGCCGAAGTGCTGGGCCAGCGGGTTCTGAAAAAGGGCTGATCCACAACGGGATCACTCAAATTGACAGCGCAAGCCCCTCTGCCGGTGATATGGCAGGGGGCTTTCCTTTTCCGGTGTCCCGTCAGGGGCGGTGCCCGGTCAGACCGGCAGGAATTCCCGTTTGGCGGGGTCGAAATATTCCAGCGAGCCTTCGCCGATATCGGTCCACAGACCGTGAAGCGACAACTGCCCGCCTTTCACCTCTTCCGCGATCAACGGAAAAGTCATCAGGTTGTCCAGCGAGACAAGGACTGCCTGCTTCTCCAGCGCGCGCTGCTGGGTCTTGAGGTCGGCGATGTCCTTGATCCGCTCGTAACCGGGGCGCAGGATATCCATCCAGCGGCCCACGAAGCTGCTTTTCTGTTCCAGTTCCGGTGCCTTGCCGGTGCACATGTCCAGACAGCCCTGCACCCCACCACAGGACGAATGGCCCAGCACGATCAGATGCGCGACCTTGAGGACGCTGACCGCGTATTCCACGGCCGCAGATGTGCCATGCGCCTCGCCATCGGGCTCATAGGGCGGCACCAGATTGGCGATATTGCGATGGATGAAGAACTCGCCCTGATCCGCCCCGAAGATCGAGGTGACATGCACCCGGCTGTCGCAGCACGAGATCACCATCGCGCGCGGATGCTGGCCGACTTCGGCCAGACGGCGATACCAGCTCTGGTTTTCGGCATAGGAGGTGGCCTTCCACCCCTGATACCGCTGGAGCAGATAGCCGGGCAAAGGTTTGGCATGGTCCATCGGGTGATCTCTCGCTCTGGTTCCGGACTGCGGCGCGTGCCACTGGCTCGTGGTCTTAGTGCGTATTGTCCGAGAATTCGAGAGAAAACAGGCACCGACCTCAACCTTTTGGGAACCTCTGTGACGGCATGTTCAGCGCGCCGTGGGGGCGTGACGTCAAGGATGAGATGGTGGAACAGGTAGTGATGCTGATGCAGGACGAAAGGGTCCGGCTGGATCAGGACCGGCTGGCCGAACTTTATGCCCAATTGGGCGAGTCGGGGGCCGTAGATGTGATCTGTCGCGCGATGGAGGAACTGGCGGCGCGACTGTCGCATGCGGCACGCATGTATCGGCAAGGGCACGTTGCCGATATGCGCAAGAGCGTGCGGTCGATGGCCGCGATCTCCGAGCAGATCGGGATGCACATGCTGGCCCGGGTGGCGCGTGACGTGACCGGATGTATCGACGCGGGCGACGCCAACGCGCTGGCCGCCACATTGGCGCGGCTGATGCGGATCGGCGAGCGGTCGCTGACCGAGATCTGGGACTTGCAGGATATGACGCTCTGACCCCAACGGGTTACGCGCCCCTCTTGCGGTCGCGGGCAGGACGGATAGGCTGCGGGCCAAGCTGATGGCGGCCGCCCGCTGCCGCGACCCTGTGACAGTTCAAGACCGGAAAGGCCCGCAAATGACCATGACTTTCGCCGCCGACAGCACCGATGCGCTGCCCGTGCATGTGATTGATGCCGCAGCACTGGACGGCTGGCTGGCCGGGCAGGCCGACAAGGTGACAACCTGGGTGCAGGCGACAGGCTTTGCCGGCGCGCTGGGCAAACATGTGATCGTGCCGGATGCCGATGGCAAGCCTGCGATGGTTCTGGCCGGATATGGCAATCCGGCGCAGCGCGCGCGGGGCCGGTTCCATCTGGCGGCCGTGGCCAGCGCCCTGCCGGGCGGGACATACCGCATCGCCTCGGGTCTGCCGGAGGATCGCATGACGGAAGAGGCGTTGGGCTGGCTCTTGTCCGCCTATGCCTTTGACCGCTACCGCAGCCAGACCCGCAACCCGGCCCGTCTGGTGGCCCCCGCCGGTGTGGATGCCGCGCGGCTGGAGGCAATCGCAGCCGGTGAGGCGTTGACCCGAGATCTGATCAACACGCCCGCCAATGACATGGGGCCGGATGCGCTGGAGGCGGCCTGTCTGGATCTGGCCCATCGGTTCGGCGCCAATGCGCATGTGATCCGGGGCGACGCCTTGCTGGAACAGAACTTCCCCATGATCCACGCGGTCGGCCGCGCCGCCGCGCAAGCCCCCCGTCTGATCGACATGCGCTGGGGCGAGGCGGGCCCTGCCCTGACGCTTGTGGGCAAGGGCGTGTGTTTCGACACCGGCGGGCTGAACATCAAACCATCTTCCTCGATGGGGCTGATGAAAAAGGACATGGGCGGGGCGGCGAACGTGCTGGGTCTGGCGCAGATGATCATGGCGCTGGGTCTGCCGCTGCGGTTGCGGGTGCTGATCCCTGCGGTCGAGAACGCGATCAGCGCTGGCGCGATGCGGCCCGGTGACATCCTGCCCTCGCGCAAGGGTCTCACGGTCGAGATCAACAACACCGACGCCGAAGGACGGCTGGTGCTGGCCGATGCGCTGGCGCTGGGGGCCGAGGAAAATCCCGATCTCATGGTGTCCATGGCCACGCTGACCGGCGCCGCGCGGGTGGCGGTGGGGCCGGACCTGTCGCCATATTTCACCGATGATCCCGGCGTCGTTGCCGCGCTGGAAGGGGCGGCGGCGCGGGTCGCCGATCCGGTCTGGCGCCTGCCTTTCTGGACCCCTTACGAGGCGGATATCGAACCGGGCATTGCCGATCTGGACAATGCGCCCAAATCCGGCTTCGCTGGGGCGATCACGGCGGCCTTGTTCCTGCGCCGCTTCGCGGGCGATGCCGTGCGCTACACCCATTTCGACATCTACGGCTGGCAACCCAGCGCAGCGCCCGCCCGTCCCAAGGGCGGCGTCGGCATGGGGGCAAGGGCGCTGCTGGACGCGCTGCCCGAGGTGCTGGGGCTGTGAGCCCTGATCCGCGCTTGACCCCGGCCAATGGGCGCGTCGCCGCGCTGTCCCTCAAGGGGCAGGTAAAGGCTGCAACCTTTGTGGATGGCTGGACGCGCCATGTCGCGCGGCCCGTGGTGGCGCTGCGCAACGCACCGGACGGACGGCGCGAACGCGAACTGCTGCGCGGCGAGGCGGTGACCGTGTTCGAGGATCGGGACGGATGGTGTTTCGTGCAGGCCGCACGGGATGGCTATGTCGGCTATCTGCCCCGCGACGCGCTGCATGAGATGGACAGACCCGATCTGCGGGTCTGCGTGCGCGCCACCCATGCCTATGCGCGGGCTGATCTGAAATCACCGGATCTGATGACCCTGAGTTTCGGCAGCCGTCTGCGCCATTTGGGGCAGGAGGGGCGGTTCATCCTGACCGATGCGGGCCATGTGCCGGTCATGCATCTGGCCCCGGTCGAGCGGTGCGAGGATGATCCCGTCTCGGTCGCGACCCTGCTCTTGGGCACGCCCTACCTCTGGGGCGGCAACAGTGCCTTCGGAATCGACTGTTCAGGTCTGGTCCAGACGGCCTGTCTGGCCTGCGGGATTGCCTGCCCCGGTGACAGCGATCTGCAAGCCGCTGGATTGGGTCATGCCGTCACGGATGGCAGCGCGCCACGCCGGGGCGATTTGCTGTTCTGGAAAGGTCATGTGGCCTGGGTATCGGGCCCCGACACGATCCTGCATGCCAATGCGCATCACATGGCCGTCGCCTTCGAGGGGCTGGCCGAGGCGGTGACGCGGATCGATGCGCAGGGCGGCGGTCCGGTCACGGGCCACAGGCGTTTGGGCTGAGGACGCGGTTTTGAGTATTTGGGGAACAGTGAAGGGGGCGGATCACGCCCCCAGATCGCGTTTCAGCTTAGCCAGTGCCACCAAGGCCACGTCGCGACGGCGGGCCAGGTCTGCCGGGCTTTGTCCCTCGGTCGCCTCCTCAATCCCCGCGACAAGCGTTTCGATCAGCTCAGGAGTAAGGACAGGCGTGGTCTGATCCGCCCAACGTGCGACCTGCGTCGGTCCCAGATGATCGAGGTAATGGCGATACCCGCCCGCGCCGCCGCCCAGATGATAGGTCAGATGCGGCCCCATGAAGGCCCAGCGCATCCCCGGCCCATGGGCGATGGCGCGGTCCACATCCTCGACCGTGGCGACACCTTCGGCGACAAGGCTCACCGCCTCGCGATACAGCGCCGAGGTCAGGCGGTTCGCCAGATGACCCACCCGTTCCTGTCGCACCACGACCGTCACCCGACCAATACCGTCATAGAAAGCGCGGGCGGCGGCGATGCTGGCGGGATCGGTGGCGCGCCCTGCGACCAGTTCCACCAACGGCACCAGATGCGGCGGGTTCATCGGATGGGCCACAAGGATGCGCCCGGGATGGCGGGCCACGGTCTGAATGTCGCTGGCCATCAGAGACGAGGTCGAAGAGGCGATGATGGCATCAGGTCCCAGCGTGGTTTCGATCTGCGCCACGATCTGCTGTTTGATCGCGATGCGGTCGGGACCACATTCCTGCACCAAGTCGGCCTCTGCACAGGCCATGGCAATGTCCTGCGTGACATGCAGCATCTCAAATGGGGGGGCTGCGGCGATTTCGTCCAGTTGCGCCAGATCGTGCCACGCGGTCGTGATGAAGGCGGGCAGGCCGTCCAATGCCTGCCGGGACGGATCGCTGACCGTCACCCGCAGCCCCTTGGACAGGAACAGCGCGGCCCAGCTGGCCCCGATCAGGCCGGCACCGATGATGGCGACATGGCGGATCATGCTGTCTGGCTTTCACGGGTGGGCAAGGGTCAGTCCACCGCACGGATCAGCTTGCGTTCCAGCACATGCAGCACGGCCCGCAACTCGTGCCCGCGCTTGAGGACCTGCCCATCCATGCCGATGACGGCGTAGAGCCCCTGCTTGTTGCGCAGCTTGGGGCGTTTCTCGATCCGGTAGATCGGATTCTCCGCGGTGCGCCGGAAGATCGAGAATACGGCCACCTCGCGCAGATGGGAAATCCCGTAATCGCGCCATTCACCCAGCGCCACCATGCGACCATAGAGGGTCAGGATCTGACCAAGTTCCGTACGATCAAAAGCCACCTGTTCAGGGGCCTGCGTGGCGGCGAGGGGGATGGGAGGTGGCAAGGACATGCGCCCAGAGTTGCGCCGATATCCGCTGAAATCAAGCCCTATGCGGGCAAAGCCATGTGGAAGCGTCGGGCAAGGCTGCTGTCGGGCGGCGGCATGGCGGCGATTTCACCCTCGGCGCTGTCCAGCCAGTTTTCCGTGCCCGGTGTGAGATGCCGATAGACCGCCGCCACGCGGGCGCGCGGGTCCTCTTGGGCCAGATCACCGCTCAGCACCTCGGGGGGCAGGTCGGGATACCGCAGGACGATACGCCGCCAGCGATGCACCAGCAGGATGCGGGCGGCGGCATGGGTGAGCGGATCGCCTTGCAGGGTTGCAAGATGATCGAGGTCATCCAGCAGGCGGCGCAAGGCGGTGGCATGTTCGGCGCTGATCAGGCTGTCGCGCATGGCAGGCGTCAGATCGGTCAGGCGCCCGACAAGGCGGAAAGCGGGTTTGGCGGGCTGCGGCGTATCCGCCGGCGCAAGCCAGAGCCCGCCAAGCGCAAGGGCCGTTTGCGGCGTGCCGTCCGAAGACAGGGACCATGCGGTGACCGGCGACAGGCGGGGGGCGGCGTAAATGCGGCTGGTGGCTTCGGTGAACCGCGCCAGACCCGAGGGGCTCAGGCGGTAATGGCTGAGGCGTCCTGTGCGTTCGCTATCCACCCAGCCATCCCGTCCCAGACGCGAAAGGGCCGTGCGCAGCGCCCCCGGCTCTACACCGATGCGGCCCAGAAGCCGCCCGAGCCGCGCGGTCGAGATGGCCCCGCCGCGATGCTGCACGCAATCACCGAAAACGGTGATCACCAGCGACCAGACGCGCAGGCGGGATTCGGCGTGCAGCGCCGTGATGACAGGGTCAAGCGGGTCCATATCCGCCTGTTACACGCATTGCGCGCGCGATTGAACCGTTTGTCTGCGATGGCGCGGGCGGATGGATATTTGGAGCAAGAAGAAGCATCAGCCGCGCGTATAGGCCACCATGGTCAGAAGCTCGTATTGCGCCACCTGATCGCCATCCTGATTGGTCAGGGTCGCGTTCCACGCCACCTCGCCATAGCTGTCGGTGCGCCGCGTCTTGCGCTTGCAGGTCAGCGCCACGCGGATGCTGTCGCCGGGGCTGACAGGCTTCTGGAAGCTGAGGGCGTTGAGGCCGGTATTGGCCAGAACCGGGCCGGGATCGGGTTGCACGAACAGGCCCGCCGCAAAGCTGAGCAACAGATAGCCATGGGCGACGCGACCGGGGAAAAACGGGTTCGCGCGGGCGGCGTCCTCATCCATGTGGGCATAGAAGGTGTCGCCGGTGAAATGGGCGAAATGCTCGATATCCTCCAGCGTGACGGTGCGGGGATCGGTGTGGATCGTCTCGCCGATCTGGATCTCGGTGAAGGTCCGCTGGAACGGATGGGTGGCATTCGTCGTTTGTGCGCTGCCATTCACCCATGTGCCGGTGATGGCACTCAACATGTCGGGGCTGCCCTGAATGGCCGTGCGCTGCATGTAATGCAGCACGCCGCGCACGCCGCCCAATTCCTCGCCCCCTCCCGCGCGGCCCGGCCCGCCATGGATCATATGGGGCAGGGGGGAACCATGTCCCGTCGCCTCGGCCGCCGATGTGGCGTTGTTGATATAGATGCGCCCATGCCAGGCGGCGCTGTCCAGCACGATCTGACGCGCGACGCTTGGATCAGCGGTGAAGAGCGACGAGACAAGCGAGCCGCCGCCGCGATTGGCGAGCGAAGCCGCATGGGCCGTGTCGCGGTAGGGCATGAGGGTCGACAGCGGCCCGAATGCCTCCACCTCATGCACCGCACGCGCCGCATCGGGATCAGCGCAGGACAGCAGCATCGGCGGCAAGAACGCTTGATCGGGGTCCGCATCCACCAGCGTTATCTTGCCGGGATCGCCATGGATCAGCCGCGCCTCAGCCTGCAACTGCGCCAGTCGCGTCAGAACATCGGCCTTCTGCGCATGAGAGGCGAGCGCCCCCATCCGCACGCCCTCAGCCGCCGGATTGCCCACCGTGATCGAGGCCAGTTTCTCGGACAGCGCCTCGCCCACCGCCTCCATCATCGCCGCGGGCACGATCAAACGCCGCGTGGCGGTGCATTTCTGCCCGGCTTTCGTGGTGATCTCGGTCACGGCTTCCTTGATGAACAGGGCAAATTCCGCACTCTCCACCCCCGCATCCGGCCCAAGGATCGACGCGTTCAGACTGTCCTGCTCCGCCATGAACCGCGTCGAATGGCGCATCAACGCCGGATTGCTCCGCAGCATCAGCGCGGTATCCGCCGATCCGGTAAAGGCCACCACATCCTGAGCGCCCAGACGGTCCAGCATGTCCCCCGTCCGCCCGATCACCAGTTGCAGCGCACCCTCAGGCAGGATGCCGCTGTCAACGATCAGCCGCACGCAAGCCTCGGTCAGATAGCAGGTCTGCGTCGCAGGCTTGACGATCGACGGCACCCCCGCCAACAGGGCCGGGGCCAGCTTCTCAAGCATCCCCCAGACCGGGAAGTTGAAGGCGTTGATCTGCACCGCCACACCTTGCAAGGGCACCGCGATATGCTGCCCAAGGAAGGTGCCCTTGCGGCTGAGCATTTCCACATCGCCGTCGATATAGACATGACCATCGGGCATCTCGCGCCGCCCCTTGGCGGCGAACAGGCCCATTGTGCCGATCCCGCCGTCGATATCCACCCAGCCATCCCGCCGCGTCGCCCCGGTCATGGGGTTCAACGCATAAAGCTGCTCTTTTCGCTTATCCAGATACCCGGCCAGCGCCTTGATCATACGGGCACGGTCGTGAAATCCCATCGCGCGCAGGGCAGGGCCACCCACAAGCCGCGCATGATCCAGCATCGCCTGCATGTCGAGCGCGGCGCCACCCGCCCGCGCGATCACCTGGCCCGTGACGGGGCCGATGATATCCGCCGCCGCAGCGCCCGGCGCGATCCATTGGCCGCAGGCATAGCTATGGGGTCTGAGCATCGGAAATCCTCCCTTGAGATCGCGCATCATGCCGCGCAGCATGGCGCAGGTTGCAGGTCAAAGCAATACTCTTGACCGCGTGGTCGGTTTTGTGCAGGCTGCGGGAAATGTCAGGGGGAGGAGAGACCATGACGCCTCAGGAACGCGCCGAACGCTCGGCGGCTGCGATGTGGTCCACCGATGTGGCCTCGCAATCCCTTGACCTGAAACTCACCCGGATCGCCCCCGGTCAGGCCACGATGACCATGACCGTGCGGCCTGAACACTTGAACGGGCATGGCATCTGCCACGGCGGCTATATTTTCACGCTGGCCGATACCGCCTTTGCCTATGCCTGCAACAGCCACAACAAGCTGGTCGTCGCGCAGGAGAATACGATCACCTTCCTCAGCCCCGGCAAACCCGGCGAGGTGCTGACCGCGACAGCCACCGAGGTGCATCTGGCCGGACGTTCCGGCGTCTATGACGCACTGGTGACGGGCGAGGATGGGCGCAAGGTCGCCCTGTTCCGTGGCCTGTCGCGGCAGGTGTCCGGCGAACATTTCAAGGAAAAGACAACGGAGGACAAGGCATGAGAGAGGCATTCCTGTGCGAGGGGCTGCGCACCCCGATCGGCCGCTATGGCGGGGCACTGTCCTCGGTCCGGCCCGATGATCTGCTGGCCGGTGTGATCCGCGCCGTCACGGCGCAGTTTCCCGGCATGACGGTGGATGAATGCATCATGGGCTGCGCCAATCAGGCGGGCGAGGATAACCGCAACGTCGCCCGCATGGCCGTGCTGCTGGCGGGCCTTGGCGAAGGCGTGCCGGGCGTCACCGTGAACCGCCTCTGCGGCTCGGGCCTCGATGCCGTGGGCCAAGCCGCGCGCGCCATCAAGACGGGCGAGGCCGAGGTCGTTCTGGCAGGCGGCGTCGAATCGATGTCGCGCGCCCCCTTGGTGATGCCCAAGGCCGACAGCGCCTTTTCCCGCCGGGCCGAGATCTATGACACCACCATCGGCTGGCGATTCGTGAACCGGGCGATGCACAAGGCCTACGGCACCGATTCCATGCCTGAAACCGCCGAAAACGTGGCGGCGGATTTCAACATCTCCCGCGCCGATCAGGATGCCTTCGCCCTGCGCTCGCAGATGCGCGCCATTGCGGCCATCGAAAGCGGGCGGCTCGCGCGTGAGATTGCTCCTGTGACGATCCCGCAGCGCAAGGGCGATCCGGTGGTGGTCTCGCAGGACGAACACCCCCGCGCCACAACGATCGACAAGCTGGCCGCGCTGCCCACGCCCTTCCGCGAGGGCGGCTCGGTCACGGCGGGCAACGCCTCGGGCGTGAACGACGGGGCTGCGGCGCTGATCATTGCCTCTGCTGATGCGGTGGCGAAATACGGGCTGACGCCTAAGGCGCGGATCGTGTCGATGGCCACGGTCGGCGTGCCCCCCCGCATCATGGGCATCGGACCTGCACCCGCGTCGCAGGCTTTGCTGGACCGGCACGGGCTCAAGATCAGCGATATCGACTTTGTCGAGCTGAACGAGGCCTTTGCCGCCCAAGGTCTGGCCACGATGCGCCAACTGGGCCTGCCCGATGACGCGGATCACGTGAACCCCCACGGCGGGGCCATCGCGCTGGGCCATCCTTTGGGCATGTCCGGTGCGCGGCTGGCGCTGACGGCGGCGATCAACCTGTCGGATGCAGGGGCCAAACGCGCGATCTGCACCATGTGCATCGGCGTGGGCCAGGGCATCGCCCTGATGTTGGAGGCTGTGTGATGGAAGACCTCTCCCCGAAACCCGGCGATCTGGAACCGATCGAGACCGCCAGCCGGGACGAACTGTCGGCGCTGCAACTGGAGCGGATGAAATGGTCGCTGCGCCACGCCTATGACAACGTGCCCCATTACCGCGCCAGTTTCGACGCGGCGGGGGTGCACCCGGACGATCTGACATCCCTTTCCGATCTGGCGAAATTCCCGTTCACAACGAAAGCCGATCTGCGGGCCAATTACCCCTTCGGCATGTTCGCCGTGCCGCGTGAACAGGTCGCGCGGGTCCATGCCTCATCCGGCACGACCGGTCAGCCCACGGTGGTCGGTTATACCCGCGCCGATCTGGATGTCTGGGGCTCGGTCGTGGCGCGCAGCTTGCGCGCGGCGGGGCTGCGTCCGGGGCATATCCTGCACAACGCTTATGGCTATGGGCTTTTCACCGGCGGCTTGGGGATCCATCTGGGGGCAGACAAGCTGGGCCTGACCACGGTGCCGGTATCCGGTGGCATGACACCCCGGCAGGTCCGCCTGATCGAGGATTTCCGCGCCGACGGGATCACGGTGACGCCCTCCTACGCGCTGTCGATCCTGGACGAATACGCCAAACAGGGGCTCGACCCGCGCAAATCGCCGCTCAAGGTGGGGATCTTCGGGGCCGAGCCATGGACCAATGCCATGCGCCGCGAGATCGAGGATGCCTTTGATATGCATGCCGTCGATATCTACGGCCTGTCCGAGGTGATGGGGCCGGGGGTCGCCAATGAATGCGTGGAAACCAAGGACGGTCTGCATATCTGGGAAGATCACTTCTACCCCGAGGTGATCAACCCCGACACGGGCGAGGTGCTGCCGGATGGCGAGCTGGGCGAGCTGGTCTTCACCTCTCTCACCAAGGAGGCGTTCCCGATTGTCCGTTATCGCACCCGCGATCTGACCCGGCTGATGCCGGGCACGGCGCGCAGCATGCGGCGGATGGAAAAGATCACCGGGCGCAGCGACGACATGATCATCCTGCGCGGCGTCAACGTCTTCCCGACCCAGATCGAGGAAGTGCTGATGCAGGTCCGCGACCTTGCCCCGCATTTCCAGATCGAACTGCACCGCAAGGGGCGGATGGATGCGATGCGCGTGCTCTGCGAAGCCTGCGAGGGGGTCGGCCCCTCTGGACGTGAGGCGGCGGCACGGGACATGTCCCATCGGATCAAGCAGATGGTCGGCCTGTCCGTCGAAATCCATGTCTTCGATCCGGGCGGCGTGGCCCGCAGCGAAGGCAAGGCCGTGCGCATCATCGACAACCGCCCCAAGGGCGACTGACATGGCGGGCGACTGACATGGCGCGCGGACTGGCACGCGATCACGATGAAAAACGCGCCGCCCTGCGCAAAGGGGCGGCGGACTACTTTGCGCAGCATGGCTATGACCGGGCCTCGATGACCGGGGCCGCCAAACATTGCGGCGTGTCCAAGGCGTTGATCTATCACTATTATACCAGCAAGGAAGACCTGCTGTTCGATATTCTGGACGACCACCTGGGCGCGCTGGTCGATGTGGTTGAATCCGCCAGCGGCGAGGGGTTGCGCGGTGTGATCCGGGCCATTCTGTCCGCCTATGAAGATGCGGATGCCGAGCATAAACTGCAACTCGACGCGCTGGAGACACTGCCGCCCGAACGCCAGGCGCCCCTGATCGCCGCGCAGCGACGGCTGGTGACGGTGATGGCCGAGGCGGTGGACGCCGCGCGCCCCGGTCTGGACGCCGATCACCTGCGCGCTCTGACCATGTCGGTCTTCGGTATCCTCAACTGGTTCTACATGTGGCACCGCCCCGGCAAGGGCCTCAGCCGTGCCGCCTATGCCGATCTGGCAGCCGAATTCGTGCTGGGCGGCCTGCGCGCCGTCTGAGGCGTCGGATTTGAGTATTTGCAGCAAGATGAAGGGGCATGCGCGCCCCGCTTCATCTTGCCGTAAATACTCAATTCAGACCTGTCACGCAAAGCTGCCATGGCAGAACCAGCCACGCGACATGGCTGCCCCATGCGCAAAGTAGAGCCACAGACGGCTACCGCATGCGGTGGTGACGATCCAGTAATCCCGCGTGCCGCTGCGCCAGTCGGGCTCGTCCAGCCACCATTCCGGCGCGATGCGCTCGGGGCCTTGCGCGCAGGCCAGCGCCAGATCGCGCCGCCGCCAGCGAAACCGCGCGGGCGGGTGAGGGGTGTCCGGGGCCGTCACGGGTTCGGGCCGCCATAGCAGCGCCGGGCGCGGGGCGGCAGGGGCGGGCCAGTCGGGGGCGGGCTCCGACCATGCGGCGGCCAGGATTTGTGCCGCTTTCTCCGGGATATGGCTGTTGCCGGGATGATGGCGGGTGATCGCCTCCATCCCGATGCGGGCACCAAGGCGGGTCGTCAGATCCTCGATCGCGGTGTCACGCGCGGCGCGGCTGGCGGCGGCGCGGGCAGCCTCCAGATGGCCGCTGGACTGTTTGTCATGCAGCGGCTCGGTGCGCAGCGCCTCAAGCCGGAACATGTCGATCCCGAAACCCGCGTCAATCTGATCCAGCCGCATCGCCAGAAGTGGACGGATGCGGGCGGGGTCATGGCTGGCGCGGGCAAGGGTCAGGGTAATGTCCTGCCGCTGGCCATCGCTGCGATACGCCTCAAGCCGCAGGATGCGCGCACCCTGCCGCTTGTCGTGCAGCATCTCGCACAGGCGCGGCAGCAGACGGTCGAGGGCGGCCAGCATGTCCGCCTCAAGCCCGATGGGCTCCGGCAGGCTGAGGCGCGTGGCAAAGGCCGTGTCGGGGCGGGCGGGGCTGATCGGCTCGGGCGCGCTACCCAGGGCCTGATCCAGCCGCAGCACCAGCCCCTTGCCAAAGCGCCGTGCCAGCGCCGCGCGGGGTTGTCCGGTCAGATCGCCCACATGGCGCAGGCCCAGCCGCGTCAGTTCCGCCACCGTAGCGGGGTCCAGTCGCAGCGCCGCTACGGGCAGACGGGCCAGTGCGGAATGGGTCTGGCCAATCGCCGCGATGGCAGGGGCGAAGGTTGTGGCGCCGGGGCCGGGCGCATGGCGGGGCCGTGCCGCGGCGCGCGACCGGGTGGCGCGCGCCTCCTGCTGGATGGCGTCCCCGCTGCGGCCTGTCGCGGCGCGGCCTCCGGCATGCCGTGCCAGCGCCCAGGCGGCCCCCGGCGTATCGGCCAGACCCGCCTGCACCGACAGGCCCATGCCTTCAAGCGCGGCACCGATCCGCTCGACCATCGCCGCCTCGCCGCCGAACAGATGCGCGCAGCCCGTGATGTCAAGGGTCAGCGCATCGGGCGGCTCTTCCGCCACCAGCGGCGCGAATTGCCCGGCCCAGCGGCGCAGCCGCGTCAGGAACGCCGCCTCTGCCGCCGCATCCCGGGCCTGCGTCGCAAGCTGGGGGCAGATCGCCAGCGCATCGCGCAGCGGTTGACCCGGATAGACCCCCGCCCCCTGTGCCAGCACCGAGACCGAGGCGATCCGCTGCATCTGTCCGGTCTGTTCGACCACCGCGAAAGGCTTATCGGGCAGGCCGCGCATCGCGCGCAGCAGCCGTTCCGCGCCAAGGCGGGGAAACCAGAGCGAGAGGATTCGTTTGGGGGCCATGAGCAGCTTTACGGCAAAATGTTCACTATTTGTTCTTATCTAGCGCCGCCCCTGCACAGAGTCGAGTCCGCCAACGGTCTCAGCCGCACCAGATCCGCGTGATCCGGCCTTGGGCGTCATAGGTCACGTTCAAACGGTCGGGGCGATAATCCATCGTCATCGGACTGCCATCGGCCATGATGCGCCGGGCCGCGATCGCGGAAAAATCCTGATCGGCGACAGGCGCACCCAGCAACTGTTGCAGGGCGGCCGCGCCGCAGGCGTCCTCGGCGGGCAGGGCGACGTTCGGCTCTTCCGGCACGCAGGCGGCCAGAATGAGGATGGCGCCAAGGGCGGCGGGGGCGGGATGATGCATGATGTCGGCCTTTGCAGCATTTGATCCGCTTGCAGCCTAGACCGAAACCGCGCCGCCGGGTAGGAGGAGGTTGAATATCGGCGCGCTTTCGCAAAAGGTGGCGCCCAACAACAGGAGGACGCGAGACATGCGCACACGTGCCGCAGTGGCCCTTGAGGCCGGCAAACCGCTGGAAGTGATGGAAGTGAACCTTGAAGGACCGAAAAGGGGCGAAGTCCTGATCGAGGTCAAGGCGACCGGCATCTGCCACACGGATGAATTCACCCGCTCGGGCGCGGACCCGGAGGGGCTTTTCCCCTGCATCCTCGGCCATGAGGGCGCAGGGATCGTGATCGAGGTGGGCGAGGGCGTGACCACGCTGAAGCCGGGCGATCACGTGATCCCGCTTTATACGCCGGAATGCCGCGAATGCTATTCCTGCCTGTCCGGCAAGACCAACCTCTGCACCGCGATCCGCAACACCCAAGGGCAGGGTCTTATGCCCGATGGCACGACGCGGTTCTCGATGCTGGATGGCACCCCGATCTATCATTACATGGGTTGCTCGACCTTCGCCAATCACACGGTCATGCCTGAAATCGCGCTGGCCAAGGTGCGCGACGACGCGCCTTTCGACAAGATCTGCTATATCGGCTGCGGCGTGACGACAGGCATTGGTGCTGTGATCAACACGGCAGGAGTCGAGATCGGATCGACCGCGGCGGTCTTCGGTCTGGGCGGGATCGGCCTGAACGTGATTCAGGGCCTGCGGATGGCCGGGGCCGACATGATCATCGGTGTCGATCTGAACGACGACAAGGAAGCGATGGCCCGCAAATTCGGGATGACGCATTTCATCAACCCGAAGAAGATCGAAGGCTCGGTCGTGCAGGAAATCGTCAACCTGACCAAGCGCGGGATCGACCATATCGGCGGCGTGGATTACTCCTTCGACGCGACCGGCAACGTCAAGGTGATGCGCGACGCGCTGGAATGTTCGCATCGCGGCTGGGGCGTGTCGGTCATCATCGGCGTGGCCCCCGCAGGCGCGGAAATCAGCACCCGCCCCTTCCAGCTGGTCACGGGCCGCGTCTGGAAAGGCACGGCCTTCGGCGGCGCCAAGGGCCGCACGGATGTGCCGAAATTCGTGGACTGGTACATGGATGGCAAGATCGAGATCGACCCGATGATCACGCACACCCTCAGCCTTGATGAGATCAACCACGGCTTTGATCTGATGCATGAGGGCAAGTCGATCCGCGCGGTCGTCACCTATTGATCCCTACCCCGTCGGAGGCGTCTGGCCGCAGGGCCGGATGCGCTCCGCGCGGGGATATTTACAGCAAGAAGAAGCAGAGTTGCGCGATGAGTGACATAACGATGCGCGCGGCCACGGCGGCGGATCATGCAGCGGTCTGGGATATCCTGCGCCCGGTGTTCCGCGCGGGTGAAACCTATGCCATTGATCCGGCCATATCGCAGGCCGATGCGCTGGCCTATTGGTGCGGGCCGGGGCGTGAGGTGCGCGTGGCCGAGGCAGGCGGCGCGGTGCTTGGCAGCTATTACATCCGTCCCAATGCCGAAGGCGGCGGCGCGCATGTGTGCAACTGCGGCTTCGTGACGGCTGCGTCCGCGCAGGGCCGCGGCGTGGCGCGCGCCATGCTGGCTGATGCGCTGGACCGTGCGGCGCAATCAGGCTACCGTGCGATGCAGTTCAACTTCGTGATCAGCACAAATACCCGCGCCGTGGCCCTGTGGCAGACCGCCGGGTTCGATATCGTGGGACGCCTGCCCGGCGCCTATCTGCACCCGACACAGGGTTATGTGGATGCGCTGGTGATGTATCGCAGCCTGTTGCCCGACGTGGTAGCAGACGCAACCTGACAGACTGGACAGACCATGGACAACCCTTCCCGCCCGCCGCTTCTGGCCGTGCTGATCGACGCCGACAATACCTCGCCGCGCTGGACCCGCGCCATTTTCGAAGAGATTGCGGGCATGGGCGAGGCGAGCGTGCGCCGCGTCTATGGGGATTTCTCCAGCCCGCAGATGAATGGCTGGAACAAGGTGCAGGCCGAATTCGGTCTGGTGCCGCATCATCAGCCCGCCAATACCGTGGGCAAGAACGCATCCGATATCGCGCTGGTCATCGACGCGATGGACCTGATGCATTCGGGACGGTTCGACGGCTTCGTGCTGATCTCGTCCGACAGCGATTTCACGCGGCTGGCCAGTCGCATCCGCGAACAGGGCTTGGATGCCTTCGGCATCGGCGCGCAGAAAACGCCCGAGGCGTTCCGCAAGGCCTGCAAGCGGTTCATCTTCCTCGAAAACCTGATGGGCGCGGACCCGACCGACAAACCCGCCGCCAAGACCACGCCGTTGCCCGCCAGCAATCTGAGCGAGGCGCGCGATCTGATCCTCAAGGCGATGGACAGCATCGACCAGGAGGATGACTGGTATGCGCTGGGCCCCTTGGGCCAGTTCATCACGGCGGCCAATCCCGATTTCGACACGCGCAGCTATGGCAAGAAGAAGCTGAGCGATCTGGTCGCGGATCTGAAGATATTCGAGACCAAGCGCGGATCGGGCAATCAGCTTCTGGTGCGGCGGATCGACTGATCCGTCAAGGCTGCGTGCCGTACCGGGCAAGGAAGGTGGTCACGGCACCATCGACCACGCGGTCGATCTCGGCATCCGTGAAGCTGGTCTGAATCCCGAAGACAGCGCGTGTCCACAGATCAGCCTTGCACAGTTCGGCGAATTGATCGGCGGCCAGTTCCATATCGGCAATCGCCACTTCGCCGCGTCCGCGGGCCTGCGACAGATAATCCATGATCCGGGCACGCCCCAAGGCGGGGCCGCTGTCATAAAAGGCCTGCCCCAGTTCGGGAAAGCGGTCCGCCTCGGCCACGCAGACACGGAAGATGCGCTGCGCGAAATCGGACAGAAGAATGCGGATCAACCGATGCGCGGCAAGCCGGAGCACCTGTGCGGGCGGGGCGTTCATGTCGATCACCTGCAAGGCGGCGGCGGCCTGACGGCCACATTCGCGTTCGGCCATGGCCGTGAACATCAGCCGCTTGTCGGGGAAATAGCTGTAGAGCGTGGCCTTGGACACGCCCGCCGCGCGGGCGATATCATCGACCGAGGCCCCCTCGAACCCGGCCACAAGAAACACTTCGCGCGCGCCGTCCAGCACCTGGTCGTATTTGCGCCCCTTGCGGGGTTTTACACGCGTGTGAACCGCACTCATGTTCATGATGTTATCCCCCTGCACCCTCCAATAGCTTAAACTGATTGGTTCAGTTTCGACAAGCGATCTGCTGCGCGCCATCGCACTTGCCGCAGGATGGGGAATGGCTTAGATTAGAACAATTCTAATATTCCGGGAAGCCGATCCATGTCCTTTCTGTCCCATCGTCGCCAGTTCCGTGATCTGAGCGAGCGTGAGGTTCTGGCGCTGGCGATCTCGTCCGAGGAGGACGACGCCCGCATCTATCGCAGCTATGCCGAGCGTCTGCGCGCCGATTATCCCGACACCGCGGCGCTGTTCGACGGCATGGCGACCGAGGAGGACGGCCATCGCCGCCGCCTGATCGACCTGCACAGCGCCCGCTTTGGCGATGTCATCCCCTTGATCCGGCGCGAACACGTGGCGGGCTATTATGCCCGCCGCCCGGTCTGGCTGATCGAGAATCTGGGAATCGACCGCATCCGCGCCGAGGCCGAGGGGATGGAGCGCGAGGCGGAAGCCTTCTACCTCAAGGCCGCGCAGCGCAGCACGGATGCGGCCACGCGCAAATTGCTGGGCGATCTGGCCGCAGCCGAGGCGGGGCATCAGGCGGTGGCCGGTGATCTGGAATCGCGGCATCTGGCCGGTGATGCCAAAGCGGCCGAGGCGCGCACCTCGCACCGACAGTTCGTGCTGACATGGGTGCAGCCGGGCTTGGCCGGGTTGATGGACGGCTCGGTCTCGACCCTTGCGCCGATCTTTGCCACGGCCTTTGCCACGCAGGATACCTGGACCACGTTTCAGGTGGGTCTGGCGGCGTCCATCGGGGCAGGGATTTCGATGGGTTTCACCGAAGCGGCCTCGGATGACGGCGAATTGTCCGGGCGTGGATCGCCCGTCAAGCGGGGTGTCTCCTCTGGCGTCATGACCACAGTGGGCGGTTTGGGCCACGCGCTGCCCTATCTGATCACCGATTTCTGGACTGCGACAGTGATCGCCATCGCGGTCGTCTTTGTCGAGCTGTGGGCCATCGCATGGATCCAGAACCGCTATATGGAAACCCCGTTTTTCCGCGCCGCCTTGCAGGTGGTGCTGGGCGGGGCGCTGGTTCTGGCAGCGGGTGTGCTGATCGGCAGCGGGTGATCGGGCATGGGGCAGGGCGTGGGCATCTTCGGTCGCACGGGACGCGCGCATCTGAGATTGACGCCGCCCCCTGCCATGCTACCAACGGCTGATGTTCGAAATTTTCCTGAAGACCCTGCCTTTCTTCATGGTGATCGGCGTCGGCTACGGCGCGGGGCGGACCGGCTTTTTCACCGAGGCCGCGACGGCATGGCTGACCAAGTTCGTCTTCTATTTCGCATTGTCGGCCATGCTGTTCCGCTTTTCCGCGAACCTGTCGCTCGCGGCGGTCTTTGATCTGACCTTCGTGAAGGCCTATCTGTTGGGCACGGTGGTGGTCTATCTGCTGGCGACAGGCGTGGCGATCCTGCGCCGCATCCCGGTGCAGGAAGCCGCGGTCGAGGCGCAATGCGCCACTATCGGCAATGTCGGCTTTCTGGGCATCCCGATGCTGGTCCTGCTGCTGGGCGAGGCGGCGATTGCCCCTGTGATGCTGGTGCTGGCGGTCGATCTGATCGTGTTCGGCAGCCTGATCGTGATCATCATCACCGGCGCGCGCGACGGGCGGCTGTCCTTCGGCATCTTCCGCAGCATCGGGATCGGGCTGATCAAGAACCCGATGATCGTGTCCATCGTGCTGGGCCTGACATGGTCGGGGCTGCAAATCCCCATCCCGGGCCCGCTGAATGAATTCGTGATCCTGCTGGGCAATGCCGCCACCCCCGGCGCGCTGTTTGCCATCGGGGCCTCGCTCGCGTCGAAATCGGCGGAGCGGGTGTTCGTGGCGGGCTGGCTCTCGTTCTGCAAACTGGTCCTGCATCCGGCGGCGGTGGCCGTGGCGGCCCTCGTGATCTTTCCTGTCGAACCCTATGCGGCAGGTGTCATGATCGCGGCGGCAGCCCTGCCTGTGGCGGGCAATGTCTATATGCTGGCGCAGCATTACGGGATTGCACCGCATCGCGTCTCGTCCTCCATCCTGATTTCCACGGCGCTCAGCATCGTCACCGTCTCGCTGGTGATCGGCTGGGTCTCGCTGCTCTGACCAATGACCAACACCACAAAGGAGCGTTCACCCATGCAAACCATCTCGGAGAATGCCTGTTTCGGCGGTGTGCAGGGCGTCTATAAACACGCCTCCAAGGCCACGGGCACCGACATGACCTTCGGCCTGTTCCTTCCGGCCGAGGCGAAGGACGGCCCCGTCCCCGTCCTGTGGTATCTGTCGGGCCTGACCTGCACGCATGAAAACGCGATGGTCAAGGCCGGCGCGCAGGGTTGGGCGGCGGAACAGGGCATCGCCTTGGTCTTTCCCGACACCAGCCCGCGCGGCGAAGGCGTGGCCGATGACGCGGCCTATGATCTGGGGCAGGGGGCGGGCTTTTACGTCAACGCGACGCAGGCGCCATGGGCCCCGCATTTCCGCATGTGGGATTATGTGGCCGAGGATCTGCCGGGCCTGCTCTTCAACGAATTCGCCCTCGACCCGGAACGGCAGGCGATCACGGGGCATTCCATGGGTGGTCACGGCGCACTCACCCTCGCCATGGGCCTGCCGGGGCGCTTCCGTTCGGTCTCGGCCTTCGCGCCGATCTGCAACCCGACGGGCGCGGACTGGGGGCGCAAACAACTGACTGCTTATCTGGGCACGGACGAAAGCACTTGGGCGCGCCACGATGCCAGCCTGATGATGCGCGAGGTGGGTCTGGATATCCCGCTGCTCTGCGATACCGGCACCAAGGACCAGTTCCTTGACAACCTCCGCCCCGAAACGCTGGCCCATGCCGTGATGGCCCGCCGCGCGCAGGCCACCCTGCGCCTGCAACCGGGCTATGATCACAGCTATTTCTTCGTCTCCACCTTCATGGAGGATCACGTGACCTTCCACGCCGAGGCGCTTTATACGTGAGCACGCTCTTCATCGACGCCGACGCCTGCCCGGTCAAGGAAGAGGCTGAACGCGTGGCCACCCGCCACGGCATCGCGATGAAACTTGTCAGCAACGGCGGGCTGCGCCTTTCACGCAATCCGCTGGTCGAGGTGGTGATCGTGGATGCTGGCCCTGACGTGGCCGATATGTGGATCGCCGACCGCGCCGGGCCGGGCGATGTGGTGGTGACGGGCGATATCCCCTTGGCCGCGAAATGCGTGGCCGCTGGCGCGCGCGTGCTGAAACATAATGGCGAGGCGTTGACACAGGCGAATATCGGCAATGTTCTGGCAACGCGCGACCTGATGACCGACCTGCGCGCCGCCGATCCCTTCCGCCAAGGCGGTGGCAAGGGTTTTACAAAGGCGGATCGGTCGCGCTTTCTTGAGGCGCTGGACCGCGAACTCCGCGCGGCCCTCCGGCAGGGATAGCAGAGGGAGAGGCGAATGTCCGTTCAGGCCGTGATCTTCGATATCGGCAATGTGCTGATCGAATGGCAGCCCGAACGGTTCTATGACGCCACCATCGGCCCTGACCGCCGCCGCTCCATGTTCGCGGATGTGGACCTGCACGCGATGAACGACCGTGTCGACTCCGGTGGTGATTTCGCCGGGGAAATCCAACGCACCGCAAGCGAATTCCCTGCTCATGCCGAGGCGATCTTGATGTGGCACCAGCACTGGCTCGACATGGCCCGCCCCGACATCCCCCATTCCGTGCGCCTCATGCGGGCCCTGCGCGCCCGTGGCGTGCCGGTCTTTGCCCTGTCCAACTTCGGGCTGGAACCCTTCGCCATGGCGCGCGCCAGCTATCCCTTTCTTGATGAGTTCGACCAGCTGTACCTCTCGGGTGCGCTGGGTGTGACCAAACCCGCCCCGCGCATCTATGAACTGCTCGAACAGGACTGCGGCATCCCGCCCTCCGCGCTTTTGTTCACCGATGACCGGGCCGAGAATATCGCCGCCGCCGCCGCGCGCGGCTGGCAAACCCATCTCTTCGACGGACCCGAAGGCTGGGCCAACCGCCTGATATCCCAAGGTCTCTTGACCGCAAAGGAGGCCGCATGACCATCCCCATGATCCCCATGATCCCCATGATCCCCTTCACCGCCGAGGCGCATCTGGACTGGCTGGACCTGACCCGCGCCATCACCCACGGCCACACCCTGCCAAAGGCCGAGATTGCGGATACCTTCCTCTATCGCACCCCCGACACGCTGCTCAATCGCGCCGCATGGATCGACGGGCTGGGGCTGGCGGTGAAATCCGCCACGATCTTTCCGGGCAACGCCGCCATCGGCAAACCTGCCGTCAATGGCGGTGTCACCCTCTATTCCGACCGCGACGGCATGCTCGAGGCGATTGTCGATTTCCATCTGGTAACCAAGTGGAAAACCGCAGGCGACAGCCTCTGTGCCGCGCTGCGCCTTGCCCGCCCCGACAGCCGCAAAATCCTGATCGTGGGCGCAGGCACCGTGGGCCGCTCTCTCCGGCAGGCTTATGGCGCGGGCTTTCCCGACGCCCAGTTCACCGTCTGGAACCGCACAAGGGCCGGGGCCGAGGCTTTGGCCGCCGACTGGCCTGATATGACCGTGGCCGATGATCTGGCGCAGGCCGTGACACAGGCCGATATCATCACCTGCGCCACCATGAGCACGAACCCGATCATCAAGGGCGATTGGCTCCGCCCCGGTCAGCATCTTGACCTGATCGGCGCCTATCGGCCCGACATGCGTGAGGCCGACGACACCGCCCTGCAACGCGCCCGCATCTTCGTGGACAGCTACGACACCACCATCGGCCATATCGGCGAGATCAAGGACCCGCTCGCCCGCAACGTGATTTCGCGCGCCGATATCCTTGCCGATTATTACGCGCCCGACGCTTTCGCGCGCCGGTCAGAGGACGAGATCACCCTGTTCAAGAACGGCGGCGGCGCGCATCTGGACCTGATGACCAGCCGCTATATCCTTGACGCGTGGAGGGCGGCGCAATGACATGGGTCTTGTTACTGCTGGCCCTCGTGGCCGTCATCGCCCTGTTCCCCTTCGCCCGTGAGGCCATGCGCCAACCCATGAACGCAGAGGCGCGCCGCGATGCCCCCGGCGACGTCGTGCACCTGTCGCAAGGGATCACCCATTTCCGCTGGATCGGCCCCGTGCGCGGGCCTGTGGCCGTGTGTGTGCATGGCCTGACCACGCCGTCGATGGTCTGGGATGCGGTCGCCAAAGGTCTGGCGCTGATGGGCTTTCGGGTTCTGGTCTATGACCTCTACGGGCGCGGCTATTCCGACCGCGCGCCAGGTTTGCAGGATCAGGATTTCTTTATCCGTCAACTAGAGGATCTGCTGAACGATCAGGGCATCACCGAGGATGTGACCCTGCTGGGCTATTCCATGGGCGGGGCCATCGTCACCGCCTTTGCCGCGCGCCACCCCGAACGGGCGCGCCGCCTGATCCTGCTGGCCCCGGCGGGCATGGGTCATGATCTGGGCAAGATGGCCCGCTTCACCCGCGACACGCCGATCCTTGGCGATTGGCTGATGCTGTTGCGCTATCCCGCCGCCCATATGCAGGGCACCGAAGCCGAACGTGCCCTGCCATCCGAGGTCGAGGGCATCATCGATTATCAACAAGCGGAACTGTCCAAGCGCGGCTTCATCCCAGCCGTCCTCTCATCCCTGCGCGGGATCCTGCCCCGCTCGTTGGAGGAAGCACATCGCCAGATCAGCCGCGAAGGCATCCCCGTGCTGGCCATCTGGGGGCGCGAGGACAAGGTGATCCCGATCCGTGCCATGGGCCAACTGGCGCAATGGAACCGCACCGCGCGCCACGAGGTGATCGAGGGCGCGGGCCACGGCCTGACCTATACCCATGCCAGCGCCGTGCTGCGGGTGATCGAGGAAACCCTCACCGCCGAAGCGGTCGGTGACTGACAAAGCCCGCCTCAGGCCGCCGTCGCACCCAGCGGCATCGGCTTTTCGCGCACCGGCAGATGCACGATGGCGCTGAACGCCCCCACGCCCACGCCGATCCACCAGACCAGCGTGTAATCGCCCGTCAGGTCATACATCTTGCCACCCAGCCAGACGCCCATGAAGCTGCCCAACTGGTGGCTGAAAAAGACGATCCCATAGAGCGTGCCCATGTAGCGCAGCCCGTAGATATGCGCGATCAGCCCCGAGGTCAGCGGCACCGTGGCCAGCCACAGCGATCCCATCGCCGCCGAGAACAGCAACACGGTCGCAGGTGTGATCGGCGTCATGATGAAGGCCGCCGCCACCACTGTGCGCCCGGCATAGATCCCGGCCAGAAGGTACTTCTTGGAATAGCGCTTGCCCGCCCAGCCAGCCGTCAGCGTGCCCACGATATTGGCCAGACCGATCAGCGAAATCGCGACCGCCCCCAGCGCCGAGGTGGTTGTGACCCCGATGTTGTGCAGGATGTCACCCGGCATGATGGGGCCACACATTTCCGTCACGAAGGCCGGAAAATGCGCCGTGATGAAACCCAACTGATAACCACAGCTGAAAAAGCCAAGGAAGATCAGCGTATAGGACGGATCGCGGAACGCTTTGGTCAGGATCGCGCCCATGCTTTCCTCAAGCTCGGCCTTGCTGGCGGGCGGCGTCGGGGCGCGCATCAGGGGCAGGAACACCAGCATCCCGAGGATCGCCGCGGCAAAGACCAGAAACACGTTCTGCCAACTCATCATGGTCAGCAACCACTCCGCCAGCGGCGCGCCGAACACTTGCCCCGCCGATCCCGCAGCGGTGGCGATGGCAAGGCTCATCGACCGGTTCTCATCGCTGGACGCGCGCCCCACGACGGCCAGGATCACGCCAAAACCGGTCCCCGCCACGCCGAAGCCGACAAGGATCTCATAGATCTGATGTTCGGTCGGCGTCACGGCATAGGAGGACAGCACCAAACCTGCCGCATAGACCAGCGCACCAAGGATGATCGCCTTGCGGTTGCCCACCTTGTCGGCCATCGCCCCGAACAGCGGTTGTCCGATCCCCCACGCAAGGTTCTGGATGGCGATGGCAAGGCTGAACTCGGCCCGCAACCAGCCGAATTCCTCGGCAATCGGGATCTGGAACACGCCGAAACTGGCGCGCACCGCGAAAGAGACCATGATGATGAAGCAACCGACGATCAGCACCGGCGTGAAGATCGAAGCGGGTTTCGCGGGGGCAACACTGTGCATTTGGGAATTCCTGAAAGGCTCGGGCGAAACCTAAGCTATTCATTTGCAGCGTCAATTGACGAAATGTGAGGATGCGCCACAGCTTTGCTGATGGTGAGGCGTCTTTTCATGGATCAGGGCGCGGGCTAAGGAGAGGGCATGACAACACTGCTCCAGATCTACGAAGCCCGCGTCCGCGATGGCAGCCTGACCGCCGATGACGCGCAGCTTGAAGCGCTGCCCGAGTTCGAGCGTATCCGCGCCGCATTGGCCCAGCCGGTGAAGCGGGGCCTGTTCCGCAAACCCCCCGAACCGCCCAAGGGCCTGTATCTCTGGGGCGGTGTGGGACGCGGCAAGTCCATGCTGATGGACCTCTTCGTCGAGAATCTGGACGTGCCGGTGCGCCGGGTGCATTTTCACGCCTTCATGCAGGAAATCCACAACGGCATGCACAAGGCCCGCCAGCGCGGGGTCGAGGATGCGATTGCCCCGGTCGCCGCCGATGTCGCGGCCTCGGTCAAGGTTCTGGCCTTCGACGAGATGCAGATCACCGACATCACCGATGCCATGATCGTGGGCCGCCTGTTCGAGGCGCTGTTCAAGGCCGGTGTCGTGGTGGTGACCACGTCGAACCGTGTGCCGGATGACCTGTATAAACACGGGCTGAACCGGCAGATCTTCCTGCCCTTCATCGCGCTGCTGAAAGACCGGATGGTGGTGCATGAACTGGTCAGCCACCGCGATTACCGGCAGGATCGGCTTGAGGGCTCGCCCGTCTATTTCACACCGATCAACGATGCCGCCCGCACCGCCATCGCGCAGGTCTGGACCGATCTGACAGGCGGTGCGGCCGAACCCCTGACCCTGCATGTAAAGGGCCGGCAGGTCGAGATCCCGGCCTTCCGCAACGGTGTGGCACGCGCATCCTTCTATGACCTGTGCGGCAAGCCCCTCGGTGCGGCCGATTATCTGGCACTGGCCGAAGCCGCACGCGTGCTGGTGCTTGAGAATATCCCCAGTCTCGGGCGGTCGAATTTCAACGAGGCCAAGCGTTTCGTTACCTTGATCGACGCGCTCTACGAGGCGAAGGTCAGGCTGATCTGTTCCGCCGCCGCCCCACCGGAATATCTGTATCTCGAAGGCGAAGGCACCTTCGAGTTCGAACGCACGGCCAGCCGCCTGCGCGAGATGCAATCGGCGGATTGGGCGCGTCAGCCCGGCTGATCGGCATTCCCTTGCCGACGGTCAAAGAACCTGTTCTGTCAGCGCAGGCAGCAGAGTATCAGGTTTTCAGGTTTAATTTGTCCGAGGTCGTGATGGTATCCTTTTCCCGCCGTGCAGCCCTTGGTTTGATCATGTCCCTTGCCGTTGCGGCCTGCGGACGTGCGGACCGGGCCTCCGAGGAGGCGATGCCCTCCGGCGCGACGCCGCTCTATCCCAACGAAACCCCCGAGTTGCGACGCCTGATCGAGGCCGCCGCGCGCGAAAACGACGTGCCGGTGGCGCTGGTGCAGCGGGTAATCGTGCGCGAAAGCACCCACCGCCCCGGCGCGCGCAACGGCCCCTATTACGGACTGATGCAGATCCTGCCCGCGACCGCCCGCACGATGGGCTTCCGCGGTCAACCGTCCGATCTTCTGGATGCGGAAACCAACCTGCGCTACGCGGTGCGTTATCTGCGCGGGGCATGGCTTCTGGCGGATGGCAGCCATGATCGCGCGGTGATGTGGTACGCGCGCGGCTATTACTACGAGGCGAAACGGCGCGGAATGCTCCGTGAAACCGGCTTGCGCACCTAGATCTGCGGGATCGTGCCGCACAAAAAGAAAGGGGGCCGTTGAATCGACCCCTCTTTCGTTTCCTGCCTGCCTTGTCCTGTAACGCACAAGGCGCGCCGATTGACCGCAACTGAACCGCGCGCCGCAAATCCTGATCAACGTATAGGCGAATCGATTCGAATCAGTCAACAGAAAGTGATTCGCTTGCCCAGAGAATCGCACAAGTGAGTCCCGATATGCCTGTCGCGCGCGCCTAGCCGTTGTCGCGCAGCACGCCGCCCGCCAGATAAAGCGACCCGCAGATCAGGACGCGCGCCCGCGGATCATGCGCGGCGATATCACCCAGAGCCTCGGCCACCGAACCCGAGATCGTGGCCGCAATCCCCGCCGCTGTCGCGGCTTTCGCGGTTTCTTCGGCGGGCAGGGTGGCCGCCGTGTCAGGAATGCTGACGGCATGCAGGCTGGCGACATGCGGGGCCATCGGGCGAAGATAGCCACCGATATCCTTGGTGTTCAGCATCCCGCAGATCAGATGCGTAGGCCGCCGGGGCAGGGTCGCCAGGTGCGCGCCGATCGCCTCACCCGCCGCAGGGTTATGCCCGCCGTCCAGCCACAATTCGATCTCGGGGGCCAGATCCACCAACGGACCCTGCCGCAAGCGCTGCATCCTGGCCGGCCAGAAGGCGCGGGTCACGGCGGCCTCATATGTGACGTCAGACTGGCCCAGATGGCGCAAGGCGGCCAGCGCAGCCCCCGCGTTCTGGATCTGATGCGCGCCGGGCAGGTTCGGCAAAGGCAGGTCCAGCAGGCCGTTCTCATCCTGATAGACCATCCGGTCGCCTTCCCGCATTACATGCCAATGCTGCCCGTGGATCAGCAGCGGCGCACCAACACGCGCGGCAATCGTTTCAATCGCCTCAAGCCCTTCCTCGGATTGCGGCCCGACAACGCAAGGAACGCCGCGCTTGAGGATGCCTGCCTTCTCACCCGCGATCTTGGCAAGGGTGTCGCCAAGATACTGCTCATGGTCCATAGACACGGGCGTGATGATGCAAAGCGCGGGCTTTTCGACCACGTTCGTGGCATCCAGTCGCCCACCCAGACCAACCTCCAGCAAGGTGTAATCCGCAGGCGTCCGGGCAAAGGCCAGCAGGGCGGCGCAGGTCGTGATCTCGAAATAGGTGATGTTCGCGCCCGCATTGGCGGCGTAACACTCCTCCAGCAGCGCCGTCAGATCTTCCTCAGAGATCAACGCGCCTGCCAGCCGGATCCGTTCGTGAAACCGCGCCAGATGCGGTGAGGTATAGGCATGCACGCTGTGACCTGCCGCTTCCAGTCCGGCACGGATCATGGCCTGCGTGCTGCCCTTGCCATTGGTGCCCGCGATATGGATCACGGGCGGCAGCCGGTCCTGCGGATTGCCCAGGGCGTCCAGCAGACGCCAGACCCGATCCAGCGTCAGGTCGATGATCTTCGGGTGCAGCGCCATCATCCGTTCAAGGATGACGTCCGATCCGGGGGCTGTCATGGTCCGGTCAGGTCTTGCTGGCGGGTGCGGCAGGGGCCGCGTCCGGTGCGGGCAGATCTCCCCAGACGGCAGGCGTCTGGCGCAGCAGCATCCGGGTAATGGTGATCAACTCCTCGCGCAGTTTGGTCCGGGGTGTCACGCGGTCCAGCATCCCGTGATCCAGCAGATATTCGGCGCGCTGGAACCCTTCGGGCAGCTTCTCGCGGATCGTCTGTTCGATCACGCGGGGGCCGGCAAAGCAGATCAAGGCACCGGGTTCGGCGATCTGCACATCGCCCAGCATGGCATAGGACGCGGTCACGCCGCCCGTGGTCGGATGGGTCAGCACCACGATGTAAGGAAGCCCCGCCTCTTTCAGCATCTGGATCGCCACGGTGGACCGCGGCATCTGCATCAGGGACAGAATCCCCTCCTGCATGCGCGCGCCACCGGCAGCCGAAAACAGGATCAGCGGCCGCTTCAGCTTCACCGCCTCTTCGGCGGCGGCGATGATCGCATTGCCCACATACATGCCCATGGACCCGCCCATGAAGCTGAAATCCTGCGCCGCTGCCACGATGGGCGTGCGCCCGATCTCGCCCGCTGCCACCAGCATCGCGTCACGTTCGCCGGTGGATTTCTGCGCCGCCTTCATCCGTTCGGGATATTTCTTCTGGTCGCGGAACTGCAAAGGATCGGCCAGCGGCTCGGGCACGGCGACTTCGGTGAAGATGCCGCCGTCGAACAGCGCCTTGAACCGCGCGCGGGGCGTGATCGACATGTGATGTCCGCAGGACGTGCAGACATTCTGGTTGTCGCTCAGCTCACGGTGAAACAGCATCGTCCCGCAGGCATCGCATTTCGTCCAGAGGTTCTCGGGCACTTCACGGCGCGAGAAGATCGAGTTGATCCGCGGGCGGACGTAGTTGGTGATCCAGTTCATGGGCGGCGGGCCTTTTTACGGGGTCGTGTGTCCTGATGGACGCTTCAGGGGCCGAGTTAAGCCCTCGGGCGACAAATTGCAATCAGCGCCATATTGCAATCCGCGCCGCGATCCACAGCATCACGATACCCGCCATATCCAACACAAACACCAGATCAAAGGCGGGTGGGTCCACGAATGCCTCCTCCGGCAGGGCATCGGGAAAGGCACCGGGCGCCAATTCCGACGGAAACAGGAACAGCGCCAGACCGGAATCCATCCCCTGCGCCTCGCCATAGATCAGGAACGCCATGGCATTGTTCACAAGATGAAAGCCGATCGCGGGGCCCAGATGTCCGCTGCGCGCCGTCAGATCGGCGGCCGCCACCCCGAAACAGAAGGCCCATAGCAGGTATTGCACCGCCTCGACATAGGACATGTCCGGCGAAAAATGCGCCGCAGCGAACAGCAGGCTGGGCAGCACCATCCACACCCACGGCGTGTCATACCGCGCCGCCAGTTGTTGCTGCACATAGCCGCGATAGAACAGCTCCTCGGCCCCCGATTGCACCAGTATGGCCGCCAGCGACAACGGCAAGAGCGCCAGCCACGGCCCAAGGGGGCGCATCTCGGCATAGCGCAGCATCTCGGGGTCCAGCCACAGGATCTGCACTGCCAGCATCAGCCCGCCCGCGATCACCGTTACTTGCATGGTCTGGCGCAGCACCGGCCCAACCGGGCCAAGCAGGCTCAGGAAGCCGCGCCCATGAAGACGCCGCACCACCAGCACCACAGCCAGGCCGAGCGTGACAAAGCTGAATAATTGCACCCGCAGGCCTGCCGGAGTCGAGCCGTTCCTCACCTCATACGCGGGGATCACATCTAACAGCGTGAAAAAAGGGTCGATCAGATGCGACGTGGCCAGATAGATCACCTCGACCAGCAGAACACCCACCACCAGAAGGCGCAGATCAGACACCGCCCGCGCCGGTTCGATGAAACGCGCATGCGCGGCATAGGCGGCGCGCGGCATCAGCGGCGGATCGCCAGACGTGCGGCCAGCCAGCCGATCAGGATCATTGTCGCGTCGATCAGCAGATAGGGGCGCAAGGCCACCGGGTCGGCCATGTCGATCTGCAACCGGAACAGCGCCAGCCCCGACAGCGTCCCTTCCGCCGACAGGATCAGCAACGCACTGGCATTCGACATGAAATGCAGCCCGATCGCCGGCCCCAGAGTGCCCGCCCGCGCGGTCAGATCAGCCGCAGCCAGCGCAAAGCCGGCGGCCCAAAGCATGATCAACCCACCGTTGGCCCCGGCATCCGGGCGGTAATGCAACACCCCGAACAGCAGCGCAGGGACGACCATCCAGATCACCGGGCTACGAAACCGCGCTGCCAGTTGTTGTTGCAGATAGCCGCGGAACAAAATCTCCTCGGCCGATGTCTGGATCAGGACGGCCAAAAGCGCCAAAGGCAAAAGCAAAAGCCAACGCAAGGGGGGCAGGCCCGCGCTGACCGGATCGTCAAACCCCCATGGCGGCAACACCGCAATGGCGATTCCCAACGCGATCAGCACCGCCACCACCGCCCCGAATTGCCGCATCATCAAGGGGATCGGCCCCAAAAGGGTCAAAGGACTGCGCCGGTGCAACTGCGCGGTCACCACCACCACGGCCAGCGTCATGATCAGAAAGCTGTAAAGCAGGGTCAAGACCCCGGCGGCGGTCTGGCCCGTCCCCTCCAGCCGGGTGATGTCGCGGTGCAGCGCGTCACCGCCATAGGTCAGGACGGCCATGTGAAACAGAGCAGTCAGGCCAAGCACGATCGCCACGATCAGGACAAGCCCTAACAGCAGACGCCAGATCTCGGCCCGGCGGCGTGCGGGCGCGACAAAGGCGGAATGGGCATCATATCGCATCGGGGCGGCCTGCAAGACATTCTCCGCCCGAAACTAGCGCGCCGGACCGATGCCGAACAGGGGGGTCGTCCCCCGACATCATGTCTTTGCCTCAGGCCGGCCGGGACGAGGCGATGCGCAGCACGTCCAGATAGGTCTCGGCGATCTGCATCCGTGCCGCATGGCCCCGCGCCACCAGCATCCGGTGCAGACGTGGCAGGTTCCGCGCGGGCACATGCATCACCAGATGATGCTCAAGATGGTAATTGACCCAATAGGGCGCCACCAGCAGCCGCATCAACGGCCCCGCCTTCGTCGTGCGCGTGTTGCGCAAAGGATCATCCACCGCCTCGACCGCGCCATGTTCCGCGATATTGCGGATGCGCAGGACCAGCTGGAACCACGTCAGCAGCGGCAACACCCAGAAGGCCAGCCACCACCACCACGCGCCCACCGCCCACATCAGCGCGAACAGCACCGCATTGGCAATCAGCGCCCGCCCGATCACAGGGCCGGAAAACGCCTGCGCCAATTCCTGTGCGCCGGGCTGGCCTTCCACCTCGCCTGCCATCTTCAGCGCGAACATGATCTGCTGGCTGCGCTGCTTGATCCCCGTGCGCCCCGTGATGTCGCGCCACAGTTTGCGCCGCAGCGACGCGCGGGTCGTGGGAAAGGGTTTCGACAGGATCAGATCGGGGTCTTCCTCCGTCTGCGTATGCCGATGGTGTTTCAGGTGATAGCGCCGATATTCGGCCAGATCGGCCAGAATGGGCCGCCCGCACAGCCACTCGCCCACCCACTCATTCAGGGCGCGCGACCGGAACAGCGCGTTATGCGCCGCCTCATGCATCAGGATCGCCAGACCCAGCTGCCGCGACCCGATGATCACCACGGCCAGCAGGAATGTCAGCGGATTCGGCCACACCCCGAACAGCGCCAGCGCCAGCGCGATGGTGCCCCAGCAATGCAGGATCAGCCACCCGCCCCAAAGGTCGGATCGTTCCGCCAGCGCCCGGATCTCCTCGGTCGAAAAGAAGTCGCGCCCCAGCGCCTGATGGGACTTGCCCGCCATATCCATCGTGCTGTCCGGTGCCATCTCGTCCTCCCCTCCGCGATGATGGGCACAGTCTTTGCCTGCAAACCGCATGTGTCAACGCCGCAGCAGGCCCGCGCGCCCTGTGACGCCACGTCCGTCAATCACCCTTGTGCCATGCCAAACGCTTCTTTATTCCGAACCGGACACAGTTACCGGGGAGGCCGCCATGTCCACAAAACCGCGCATCGACAAATCCAAGTTGCCCAGCCGCTATGTGACCGAGGGGCCCGCGCGCGCGCCGCATCGGTCATATCTCTACGCCATGGGCCTGAACGAGGAAGAGATCCACCAGCCTCTGGTCGGCGTCGCGACCTGCTGGAACGAGGCCGCCCCCTGCAACATCGCCCTGAACCGTCAGGCGCAAGCCGTGAAGATGGGCGTCAAGCAAGCCTTCGGCACCCCGCGCGAATTCACCACGATCACCGTGACCGACGGCATCGCCATGGGTCACGAGGGGATGCGCTCATCCCTCGCCAGCCGCGAGGCGATTGCCGACACGGTTGAACTGACCATGCGCGGCCATTGCTATGATGCGATTGTCGGTCTGGCCGGCTGCGACAAATCCCTGCCCGGCATGATGATGGCCATGGTCCGCCTGAACGTGCCGTCCGTCTTCATCTATGGCGGGTCGATCCTGCCGGGCCGCCTGAACGGCAAGGACGTGACCGTGCAGGACGTGTTCGAAGCCGTGGGCCAGCATCAGGCCGGCAACATGTCCGATGCCGAGCTTGAAATTCTGGAACGCGTCGCTTGCCCGACCTCGGGGGCTTGCGGCGGTCAGTTCACCGCCAACACTATGGCCTGCGTGTCCGAAGCGATCGGCCTTGCGCTGATGAACTCCTCCGGCATGCCCGCCCCCTATGAAAGCCGCGACCAGTATGGCGAGGCGTCGGGACGTGCGGTCATGAACCTGATCGAAAAGAACATCCGCGCCCGTGACGTGGTCACGCTCAAGGCGCTGGAGAACGCGGCCCGCGTCGTGGCCTGCACCGGCGGCTCGACCAACGCGGGGCTGCACCTGCCCGCAATCGCCCACGAGGCCGGCATCGACTTCTATCTGGACGATGTCTGCGAAATCTTCCGCGACACCCCCTATTTCGTGAACCTCAAGCCGGGTGGCGATTACGTCGCCAAGGATCTTTATGAAGCGGGCGGCGTGCCGGTCGTGATGAAGGAACTGCGCAAGGCGGGTCTCATCCACGAGGATTGCATCACCGCCAGCGGCTACAGCATCGGCGAGGAACTGGACAAGATCACCCGCGAAGCGGATGGCAAGGTCATCCACACCGTTGCCAACCCGATCACCAAGACCGGCGGCGTCGTCGGCCTCAAGGGCAATCTGGCCCCCACCGGTGCTATCGTGAAAGTGGCGGGCATGTCCGAGGATCAGCAGTTCTTCACCGGCCCCGCCCGCGTCTTCGAATGCGAGGAAGACGCCTTCGCCGCCGTGCAGAAGCGCGACTACAAAGAAGGCGACGTCATCGTCATCCGCAACGAAGGCCCCGCAGGCGGCCCCGGCATGCGCGAGATGCTGGCCACCACCGCGGCCCTGTCCGGTCAGGGCATGGGCAAGAAGGTGGCGCTGATCACCGATGGCCGTTTCTCTGGCGCGACCCGTGGTTTCTGCGTCGGCCATGTCGGACCCGAGGCGGCGCATGGTGGCCCCATCGCCCTGATCAAGGATGGCGACATGATCACCCTGAACGCCATCAAGGGCGAAATCAGCGTCGCTCTGACCGATGCCGAACTTGAGGCGCGCAAAGCCGACTGGAAAGGCCCGCGCCCCACGATCTATGCCAGCGGCGCGCTCTGGAAGTACGCCCAGCAAGTCGGTGAAACCTACAAGGGTGCAGTCACCCATCCGGGTGCCAAGGCCGAGAAACATATCTATATGGATCTCTGACATCGGTATCCGGGTGCCAACACGGGCAGCGATTGCCCTGTCGCTGGTTATGATGCTGGCGGGCTGTCTTGCGATGACGGGCGGGCCTTCGGGCGTGCCCGTCCTGCGCGAGGCGACCTTGGCCGGCGGCGCAGTCGTTTTGAAACCGCCGCCCGGCTATTGCATCGACGCGCGCAGTTTCAGCGACAGGCCCGGCGGTGGCTTTGCCCTCATCGGCAGTTGCGCCAGCCTGACCGGCGAAGCGGCGGGCGTTCTGGTGGAACCCGCGATCATCACGATTTCGGCCTCCCCCGCCCAAGACGACGCGGTGGCGACCGACAGCCGCGCCTTCCAGACAGCTTTGGGGCGCGGGCGCATCCTCAAGGCCATCAGCCGCGACGACGGGCTCAGCCTCCTGCAGGTCGAAGGCGGGTCCCGCGTGCCGCCGAGCGCCGACCCGCGTCACTGGCGGGGACTGATGACGGTGCAGGGACAGGTTCTGGGCCTCGCGCTTTATGCCGGGATCGACAGCCCCATGGTCGCGGATCCGGGGATGCAGATGATGATCGATCTGGCCGATGCGATCCGCAGCGACAGTGCAGCCGCGGCGACAACGGCGGCGAATGCGGCCGAGTGATCGCCTCACAGCGTTTCCCGAATTGCATCAGTCGAAAGCGTCGTTAAATATTGTTTCTGTAAATGTCGTTACAGGCTTGCGGGTGGCGACAAGGGCCACAGGTCAGGCAACCGGGTAAAAGGGCGGATCAAGGCAATGGCAGAGTTGGGCGGCAAAATGTTTCAGGCAATCGCCTTCGCGCGCAGCCGCAACCGCTGGGCCAATGCCGCACGCCAGGCAGACAAGACCGACCTCTCCGAATTGCGCGTGCAACGCCAGCGCGCACGCCAGTTGCGCCGCCATCTGGACGAGCTGATTCATGTCGCCGAAAGCCGGCTTGCCCTGCCGATGATCGGCTCCACCGCCTTCCGCCGCCCGCATGGCTCGGACTGGGGATGGCGGCCCGAACTGTGGCGCGGCCCGCTGCCAACACCCGGTCTTGCCTCGGTCCAGAGCAAAAGCATGCTGGGCAGCGAAGTGACCCTGTTTCACGACTGCGACCGCTCCGAACTGACTCTACGCCAGCTACGCAACCGGCGCGAACAGGATCTCGCCCCCTTCGGCCTGCGGATGGATGTGTTCCGCTTCGATGGCTCCTTTCTGTCGCTTGTGGTGGATCTGCCGCCTGACGCGGTCGCGGGCCTCAAGCGGCGGCACCTGATCCGCATGAACACCATCGTCGAGATGGAAAAGCCGCTGGAAATCTTTGCCCGTCTGAACATCCGGCACGGCCCCAATACCGAACAGATCGTGCGCGAACTGCCCCTGCATGAAGAGGACATCATGGTCGAATTCGATCTGGCCTATTCCAACATGAACGAAAAGCGGGTCGAGAAAGCCTGGATCGACCTGATCTTCGAGGGCCCAGAAATGAACCAGGTCGTTCTGCGCGACCTGACTTTCAGCCGCCGCCCCCGCGCCGAACTCTAGAACCTGCCCAAGTCTCGTCATTTACCCGTAAGGATGGTCCCGTGAGCGATCTGAAAGTCACCAAGACACGCCTGTTTCAAGGCATATGGGAAGGGCTCGTCACAGGCACAGCCCCCGGCCACCGTCCTGCGATAGCCGTGACCCATCTGGAACAGCCCGTCCCCGGCGCCGAACTGCTTGAGGCACCTGAAACCGCAGGCGGCTGGCTCCTGCGCATCCCTGTCCCGCGTGAGGCGCTCAGCGACGGGATACACACCTTCCTGATCCGCAGCGCCGACACAGGCGAGACTCTGGCCAGTTTTGCCATTCTCGCGGGCGAAGCTCTGGCCGACGATATCCGCGCCGAAATGGACCTCCTGCGCGAGGAACTGGACCTTCTCAAGCGCGCCTTCCGGCGGCATTGTCTCGAGACGATGTAGAAAAGGACAGCCCCATGATCACCGAAATCGTCACCTTCCCGATCCCCGACGGCATGACCCGCGAACAGGTCATCGCCAATTTCGAGGCGACGATGCCCGGCTGGGCCGCCAATCCCGATCTGATCCGCAAGAACTACCTCTACGATCCCGAAGGGCGGCGCGGCGGCGGCGTCTACCTGTGGAAAACGCGTGAAGCCGCCCAATCAGGCCATGACGCGGCATGGTGCGAAAAGGTGCGCGGCATCTACGGCGCGCCACCCAGTTTCGCCTATTTCGAGACACCCTTCGTGCTGGACAACACCCTCTGACGGCGATGCCCGCCTCCTGACGCTGGGTTTCTGGTGACAAACGCCCCGTCCCGCGTTCAGATGCCCCCAAACCGGAGGGCTTCACCATGACCGATTATCCGCATCTTCTGGCCCCGCTCGATCTGGGCCACACCACGCTCAAGAACCGCGTCCTCATGGGCTCGATGCATACCGGGCTGGAGGAGACGAAGGATTGGAACCGCGTTGCTGAATTCTACGCCGCCCGCGCGCGCGGCGGGGTGGCGCTGATGGTGACGGGCGGCATGGCCCCCAACCGCGAAGGCGGTGTCTTTCCGGGCGCGGCGGGTCTGTTCACCGACAAGGACATCGCCAACCACCGCATCGTCACCGACCGGGTGCATGACGCAGATGGCAAGATCGCCATGCAGATCCTGCACGCGGGCCGCTACGCTTACGGCCCCGAATGTGTTTCGGCCAGCCCGATTAAATCCCCGATCTCGCCCTTCCCGCCCCGCGAACTGGACGAAGACGGGATCGAAAAACAGATACACGACATCGCCACCGCCGCCGCCCGCGCCCGCGAAGCCGGCTATGACGGGGTCGAAGTGATGGGCTCCGAGGGGTATTTCATCAACCAGTTCCTCGTCACCCACACCAACAAACGCACCGACCGCTGGGGCGGCTCCTATGAAAACCGCATGCGCTTGCCCATCGAAGTGGTCAAACGCGCCCGCGCCGCCGTGGGCGATGATTTCATCATCATCTACCGCCTCTCGATGATCGATCTGGTCCCCAACGGCTCCACCTTTGACGAGGTGGTCACCTTGGCCAAGGAAATCGAAAAAGCCGGGGCCAGCATCATCAACACCGGCATCGGATGGCACGAAGCCCGCGTGCCCACCATCGCCACCTCGGTCCCCCGCGCCGCCTTCGCATGGGTCACAAAGAAACTGATGGGGCAGGTGGGCATCCCCGTCATCACCTCGAACCGCATCAACACCCCCGAAGTGGCCGAGGATGTTCTGGCCACGGGTTGCGCCGACATGGTCTCGATGGCGCGCCCCCTGCTGGCCGATCCCGATTTCGTCGCCAAGGCCATGGCAGGCCGCGCCAAACAGATCGCCCCCTGCATCGCCTGCAATCAGGCCTGTCTGGATCACACCTTCTCGGGCAAGATCTCAAGCTGCCTCGTGAACCCGCGCGCCTGTTTTGAAACCGAACTGGTCATCGCCCCCGCCGCCACACCCAAAACCGTGGCCGTGGTGGGTGCAGGGCCTGCGGGCCTGTCGGTGGCCCTCACCGCCGCAGATCGCGGCCACAAGGTCACGCTGTTCGACCGCGGCGCACGCATCGGTGGACAGCTCAACATGGCGCGCCAGGTGCCGGGCAAGGAAGAATTTCACGGCCTTGTCGATTGGTATGAGGAGATGGTCGCGGCCTCCTCCATCGACCTGCGCCTGAACACCGACGTCACCGCCGATGATCTTGCAGGTTTTGACGAGGTGGTGATCGCCACCGGTGTCATCCCCCGCGACCCAAGCATCCCCGGTCAGGACCGGCCCAATGTGCTCTCCTATATCGACGTGCTGGCGGGCAAAGCCCCCGTCGGCAAAACCGTCGCCGTGGTGGGCGCGGGCGGCATCGGCTTCGACGTGTCCGAATACCTTGTCCACGAAGGACACAGCCCCACGGAAAGCATCCCCGACTGGATGCGCGAATGGGGTGTCACCGATCCTGCACAGGCCCGTGGTGGACTCGCGCCCGAAGGCCCCCGCCCCGACGCCCCCGCCCGGCAGGTCACGTTGCTGCAACGCAAGGCGGAACGCCCCGGCAAACGTCTGGGCAAGACCACCGGCTGGATTCACCGCGCTGCCCTCCAGATGAAGAATGTCCAGATGATCGGCGGCGTGAACTATGAGCGCATCGACGATGACGGCCTGCACATCACCTTCGGCGAGGCGCGCGAAAACCCCCGCGTGATCCCGGCCGAAACGGTCGTCCTCTGTGCCGGGCAACTGTCCGAGCGCAGCCTCGCCGACGCATTGGCCGAACGGGGGATCACCGCCCATGTCATAGGCGGCGCAGACGTGGCCGCCGAACTCGACGCCAAACGCGCCATAGATCAAGGCACAAGACTAGCCGCGACCCTCTAACCCCTCTTCATCTTGCCTAAAATACTCCGGGGTCCGGGGCAGCGCCCCGGCTCTGCCCCGGTATCACACAGTATGCAGATACAGATCGTAATCCACATCCGAAATCGTCCGCGCCACGCGGGCATATTCCGCCGCTTTCACCGCCACGAAGGTGCGGTGCATATCCTCGCCCAAAGCGCCCTTCAGAAAGCCCGAGTCCCGCGCCGCCGCGATCGCAGCGCCCCAGTCGCGCGGGATGCTGTCATCGCCCCCCGCCTCGTCATAGCCATTCCCGGTCGTCTCGGGCCCCGGATCCATCCGCTGCGCCAGCCCGTGCCTGATCCCCGCCAGCACGGTCGCCGCCACCAGATAGGGGTTTGCATCCACCCCCGCCGGGCGATGCTCGATCCGCCGCGCGCGCTTGTCGCCCGCCGGGATGCGCAGCGCCACGGAACGGTTATTGACCCCCCAACTGGTGGACACGGGCGCATAGCTCTGGTTGGCGAAGCGCCGCCATGAATTGGCATGGGGCGCGAACACCAGCATCGATTCCCCCATCGTGTCGCGCAACCCGCCCAAAGCGTGCAGCAAAGGCTCTGACCAAGCCCCTTCAACGCTTTCGGTAAATACATTCCGCCCCTCGGCGTCCTGCAAGGACACATGGAAATGCATCCCCGAACCGGCATAATCCTCGATCGGCTTGGCCATGAAACAGGCGGTCACCCCATGCGCCCGCGCCTGCGCCCGCACGATCCGCTTCAACCGCATCAGATCATCGGCGGCCTGCATCACATCAGTGCGGTAATGCAGCGTCAGCTCATATTGCCCCGGCGCATATTCCGAAATCATCGTCTCGGCCTTGATCCCGGCCTTTTCCGCGCCCGCGTAAATGTCGGAAAACAACGGTAGCATCCCATGCAGGTGATCGACCGAATAGACTTCCGTCCGGTGGCTCGCCCGCCCGTCCAGCACATCCGCCGCAGGGCGCACCCGCCCATCCGCCCCGCGCTCATTGGCCAGCAGGAAGAACTCCAATTCAAACGCGCCTGCGGGATAAAGCCCCTCCGCCGCCATCGCATCCACCTGCGCCTGCAAGGCATGGCGCGGGTCCGATGTCATCGGCTCCCCCTCCAGTGTATAAAGCGACATCAACACCTCGCCGCGCGGCGGCACGGTGCCGTGCAGGGGCTTGAGCGTGCCGGGAATGGGCCAGGCCCGCAGATCGCCGTCCCCCTGATCCCAGATCAGCCCGGTCTCATGCACATCCTCGCCGCAGATATCCAACCCCAGGATCGAGATCGGCAGAAACCGCCCCGACTGGTAGAACGCCAGCAGTTCGTGCCGCCGGATGATCTTGCCCCGCCCGATCCCGTTGGAATCATGCAGCACGATATCGAAGGCCTCGATCTCGGGGTGCGCCTCAAGAAAGGCTTCCGCCTCGGTCACACTCGCGCCCGAAGGGGCATGGGTCTTGTTCGTCATCTCAATCCTCATCCGGCTCGAACAGCAGGGCCAACGTCTCATCAAACGCGGCAATCAGCCGGTCGATCTGTGTCGTCGTGGTCACCGGGCTGACCAGCATCATGTTGTGAAAGGGCGCGATCAGACAGCCTCGGTTCAGAAGGCAGGTATGCACTACCCCCTCCACCTCCGGCTGATGCGCCGCCTCCGCCTCGGTCCCGTTGCGCAAAGGCCCCGGCGCACAGATGAATTCCACCCGCGCCCCCACCCGCACCACATGCCATGGCGCGCCATGCCGGGCGATGGCGGCACTTAACCCCGCCTCCAACCGCGCGGCTCCAGCCTCCATATGAGCATAAGCCTCCGGCGTCATCACCTCGGCCAGCGTCGCGCGCAAACAGGCGAATTGCATCGGGTTCGCCGACAGCGTGGTCCCCATCCCGGAATGGCCGGGTGCGCGCATGGCATTATAGGCGGCAAACCGCGTGGCCACATCATCCCGCAGCCCCCAGATGGCCGTCGGCATCCCGCCCGCCACGCATTTGCCCGCGACGAAAATATCAGGGTCCAGCCCATGCACGGAGGTGTAACCACCCAAGCCGCTGGACACCGTATGCGTCTCGTCAATGATGAGCAGCGCGCCATACTGCCGCGACAGCCGCCGCAGCCCCTCATGAAAGCCGGGATCGGGCAGGACCATGCAGGAATTCGTCATCACGGGTTCGGTCAGGATCGCCGCCACCTCGCCTGTGGCCAGCGCCGCCTCGACCCCTGCCAGATCGTTGAACTCCACCGCGACGGCGGTCCGGGTCAGATCTGCCACCTGCCCGGTCAGGCCGGGCCGCGCGACGGTCTGACCGTCCCGCAGGGCCACCATCGCCTCATCCACCGTGCCATGATAGCAGCCGTTGAACACCAGCACGCGTGGCCGCCCCGTCACCGCGCGTGCCACGCGCAGCGCGAAACGGTTGGCATCGGTCGCGGTCGTGGCGATCTGCCAGCGGAAATCCCCGAACCGTTCGACCAGCAGCCGCCCAGCCTCCAGCGCCGCTTCGGTCGGCAGCATATAGGTCAGCCCGTCCCTTGCTTGCCGCCTGATGGCGCGCGCGACAGGGGCAGGGGAATGGCCGAACATCGATCCGGTATCGCCCAGACAGAAATCGTCGATACGGTGCCCGTCCAGATCGGTCAGCCGCGCCTTGCGCGCGCGTGCCACCAGCATCGGAAAGGGCATCGGCCAGTCCTTCATCCAGTGCATCGGCACACCGTCCAGCCAAGCCTCCGTGCCATCGACCAGCGCCGCCTTTGTAACAGGACGCGCGGCGGCATAGACAGCCGCCTCACGCGCGCGCACCGTTTCCAGTCGCGCGACCCGCACGCCTGCGATGATATCCGCGCTCTGTTCCCTTACCCCGTCCATGGCGTCATCACCCCGGCTCAAGCCTCTTTCCTGCTGTATCCATATATTTGATCAAATGTGAATGGAACAATTTTGATCCATCTTGCTGATGTTCCTCTGAAATCCTTGTATTTGATCATATTTTCAGCCGCCTCTCTGCAAGAGGCCCCACGACAGGCGCAGCCTGTGCCCGGTTGATCCGCCGCGATTATGGATATTTCCGGCAAGAAGAAACAGACGGGTGACGGACTGTTTCCCCGTTTCCATGCCATTAACGATCCCTGACAATACCCTGATATTGTCCGCACCCTGCCGCAGTCGTGCCCGATTTCGACGCGATACCGGAAACAACGCAATGAAAAGGGTGTCGCGCATGGATCGTCTGACGGAAATGGAGGCCTTCGCCACGGTTGTGGATCAAGGTGGCTTCACCGATGCGGCCAAGAAGATGGGTATCTCGAAATCGGCCGTGTCCAAGCATGTGTCCAGCCTCGAGGCGCGTCTGGGGGCGCGTCTGCTGAACCGCACCACGCGCCGAGTCAGCCCGACCGAGATCGGCCTTGCCTATTACGACCGCGCCCGCCGCGTCCTGAACGATGCAGGCGAGGCGGATGCGCTTGTCACCTCGATGCAATCGGCGCCATCGGGTCTGTTGCGGATTTCGGTGGCCACGGATTTCGGGGTCAATCACCTGTCGCCGGTGCTGGGCGATTTCCTGTCGGAATTCCCTGATATCACCGTGAACATGGTGCTGAACAACCGCTATGTGGAACTGATCAGCGAGGGCTTCGACATGGCCGTGCGGATCGGCGAACTGGAGGACAGCACCCTGCGCGCCCGCAAGCTGACCGAGACGACCAAGCGGATGATCGCCAGCCCCAGCTATTTCGCCAAATATGGCCGCCCGCAGAAGATCGACGATCTGAACGATCACAAGCTGCTGCACTACTCCAACCAGTCCAACGGCAACGTCTGGAAACTGACCGCCCCTTCGGGCGAAAAACGGCAGGTCCGCACCGCGGGCTGGCTCAGCGTGAATGACGGCCAATCCCTGCTGAACGCCTGTGTCGCGGGGCTTGGCATCGCCTATCTGCCCAGCTTCCTCTATGCCGACGCGATGGAGAAAGGTCTGGTCGAGGATGCCATTCCCGACCTGCCGGTGGAAACCCAGGGCATCTACGCGGTCTATCCGCCGGGCCGGTTCACCCAGCCAAAGGTGCGCGCCTTCATCGACTTTCTGGTGCATGAATTCGCAGACAAGGGGCCGACCGAGTGGTGATCCTCATCTGATGACACGGCAAGCCCGCCCGCGCCCTCGGTGCGGGTTTGTCATTTCTGCGCGGCGCGTCCGGCGAAATGCGCGCGCAGCAGCGTGACCAGTCGCCGTTGCAGCGGGCGATGCCGCTGCCGCAGGGGCAGGGCGGCGAACACCGGCTGCGGAATACGCGGCGCACCCGTCACCGCATGGGCCTGACCTGACGTGATCAATGCCTGCGCCGTATCCTCCAGCACATAACCCGCGCCATCCAGCGCAAGGATCAACCCCGTGACGGTCGCGTTCTGCCCGCTCGACACCGGCGCAGCCGTCAGTTGCGGCAACAACCCCGCATGGGCGGCGCTGAACGCGGGCGAGATATTGGCCCGCACATAGCGTTCACCGGGCAAACCGGACAAAGTGACGGGACAGGTCGAGATCATGCGATAGGACAACTCCCCCACCGTCTCGAAATGCAGGTCCGGCTGCGGCTTCGGCGTGAACAAAAGCGCCAGATCCAGCGCCCCGCTGACCAGATCGGCACACATCTGCGCGGAATAATCCGCCTCGATATAAAACGCCGCCTCCGGCAATGCGGCGCGGAACTGGCGCATCCAGTCGCCGATATGATGATCCGTCAGATCGCGCTGCAACCCGATCCGCAGGGTCATGGCGCGGCTGCCCGACCCGGCGGTATCCTGCAACGCCTCGGTCCAGCCTTGGCGCAGCGCCCGCGCATGCGGCTCGAATCGCAGCCCCTCGGTCGTCAGCCCCGTGCCCGCGCGGGACCGATGAAACAGCCGACACCCCAACGCCGTCTCCAGCGCCCGCACCCGCCCCGAAATGGTGGATTGTGTCACCCCCAACCGATCCGCCGTGCGGTTGAAGCTGCGCGTCTCGCACAGGTCCAGAAAGGTTTCCAGAAGCTCGGTTTGCATCATCGCACCTGATCGGTTTTTCCGATCAATAAACCCAAGTGCTGCGGATTGATAGAGGGCGTGCCCGCGCCGATAGTCGCTCTGACAGACGACAAGGAGCAGGGCATGGCAGAGTTTCCGACACAGGCGCGCGTGGTCATCATCGGTGGCGGCGTGGTGGGGACTTCCGCGCTCTATCATCTGGCCAAGGCGGGATGGACCGACTCGCTTTTGCTGGAGCGCAACGAGCTGACCGCAGGCTCCACATGGCATGCCGCAGGCAATGTGCCGACCTTTTCGTCCAGTTGGTCGATCATGAACATGCAGCGCTATTCCGCAGACCTCTATCGCCGCTTGGGGGCCGAGGTGGATTATCCGATGAACTACCATGTCACCGGATCGCTGCGTCTGGGCCATTCCCGCGAACGGATGCAGGAATTCGCCCGCGTCGTCGGCATGGGCCGCTATCAGGGGATGGAGCTTGACCTGCTTGGCCCCTCCGAGATGCGCGGCCGCTATCCTTTCCTCGAAACCCACGATCTGCAAGGCGCGCTCTATGATCCCAATGATGGCGACATCGACCCCGCGCAACTGACGCAGGCTTTGGCCAAAGGCGCGCGGCAGATGGGCGCGCGGATCGAACGCTTTTGCCCCGTCACCGCTGTCCGCCGCGAAGGCGACGAATGGGTGATCGTGACGCCGAAGGGCGAGGTGCGCTGCGAAAAGGTCGTGAACGCCGCAGGCTATTACGCCCGCGACGTGGGCGCGATGTTCGGCCGCGACGTGCCCATGATGGTGATGAGCCATCAATATCTTCTCTTCGACACGATCCCCGAACTCGCCGAATGGTCCGCCACACAGGGCGCGAAACTGCCCCTCCTGCGCGATGTGGACAGCAGCTACTACCTGCGGCAGGAAAAGAACGGCTTCAACCTCGGCCCCTACGAATCCAACTGCCGCGCCCATTGGATCACGCCTGACGATCCCATGCCCGAAGATTTCAGCTTCCAGCTTTTCCCCGACGATCTGGAGCGGCTGGAATGGCATATCGCCGATGCCATGGCCCGCGTGCCCCTGCTGGAAAAGGCCGCGCTGCAAAAGGTGATCAACGGCCCGATCCCCTATACCCCCGATGGCAACCCGCTCATCGGCCCCATGCCCGGCTTGCCCAATGCGTTCGAGGCGTGCGTGTTCACCTTCGGCATCTGCCAGGGCGGTGGCGCGGGCAAGGTTCTGGCCGAATGGGTGACCGAAGGCGGCACCGAATGGGACATGTGGTCCTGCGACCCCCGCCGCTTCACAGGGTTCGAGGATCGCGATTACTGCATCGCCAAGGGGATGGAGGTTTACGGCCATGAATACGGCATGCACTTCCCCCATGCCCGCTGGCCCGCAGGCGCCGACAAGAAACTCTCGGCCCTGCACTCCCGCCTGAAAGACGAAGGCGCGCAATTCGGCGCCTATAACGGCTGGGAACGCGCCAACTGGTTTGCCGCCCCCGGCGATGACATCAGCTGGGACGGCAGCCAGACATGGGACCGCGCCGGCCCATGGGCGCCTCGCGTCGCCGCCGAATGCGCCGCCGTGCGTGATACATGCGGCGTGCTGGCGATTTCCGGCTTCACCCGCCTGTCGGTCGAAGGGCCGGGCGCGCAGGACTACGTCAATTCCCTCACCGCCTCGCGCATCCCGCGCGTGGGCCGCGTGGGTCTGGCCTATTTCGCCGATACCAAAGGCCGGATCGTCACGGAAATGTCCGTGATCCCGCGCAGCGCAGATTGCACATGGCTGATCACCGCAGGTGTCGCGCAAAGCCACGACCGCGAATGGATCGCGCGCACAGCCCCGGATGGCATCACCGTCCATGACCGCTCGGATAAATACGACTGCCTTCTGGTCACCGGCCCCAAGGCCCGCGCCATCCTCGCTCCGCTCACCGATGCCGACCTCACCCTGCCATGGCTCTCGGCCCAGGACGCCACCGTCTGCGGCGTCGATTGCACCCTGATGCGTGTCTCCTTCGCAGGCGAACTGGGCTGGGAAGTGCATTGCCCCGCCGCCGACGCCCCTGTGATCTGGGACGCCGTGACCGCTGCGGGAGCCAAACCCTTCGGCATGTTCGCCCTCAACGCCCTTCGCATCGAAAAGGGCTACCGCGCGTGGAAGGGGGATCTCTCCACCGATTATACCCTGCTGCAAGGCGGGCTCGATCGCTTCATCGACTGGTCCAAGGACTTTCCCGGCAAAGCCGCCCTGCTGGCCGAACAACAGGCTGGCGTCACCAAACGTTTCGTGACCCTCACGGTCGCAGCAGGCGATCAGGACGCGCCCTATATGTCCACCCTCTGGCATGACGGGCAGGTCGTGGGCGAAACCACCAGCGGCGCGTGGGGCTACCGCGTCAACGCATCCCTCGCGCTGGGCATGTTGCGCGCCGATCTGGCCCAACCGGGCACCCTGTTGGAGGTTGAAATCTTTGGTAAGCGTTATCCCGCAACAGTGATGCCGGATGGCCCGATCTGGGACCCGGCCAATGAAAGGATACGCGCATGACCAAGATCACACTTCTCGACGGTGGCATGGGGCAGGAACTGGTCCACCGCTCCGGCGACCGGCCCACCCCGCTGTGGTCCACCCAAGTCATGGTCGATCATCCGGGTATCGTGCAGGCTGTGCATGCCGATTACTTCGCCGCAGGGGCCACCATCGCCACCACCAACAGCTATGCCGTGCACCACGACCGCCTTGCTGGCACCCCGTTGGAAGGGCAATTCGACGCCCTCATCGCACTCTCGCTCGCCGAAGCACAAGCCGCCCGCGCCGCCCATGGGTCAGGCCGCATCGCAGGCAGCATCGGCCCGCTGATCGCCAGCTACCGGCCCGATATCCACCCCGCCCATGATATCGCCGTTCCCCTCTATGCCGAGGTGGCCAATGCGCTGGCCAAAGGCTGCGACCTGATCATCTGCGAAACCGTCGCCAGCATCGCTCATGCCAAAGCCGCACTTGAGGGCGCAAGCCAATCCGGCAAACCTGTCTGGCTCTCGCTGACCGTGAATGACACCGACGGCACCCGCCTGCGCTCGGGCGAGGCACTCTCGGATGTCCTCGCCATCGCGGGTGACGCCGCCGCGATCCTCATCAACTGCTCCATGCCCGAGGCGATCCCCGCCGCTCTGGATATCCTCGCACAAGGCGACAAACCCTTCGGCGCCTATGCCAACGGCTTCACCAAGATCACCGAAGCCTTCCTTGCCCACAAACCCACCGTCGATGCCCTCTCGGCCCGGCAGGATTTGGGACCAGAGGCTTACGCCAAACACGCCATGGGCTGGATCGCCCAAGGGTCCACCATCGTCGGCGGCTGCTGCGAAGTTGGCCCCGCCCATATCACCGAACTGGCAGCCCAGATCCGCGCTGCGGGACATGAGGTTGTCTGATGTCTGATCTTCCCGCCCGCGCACAGGCTGTCATCATCGGGGGCGGGGTTTCCGGCTGCTCCGTTGCCTATCATCTGGCCAAGGCTGGCTGGACCGATATCATCCTGCTGGAGCGTAAACAGCTCACCTCCGGCACCACATGGCACGCGGCGGGCCTCATCGGGCAGCTACGCGGCAGCCAGAACATGACCCGCCTCGCGAAATATTCCGCCGATCTCTATGTCAAACTGGAAGCGGAAACGGGTGTCGCCACCGGCATGCGCCAGACCGGGTCCATCTCGGTCGCCCTCACCCCACACCGGCTCGAAGAACTCCGCCGTCAAGCCACGCTCGCCCGCGCCTTCGACGTGGACGTGGCCGAAATCTCCCCGGCCGAGATCAAAGCCATGTATCCTCACCTTGAGGTCGGCGACGTGCTGGGCGGCGTCCACCTGCCGCTGGATGGCCAATGCGACCCCGCCAATATCGCCATGGCGCTGGCCAAAGGCGCACGCATGCGCGGCGCGCGCATCGTGGAAGGCGTCAAGGTCACCCGCGTCACTGACAATGGCACCAGCGTCACAGGCGTCGATTGGGAAACGGCGGACGGCCGCGGCCATATCGCCGCCGATGTCGTCATCAACTGCGGCGGCATGTGGGGCCGCGATTTGGCCGCGCAATCCGGCGTCACCCTGCCGCTGCATGCCTGCGAACATTTCTACCTGCTCACCGAACCCGTCGAAGGCTTGGGCCGTCTGCCCGTCCTGCGCGTCCCCGACGAATGCGCCTATTACAAGGAGGACGCAGGCAAGATGATGCTGGGGGCCTTCGAGCCGAAAGCCAAACCCTGGGGCATGCAGGGCATATCCGAGGATTTCTGCTTCGACAGCCTGCCCGAGGATTTCGACCATTTCCAACCCATCCTCGAACACGCCATGCACCGCATGCCCCTGTTCCAGACGGCGGGGATCCACACTTTCTTCAACGGCCCCGAAAGCTTCACCCCCGATGACCGCTACTATCTGGGCGAGGCCCCGGAAAAACGTGGCTACTGGATTGCCGCAGGCTACAACTCCATCGGCATCGTCTCATCCGGCGGGGCAGGGATGGCGCTGGCCCATTGGATCACTGAGGGCGCGCCGCCCTTTGACCTGTGGGAAGTGGACATCCGCCGCGCCCAACCGTTCCAGCGCAACCGCCGCTACCTGCGCGAACGCGTGACCGAAACGCTGGGTCTGCTCTACGCCGATCACTACCCCTACCGCCAGGTTGAGACCGCGCGCGGTATCCGCCGCTCGCCCCTGCACCAACATCTGGCCGACCGTGGCGCTGTTTTTGGCGAAGTCGCTGGCTGGGAACGCGCCAACTGGTTCGCCAAACCGGGGCAGGAGCGGGAATACCGCTACGACTGGCACCGCCAGAACTGGTTCGACAACCAGCACGCCGAACACATGGCCATCCGCAACGGTGTCGGCCTGTTCGACATGACCAGCTTCGGCAAGATCCGGGTCGAAGGGCCGGGCGCACTCCCCTTCCTGCAACGCCTCTGCGCCAATCAGATGGACGTGCCCGCAGGCCGCATCGTCTATACCCAGATGCTCAACGACCGGGGCGGGATCGAATCCGATCTGACCGTCACGCGCCTGTCGGAAACCGCCTTCCTTCTGGTCGTGCCGGGGGCCACGCTGCAACGCGATCTGGCATGGCTGCGCCGCCATCTGGGGGATGACCTCGCCGTCATCACCGATATGACCGCATCCGAGGCCGTGCTCTGCCTCATGGGGCCAAAATCCCGCGACCTGATGGCCCGCGTCAGTCCCGATGACATGGGCAATATCGCCCATCCTTTCGGCACCGCGCGCGAGATCGAGATCGGCATGGGCCTCGCCCGCGCGCATCGCGTCTCCTATGTCGGCGAACTGGGGTGGGAGCTGTATGTCAGCACCGACCAAGCCGCCCATGTCTTCGAGGCGCTGGAGGAGGCAGGGGCCGACATGGGCCTTACCCTCTGCGGTCTGCACACGCTGGACAGTTGCCGGATCGAGAAAGCCTATCGCCACTGGGGCCATGACATCACGGACGAGGATCACGTGCTGGAAGCGGGCCTTGGTTTTGCCACCCGCACGGGCAAGGGCGATTTCATCGGCCGCGACGCGGTGCTGCGCAAACGCGAGGCGGGTCTGAACCGCCGCATGGTGCAACTGCTGCTGCAAGACCCCGAACCGATGCTCTTTCATAACGAGGCGCTGGTGCGCAACGGGCAGATCGTCTCCATCGTCACCTCCGCCAATTACGGCCACGCGCTCGGTGGCGCGGTCGGCATGGCCTATGTGCCTTGCGCGGGCGAAACCGCCGAACAGGTGCTGGCCTCCACCTATGAAATCGAAGTGGCGGGGCGGCGCTATGCCGCCAAAGCCTCGCTTGACCCGCTGTATGACCCCAAGGGCGAAAGGATGAAGGCATGACTGAGCTGATTGTCGAAGGCTGCGCACCCGAACGTGCAAAGCGATCCGCGCTGCGGTCAGGCGGGCGGGCCGCCCGTGTCGCCGCACGCGGCGCACCCTTGGCGGATAACATCCGCCCCGTGCGACCGGGCATGTCCGGCGGGCAATACAAACCCCTGACCGAGGCCGGGATGCAGCGCATCCATCAAGCCGCTCTCGACGCGCTGGAAACCATCGGTTTGGCCGACGCGCCCCCAAGCGGCGTGGAAATCATGACCCGCGCAGGTGCGATCCTCGGCACCGATGGCCGCCTGCGCTTCCCGCGTGCCTTGGTCGAGGATATGCTGGCCCTCGCCGCCCGCGACATCACCCTGTTTGGCCGCGATGCGAAACATGATCTGCACCTGTCGGGCAGCAAGGTCCATTTCGGCACGGCGGGGGCGGCTGTGCATATCGTCGATCTGGAAACCAACAGCTACCGCGACAGCACGGCGCAAGACCTCTACAATGCCGCGCGCCTGACCCATCATCTGGACAATGTGCATTTCTTCCAGCGCGCCATGGTCTGCCGCGATGTGCTCGACAATTTCCAGATGGATATCAACACGCTCTACGCCTGCTGCGCGGGCACCACGAAACATGTGGGCACGTCCTTCTCGGACCCCTCCCATGTGGAGGGCTGCTTTGACCTGCTGCACATGATCGCGGGCGGCGAAGACGCATGGCGCGCCCGCCCCTTCGTCAGCAACTCCAACTGCTTTGTCGTGCCGCCGATGAAATTCGCGACCGAAAGCTGCCAGACGATGGAGGCTTGCATCCGCGCGGGTATGCCCGTCCTGCTTCTGTCCGCTGGCCAAGCCGGGGCCACCGCCCCCGCCCCCATCGCGCTGGCCATCGTGCAGGCGGTCGCAGAATGTCTGGCGGGCGTGGTCTATGTCAACGCCATGGCACCGGGCCATCCGGCCATCTTCGGCACATGGCCCTTCGTGTCCGACCTGCGCACAGGCTCCATGTCCGGCGGCAGTGCCGAACAGGCGCTGCTGACCGCAGGCTGCGCCCAGATGCACCAGTTCTACCGCCTGCCGGGCGGTGCCGCCGCTGGCATCGCCGACAGCAAACTTCCCGACATGCAGGCGGGTTGGGAACAGGGCATCTCCAACGTCCTCGCGGGCCTCTCCGGCCTGAACATGGTCTATGAGGCGGTGGGGATGCATGCCTCCCTCCTTGGCTTCTGCCTTGAATCGCTGGTTCTGGGCGATGACATGCTGGGCCAGGTCATGCGCTGCGTGCGCGGCATCGACGTGACCGAGGACAGCGTGAGCATCGAAGCGATGCGCCAGGTCTGCCTCGAAGGTCCCGGCCATTATCTCGGCTCCTCCCAAACGCTGGCCCTGATGCAGACCGAATATATCTACCCCGAAATCGCCAACCGCATGAGCCCAAAGGAATGGGCCGAGGCGGATAAACCCGACCTGCTCCGCGTGGCCCGCGCCCGCATGGACCGTATCCTTGCGCACTCAGGTTCGCTGATAGACCCCGCCACCGACGCAGCCGTGCGCGCCAAGTTCCAGATCGCCTTTGACGGACGGCCAGCATGATGCGGCTGGGTTTCATCGGTCTGGGCAATCTGGGCGGTCATCTGGCGGCAAGCCTCCTGCGCGCAGGGTTCCCCGTCACGGTCCACGACCGCGACCGCAGCTTGGGCGACCGGCTTCTGACGATGGGGGCCACATGGGCGGACAACGCCGCCGATGTGGCCGCCGCGTCGGATACCGTTCTGACCTGCCTGCCATCCCCCGCCGTGTCCGAGGCGGTGCTGCACCAGATGCTGCCCGCCATGAAACCGGGCAACACATGGGTCGAGATGTCCACGCTGGGCCGCGACGACATCCTGCGACTGGCGGCCATCGCCGGGGCGCATGGTGTGCGGATGCTGGAATCCCCCGTCACCGGCGGCGTCCATCTGGCCGCGCGGGGCGAGATCACCGTGCTGGCCGGTGGCGACAAGGACGTGTTCGAGGCGCATCGCACGGCGCTGAAGGCGATGGGCAACCGCATCTTCCACATCGGCCCCTTGGGATCGGCGGCGGTCATCAAGGTCATCACCAATATGCTGGCCTTCATCCATCTGGTCGCCGATGGCGAGGCCTTGATGCTGGCCAAACGTGCAGGGCTGGACCTCAAGACCGCGTGGGAGGCGATCTCCGCCTCCTCCGGCACCTCCTTCGTGCATGAAACCGAAGGCCAACTGATCCTGAACGGCAGCTACGACATCGCCTTCAGCATGGATCTGGCGCTGAAAGATCTGGGCTTCGCCATGGGCTTTGGTCAGGAATTCGGCGTCCCGCTGGATCTGGCGGGGCAGGTGCAGCAAACTTTCGTCAAGGGCCGCGCCGCCTACGGCGGTCAGGCGCAATCCACGCAGATCGTGAAACTGCTGGAAGATGTGCTGGGCACGGACCTGCGGGCCGAAGGCTTTCCGGCTCGGTTGGAATGAGTATTTTTGGCAAGATGAAAGGCAGGACGCACAAGCCTTAGCCTGTGATCCAAAACCCTGTCGCGCAAAACCGGATGGAGGTTCTGCGCGACAGGATCAAGGCGACCTTAGGCCGCCTGCAATTCCAGCCGCACCAGCGTCTGGTTCAGCAGCATATAGGCAATCTCGCCAAAGGTGACCGGCCCTGTGAAAGACCCGGTCGCCTTTCCCTCAAGCTCGCCATACAGGTAGTTGAGGATGCAATTGCAGGAATACTGCCCCTCGCCCCCCACGCCCAATTGCCGCGAAAAGGCGGCGGCATAGTCATCCAGCGGCTTGGCAAAGCGATATTCCACGCCCTGCATCACAGGCGCGTAGAACGCGACCTCGCCGGACTCGTGATTGACGCTTTGAACTGAAACATTGATCAGCGCGCCCCCGTAATTGGCGATCAGCGGCAGACGTGTGTCGATGTCATTGTCGCGCAGATAGGCGGCAAGCGACATCTCGCGCCCGTCGATCAGGGCGGTCTTGGCCGCGAAACCGCTTTGCGGGAAACGGAACGCGGGGGCGGTCGCGTCATTCTGGGCGAAAATATTGACGATATCGACCTGCGGGACCAGTCCCTCGGACAGGGACAGATGCATCACGACCGCTTCCTCCCCGTAGGATCTGCCGCTGCGGCCATCAAAGACCTTGGGTACGACACGTCCGATATCGTCAAGATGCACGCCCGAGATCCAGCCGACCAGCGGTTGGTTGAAAAAGCCGGCGTAGCTGGGACCATCCACGGCAAAGACGGAATGGGCCCTGGAAAAGGCGGGGATCAGGATGATGGACAACCCGCCCGTCGCATAGCCCTGTGCGATCTGCGGCAATTCATCTGCCCCCAGAACGCGGATCTGCGCCACCGTCGCCTCGGGCAAGGTGGTGCAATACAGCTTGTCGCGGATCACCGCCCCGCCCGCTTCAGTGACGAAATAGACCGAGGTGCCGCCGATCCAGTTGCCGCGCGGCAGTTGCGCCAGAAGCGCCTCATCGCCCGCGATGGTCATCACGGCACCCGTGGCAATACGCGCCGCCGCAGCGTCGAGTGAAAGAAGTTCGTTTTTCATGAGAGTGTCCGTCCGGTTCAGATATGGGCGAGATCGTCGGCGGCGTAGCGATTGACGCGCACGAACTCCATCAATTCGGTGACCTTGGCATCGATCAGGGTCGGGTTGTTGCGGACCTCGATCCGAAGGCGGCCAAGAAGGATGCGTGTCGCCAGTGAGGCGCTGGAAATGTTGTCCTCTGACTGGATGAGTGTTTTCAGCTTGCTGGGGTTTGGAAGTGCCATAAGGGGTGATGACTTTCTTTTGGGTTTCGTTTCGCGCGTGACCCAACAGAATGAACGGCCTTGCAGCGGTCCCGTTTAACGGATGGTCGATTATGTCGCAGCCCGTCGGGATATGCTGGCGGCCATGACACCAAAACAAAAGCCTGCCGTGTTGCTGGACACGGCAGGCTTCGATGGTCTTTTGACAGGAACGCGGTTTCCCGTTTCCCTCAGCCGCGCAGCGCGCCCCCGGTGGCCTTGGTCACCTTTTCGATGATCTTTGCCCCCACGGCCTCGATCTCGGCTTCCTTCAGGGTCTTTTCCGTCGGCTGAAGCCGCACGGTGATGGCCACGGATTTCTTGCCCGCCCCCATCTGCGCCTCGGCCTTGGGTCCGGTGAACTCGTCAAAGACGCGGACCTGATCGACCAGCGCCTTGTCGGCCCCAAGCGCGGCATTGACGATGGTCAGCGCCTCGACGTGGCTCTCCACGACAAAGGCGAAGTCACGCTCCACCGCCTGCAGGTCACGCATCACCAAGGCGGGGCGCGTCGCACCCGTCTTGCGCGGCGCGGGGATGGCCGCGGGCCAGAGGGTAAAGGCCACGGCGGGCCCCTTCACATCCATCGCAGCCAGCACGCGTGGGTGCACTTCGCCGAACACCGCCAGCGGGTTCTTGGGGCCAAGGCTGATCACCCCATGACGACCCGGATGCCACCACGCCGCGCCATTGCGAAGGATCTGCACCCGCTCGGGCGCGCCAAGCGCGGCCAGAACCGCCTCGGCATCGGCCTTGGCGTCGAACACATCCACCGCCCGTGCGCTTCCATGCGGATCACGCGGGCCGGTGCGCCCGACCAGCAACCCGGCCACCTGCACCACCTGCTCGCCCGGTTCACCGCCGGTGAAGGCATGGCCCACCTCGAACAGCGCCAGATCCGCGAACCCGCGCGCCTGATTGCGCGCCGCCGCCTGCAACAATCCGGCCAGCAGATCGGGGCGCATATGGGACATGTCGGCGCTGATCGGATTGGCCAGCATCGTCGCATCCGTGCCACCACCGAACAGCGCGGCCGCCGCCTGATCAATGAAGCTGTAGCTGACGCATTCGTTATAGCCCAAGGCGGCAACGGTCCGCCGCGCGATCTGCTCGCGCCGCTGGCCCAGCGACAGGATCGGCTTGGGCACACCCACATCCGCGCGCGGCAGGGGTCGACCGACCAGCTTGGTCAGCGACGCGATCCGCGCCACTTCCTCGACCAGATCAGCCTCGCCCAGCACATCGGGACGCCAGCTTGGCACCTGCGCCATATTGCCTTCCAGCTTGAAGCCCAGCTTCGTCAGGGTCTGGCGCTGCTCGCTTTCGGGAATGTCCATACCCACCAGAGACTGCACCCGCGCGGGGTCCAGCTTGTAGGCGCGGGTGACATCGGGCACCTTGCCCGCCACCACAACCTCGGACGCCTCGCCGCCGCACAGATCAAGGATCATCTGCGTTGCCAGATCGACCGCTTCCATGTTGAAGGCCGGATCAATCCCCCGTTCATTGCGGTACCGCGCATCCGAGTTGATCTTGAGCGCGCGCCCCGTCATCGCGATCTGCACGCGGTCCCAGACGGCGGCTTCAAGGAACACATTCACCGTGTCATGGGTGCAGCCCGTCGCCAGACCGCCCATGATCCCCGCAATGCTTTCCACGCCATGATCGTCCGAGATCACGACCTGACCCGCATCGAAACGATAGGTCTTGTCGTCCAGACCGACCAGAGTCTCGCCGCCTGTCGTGCGGTGGATACGCAGGTTGCCTTTCACCTTGTCCGCATCGAACACATGCAGGGGACGGTTGCGGTCGAAGGTGAAGAAGTTGGTCACATCCACGAGGGCCGAGATCGGGCGCAACCCGATGGCGCGCAGTCGCGTCTGCAACCAGTCCGGGCTGGGTCCGTTCTTGACGCCACGGATCAGACGGCCCGCAAAGACCTCGCAGCCACCGACGCGCGTATCGTCATCAATGCTCACACCGATGGGGCAGGGGAAGCTGCCCCGGATCTCTGCCTCTTTCGCGGGCTTCAACGTGCCAAGGCCCCGCGCCGCCAGATCGCGCGCAACCCCGCGCACGCCCAAGGCATCGGGCCGGTTCGGCGTGATCGCAATCTCGATCACCGGATCGACCTTGGCCGGATCGTTCTTCGCCAGCCAGTCGATGAAGCGCTCACCCACCTCGCCTGAGGGGAGTTCGATGATCCCGTCATGCTCTTCGGACAGTTCCATCTCGCGCTCGGAACACATCATCCCGAAACTCTCGATCCCGCGAATCTTGCCCACGCCGATGGTGGTGTCGATGCCGGGCACATAGGTCCCCGGCTTGGCCACCACAACGGTGATCCCTTCCCGCGCATTGGGCGCCCCGCAGATGATCTGCGTCTCGCCTTCATCCGTCAGCACCTTGCACACGCGCAGCTTGTCGGCATCGGGATGCTTTTCCGCATGCACCACCTTGCCGATGGTGAAATCAGCCAGACGCGCGGCAGGGTTCTCGACGCCTTCGACCTCAAGCCCCAGATCGGTCAGCGCATAGGTGATCTCATCCACCGAAGCGGTGGTGTCGAGATGTTCCTTCAGCCAGGAGAGGGTGAATTTCATGATACTGTCCCGTCTCGTTTGGTGGGATATGCCCCACCCATGTCCTTGATGCGCCGGGTTTTTCCCGCGCGTTGGTTATCGCGAAAGGCCGCCATGCAGCGTAGGCTGATCCAAGGATGCAAAGCCGTAATGCCGCAGCCAGCGCAGGTCTGAATCGAAGAAGGCCCGCAGATCGGGGATGCCGTATTTCAGCATCGCGATCCGGTCGATCCCCATGCCAAAGGCGAAACCCTGCCACTCATTGGGATCAATCCCGCCCGCCTGCAAGACCTTGGGGTGCACCATGCCCGAGCCCAGAATCTCCAGCCAGTCATCGCCTTCGCCCACTTTCAGCGTGCCACCCTCCCACGAGCAGCGGATATCCACTTCCGCCGACGGCTCGGTGAAGGGGAAATGCGAGGCGCGGAAGCGCAGCTCGACATTGTCCACCTCGAAAAACGCCTTCACGAATTCCTCAAGGCACCATTTCAGGTTGGCCATGGAAATATCGCGGTCAATCGCCAGCCCCTCGACCTGATGGAACATCGGCGTATGGGTCTGGTCGTAATCGGCGCGATACACACCGCCGGGGCAGATGATGCGGATGGGCGCGCCATGCGCCTCCATCGACCGGATCTGCACCGGGCTGGTATGGGTCCGCAGCACATGCGGCGGGCGCGGATCATCCGCGGCGCGGTGCATGTAGAACGTGTCCATCTCGGCCCGCGCCGGGTGATGCGAGGGGATGTTCAGCGCGTCGAAATTATACCAGTCCGTGTCGATGCGCGGGCCTTCCGCGACCGAGAATCCCATATCCGCAAAGATCGCCGCCACTTCCTCGGACACCTGGCTGATCGGATGGATCGTCCCGGCCCGGCGCCCACGCCCCGGCAGGGTCACGTCCAGCCACTCGGCCCGCAACCGCTCATCCAGCGCGGCATCGCCCAGGGCGGCCTTCTTCGCGGCCAAGGCACTCGTGATCTCATCCTTCAGCGCATTCAGCGCGGGACCGGCCACCTGCCGCTCCTCCGGGCTCATCTGGCCCAGTTCGCGCATCTTCAGGCTCAACTCGCCCTTCTTGCCCAACGCGGCAAGGCGCACATCCTCGATGCTGGCCTCATCCCCGGCGCTTGCGATCAGATCAAGATATTTGCGTTTCAGATCGTCCATCACATGGCGTCCCTTGCTGTTGTGACCCACCCCGAAAGGCATGGCCCGTTCATGCAAGAAGCCGCAAGACCCTGACAGGTCCGCGGCTTCCTTATTCTGCAACTCCGAAGAGGGAGTGGCTTACGCGAGCGCGGCCTTCGCCTGTGTGACGATGGCCCCAAATGCTTCGGGCTCATGCACGGCCAGATCGGCCAGAACCTTGCGGTCCACTTCGATCCCGGCCAGCGCCAGACCGTTGATGAAACGCGAATAGGTCATGGTCTCATCGAAGGCACGCACACCGGCGTTGATCCGCTGGATCCACAGCGCGCGGAAATTCCGCTTGCGGTTATGCCGGTCGCGGGTTGCGTACTGGTTGGCTTTATCCACGGCCTGTGCGGCAACGCGGAAGGTATTCTTGCGACGACCATAATAGCCTTTGGCGGCTTTGATGATCTTCTTGTGACGGGCGTGGGTGACTACACCGCTTTTGACGCGAGACATATCAGCTTCTCCTTAACGATCGTACGGCATCATCGACTTGATGATCTTCTCATCAGGGGCCGACATGACTGTGGTGCCGCGGGCGTTGCGGATGAACTTCTTGTGACGCTTGATCATGCCATGGCGCTTGCCGGCCTGCGCGGTCAGGATGCGTCCTGTCGCCGTCACCTTGAACCGCTTCTTGCAGCTCGACTTGGTCTTCATCTTGGGCATTTCCGTCTCCTTGACTTTGGGTCGGTTCACGCGCGACTCGGCATGCCACATTGGCCGGTCCCGCAGGTAAGAGCGCGCGATATACGAAGGATCGGCCCCACTGGCAAGCCCAAAGCGGCCCGGATGTCCGTGACTTTGCCGGGTTTTCGCAGAAATACCGCGGACGCGGGGGGCTGCCGCGTTTTCACAGCACGTCGGCGATCACCTTGATGAAGGCGCGTGGCACATCCTCGATCCGGTAGCCGCCGGGATTCTGCGTCAGCGCAAACAGCACCAGACCACCACCCAGCACAAGCGTCACCATGGCGGTGCGCGGTGTCCGCCCGTCCGAAAAGGCGCTGATGATGGCGGGGGCCGTAAAGATCAATATCATCAGGCCGATGACCAATGCCAGATCGGTATTCATCTCCGGGCCTCCGCCTGCACAGGATCGCGCCACGCTCGCGTAGGTGCAGATTACTCCGGATCGGTGGCGAAGATCAAACGTTCCTCGCAGGGGGCGACACGCAGGATGTTGGTCGTTCCCGCCTTGTTGAAGGGCACACCCGCGATGACCAGAATCTGATCCGTCTCGGTCGCATAACCCTGCGCACGGGCGGCGCGGGCGGCATTGACGACCGCCATCTTGAACCGGTCCAGCGCCCCGGTCATCACGCAATTGACGCCCCATGTCAGCGCCAGACGCCGCGCCGTGCCGCGCAGGCTTGTCATGGCGATGATCGGCACGCGGGGCCTTTCGCGGGCGGTCAGCAGCGCGGTCGTGCCCGACTGGGTATAGCAGCAGATCACCTTGATATCCGTGGTCTCGGCAATCTCGCGCGCGGCGGCGACGATCCCGTCGGCCACCGTGGTGCGCGTCGCTCTCCGGCTGGCCTCGATGATCTCGCGATAGGTGGGGTCGCTCTCCACTTCCACCGCGACATTGTTCATCGTGCTGACGGCTTCGACCGGGTAATGGCCCGCCGCCGACTCCGCGCTCAGCATGATCGCATCCGCCCCCTCATAGATGGCGGTGGCCACGTCCGACACCTCGGCCCGCGTGGGCATCGGGCTCTCGATCATCGATTCCAGCATCTGCGTCGCCACGATCACGGGTTTCGCCACGGCCCGGCAACGCCGCACCAGACGCTTCTGGATCGGCGGCACGTTCTGCACCGGCAGCTCCACCCCCAGATCACCGCGCGCGACCATGATCCCGTCGCTGACCGCCAGAATATCGTCAAAGCATTTCACCGCCGCCGGCTTCTCGATCTTGGACAGGATCGCAGCGCGCCCCGCAGCCAGTTCCCGCGCCTCGATCACATCCTCGGGGCGCTGCACAAAGGACAGCGCCAGCCAGTCCACGCCCAGCGCGCAGGCGAATTCCAGATCCTTGCGATCCTTGTCTGACAGGGCCGCCAGCGGCAGCACCACATCCGGCACATTCACCCCCTTGCGGTTCGAGATGGTGCCCCCCACCGCCACCGTGCAATCCGCGAAATCCGGCCCGCAGCGGTCCACCGTCAGGCGGATCTTGCCATCATTCACCAGAAGATTGGCACCCGGCTCCAGCGCCGCGAAAATCTCGGAATGTGGCAGGCAAACGCGGGTCGCATCCCCCTCGGCCGGGTCCAGATCCAGACGGAACCCAGCCCCCTCGACCAATTCCTCTTCACCCTTGGCAAAGCTGCCGACCCGCAGCTTCGGCCCCTGAAGATCGGCCAGAATGGCGATCGGGCTGTCCAGATCCTGTTCGATCTGCCGGATGATGGCATGGCGCGCGCGGATGTCGTCATGGGTGCCATGGCTCATGTTCAGGCGGAACACATCCGCCCCCGCCTCGTGCAAAGCGCGGATCATCGCGTAATCATTGGACGCAGGCCCAAGCGTTGCCACGATTTTCACATTCCGGTGCCGTCTCATGCTGTCATCCTCTGGTCTGCAACCTTGAATCTCATGTTATCGCTAACAATCGCTGAATCCCGACCGCTGTGCAATTCCATTCCGCCCTGTTCTGTCCTAGGTCTTCGCCAAAGGAAATGACAGCCCCATGACGCAGGTGACATGACATACGCCCCCTTTGAAATTTCCGGTGCGGACCGGGTCTCGCGCTGGCTGGTGACCTGCGACCACGCCGCCAATACCGTGCCCGCTTTCGTGAACGGCGGCGATCTGGGTCTGGCCCGGTGCGACATGGAACGCCACATCGCCTATGACGTGGGCGCCGCAGGCGTCAGCCGCGCCTTGGCCGATGCCTTGGGATGCCCCGCGATCCTGTCCAATTTCTCGCGCCTCGTGATCGACCCCAACCGGGGCGAGGATGATCCGACCCTGCTGATGAAACTCTATGACGGCACGATCATTCCGGCCAACCGCCACGCGGGGCGGGACGAACTGGAAACACGCCTCAACCGCTGCTACCGCCCCTATCACACGGCGCTGGCCGAACTGGCCGCGCGGCGCGACGATACCGTGATCGTCTCGATCCACAGCTTCACCCCGCAACTGATGGGCCGCCCGCCGCGCCCCTGGCATGTGGGCGTCCTCTATGCCGCCGACACCCGCTTCGCCCGCCCCCTGTTGGCGCGCCTCCGGGCCGAGGCTGATCTTTGCATCGGCGAGAATGAACCCTATGGTGGTCATCTGCCCGGCGACGCCATCGCCCGCCACGCCATTGCATGGCAACGCCTGAACGCGCTGATCGAGGTCCGCAACGACCTCATCACCAAACCCGACCAACAGGCCCGCTGGGCCGCCCGCCTTGCCCCGATCCTGCAACAGGCGCTGGCCGATACCGGCCAGTAAGCCACCAGAAGGAGACCGATCATGGACGACCAGACCCGTATCGAACTCGAGGCCGCCGCCTTCCGCGCCCTGCGCGATCACCTGATGGTCAAGCGCCCGGATGTGCAGAATATCGACATGATGAATCTGGCCGGCTTCTGCCGCAACTGCCTCAGCCGCTGGTATCAGGAGGCGGCGAACGAACGCGGCATCGCGATGACCAAGGACGAGGCCCGCGAAATCTACTACGGCATGCCCTACGACGACTGGCGCGCCCAGAACCAGACAGAGGCCAGCCCCGAAAAGCAGGCCGAATTCAAGGACGCCTTCGCCCGCAACGTGGGCAAACCCTAGTCTGCATCTTGCCTGTTCATCACGCGCTGTGACTCCGGCTTGTCGCTGGACACGACTGGCGAAAGCGTGAACACTCCGGCTGGTGATTCATGGTCCCGTCAAGGGGCCGGTGCCTGTGCAGGTGGTGTGATGAGTGTGCTGTTGCTGGTGTTCATGCCAATGCTGATGATGGCCGGCTACCTACTGGATGACGTCTTTTCCAACGAGGACGGAGACGATGCCGCGGCCGACACTTCGCCGGACTCCGGGATGGCCCCTCGCACCGACGACGATCTGCTGACGGGCACGGCAGGCAATGACGCCCTTGACGGTCAGTCAGGCGATGACACCCTCTCCGGCCTCGATGGCAATGACACGCTGATGGGCGGCGCGGGCGCAGATCTGCTGGAAGGCGGGGCAGGGGATGATCAACTCTCCGGCGGTGCCGGGGTCGACACCCTGTCCGGCGGTGATGGCGACGACAGTCTGGATGGCAACGGCGGCGACGACCTGATCGCCGGGGGCGCGGGCGAGGACACGCTGCAAGGCCAGTTCGGCGATGACACCCTGCGCGGCGGTGCGGACGACGACATCCTTTTCGGCGGCACAGGCAATGACCTGCTGGACGGCGGGGCCGGAAATGACGTGCTCACGGATTACGAAGGGGCCGATACGCTGCGCGGCGGCGGCGGCACTGACGCGCTTCTGGGCTTTGTCGCGGGGCGCTTCACACCTTACGGCGCGGAACTCTACGGCGATGCAGGCAATGACTGGTTGGTCGGAGACCGCCTCGACACCCTCACGGGCGGAGAAGGGTCAGACTCCTTCACAATCTACGATGTCGCCGATGGGGCCGCCCTCATCACCGATTTCGACCGGGCCACCGATTCCCTGCGGATCGTCGTGGATGGCGTCAGCGGCACCGACCCGGCCAGTCTCACGCTGCAACAGCGCCTTGCCGCCGATGGCAGCGGGCTTGAAATCGTTGTGAATGGTCAGGTGATGGCGAAACTCGCCGGTCTGGGCCTGACCCCGCCCATCACCGTCGATCTGGCGATCGAGGGGCTGACCTGACGGCCAGCCGCCCCTTGCCGCGTCAGACAGCCGCCTTCATGCTCTCATCCAGATAGATCTCGCGCAGCCGCGCCGCCACCTTGCCCGGCGCGCCGCTGCCGATCCTGGCCCCGTCGATCTCGACCACCGGCATCACGAAGGTCGAGGCCGATGTGATGAACGCCTCATCCGCGGCTTGCGCCTCGGCGATGGTAAAGGGCCGCTCCTCCACTTCCATCTGCGCCTCCTGCGCAAATCGCAGCACGGCGGCGCGGGTGATCCCGTGCAGGATGTCATGGCTCAACTGCCGCGTGATGATCTTGTTGCCCTTGACGATATAGGCATTGTTGCTGGTGCCCTCGGTCACCGCCCCATCCTCGACCATCCAGGCGTCATCGCACCCGGCTTTCTTGGCCATCATCTTGCCCATCGACGGATAGAGCAACTGCACCGTCTTGATGTCGCGCCGCCCCCAGCGGATATCCTCGATGCTGATGACCTTGATGCCCTTCTTGGCCACCGGATTGGCCGCCAGACCCGGCTTGTTCTGCGTGAACAGCACCAATGTCGGTTTGGTCACCTCCGGATCAGGGAAGGCGAAATCCCGGTCACCGGGCGCGCCCCGCGTCACCTGCAGATAGATCATCCCCTCCTCGATCCCGTTCAGCCGCACCAGTTCGCGGTGGATCTCCAGCAGGTCGTCGAACCCCTCGGGCTTGTCCATGTCCAGCTCCGACAAGGACCGCTCCAGCCGCTTCAGATGCCCGTCAAAGTCGATCAGCTTGCCGCCCAGCACGCTCGTCACCTCATAGACGCCATCGGCCATCAGGAACCCGCGATCAAAGATCGACACTTTCGCCTCATTCTCGGGCAGGTAGTCTCCGTTCACATAGACGGTGCGCATGATCTAATCTCCTTGCTGCGGGTCAGCCCCAAAGGCCCGGTTCGGGCGGATGCACGCCCGCCTCGTCGAACAGAAGCGGTGTGTCGCGGTCTTCGGCCAGAAGCAGCGGCCCGTCAAGATCCGTCACCATGGCCCCCTGCGCCACCAATGTCGCAGGCGCCATGGCAAGCGAGCTTCCGACCATGCAGCCGACCATGACCTTGAACCCCTGCGCCACCGCCGCATCGCGCAGCGCCAGCGCCTCGGTCAGGCCCCCGGTCTTGTCCAGCTTGATGTTCACCACATCATATTTCCCCGCCAGATGCGGCAGGCTGGCGCGGTCATGACAGCTTTCATCGGCGCAGACCGGTACAGGCCGGTCCATCCCGATCAGCGCCTCATCCTCACTGGCAGGCAGGGGCTGTTCCACCAGCGCCACGCCCAGCCGCACCAGATGCGGGGCCAGATCGGCATAAACAGCCGCCGACCAGCCTTCATTCGCGTCCACGATGATCGTCGACTTCGGTGCACCACGCCGCACCGCCTCCAGCCGGGGCATGTCGTCCGGCGTGCCCAGCTTGATCTTCAACAGCGGCCGAAAGGCGTGCTTGGCGGCCTGCGCCTCCATCTCGGCGGGCTCCGCCAGCGACAATGTATAGGCCGTCACCTCGGGTCCCGGCTTGGCCAACCCCGCCAATTCCCAAACCCGGCGACCCGTCCGCTTCGCTTCCAGATCCCACAGCGCGCAATCCACCGCATTCCGCGCCGCCCCTGCGGGCAACAGGTCATACAGCGCCGCCCGCGTCAGCGCCCCGGACAGACCCTCGATCTGCGCGGTCACAGACTCCAGCGTCTCGTCATACCGGGCATAGGGCACGCATTCCCCCCAACCCGTCACATCCCCATCCGTGATCCGCACCGTCAGCACCTTCGCCTCGGTCCGCGACCCGCGGCTGATGGTGAACACCTGCGCCAGCCTGAACACATCCCGCTCAACCGTGATCTGCATCGCCGCCCCCCTTCATCTTGCCAAAAATACTCAAATCCCCCGGCGCAGCTGCAGCGCGCCAGAGGATGCCTGTCCAAGACCTCTCAGATCGCGGCCAACGCGTCCACCAGCTTGTCCGCGCCATAGCGGAACGGGTCGGTGGCCGGCAAACCCAGCCGCGCCTCGACATCCGCCAGATAGGTCTGCGCCTCGTCTTCGGTCATGTGCTGGGTGTTGATCGCATAGCCGATCACCTGACAGGCGGGATTGGCCACCTTCGCCAGATCCAAGGCCATGTCCCGCACCTGCTCCAGCGTCGGCAGCTTGTATCCCGGCAGACCGCGCATATGCTCGCGCGTCGGCTCATGGCAGATGACCAGCGCATCGGGTTGCCCGCCATGGATCAGCGCCAGCGTCACCCCGGAATAGGAGACATGGAACAAACTCCCCTGTCCCTCGATCATGTCCCAATGATCCGCGTCATTGTCCGGCGTCAGCCATTCGATGGATCCGGCCATGAAATCCGCGATCACCGCATCCAGCGGCACGCCGTCCCCGGTGATCAGGATGCCGGTCTGCCCGGTGGCGCGGAAACTGGATTTCATCCCGCGCGCCTTCATCTCGCGGTCCATGCACAGCGCCGTATACATCTTCCCGACCGAGCAATCCGTGCCCACCGCCAGACAGCGCTTGCCGCTGCGCTTGACCCCATTGGCGATGGGATATTGCACGGAAGGCACCCGCACATCATGCAACTGCCGCCCGGTCGCCTTGGCCACCGCCACCAGATCAGGCTCGTCCCGCAGCAGGTTATGCAGACCCGAGGCCAGATCGAACCCTTCCTCCAAGGCCTGCACCAGCACCTTCTTCCACGCGGCCGAAATCACGCCGCCCCGGTTCGCCACACCGATCACCAGCGTTTTCGCCCCGGCGGCCCGCGCCTCTTCCAGCGTCATGTCGGGCAGGCGCATGTCGGCGCGGCACCCCTCCATCCGGAACTGGCCGACCGCGTTCTGCGGGCGCCAATCCTTGATGCCCTGCGCAACCTTGGCGGCCAAAGCGTCGGGCGCATCGCCCAGAAACAGAAGATATGGAGTCTCGATCATCGGGTTGCCCTTTCTCATGGCTTTGCGCCAGCGTTACGGATTCTGCATGGGATTGCATTGCAAATCCGCGGCTGTCGCAGCTATTTGCGCAAGATCCTCCGGTGCTTGCCGAAAATCTGCGCAGGATCTTCGCAGGTATCGCCTGTTCCGCGCCGGAGATGCGGCGTTGCGGCAAGAATGCCGCGTCTGCAAAAGCCGCTTGCACCCCTTGGCGCAATTTCATACCCAAGGGCGCCAGAAATAAGCAATATCCTTACCCGAAAGGACCAAGCCGATGAGCTTTCGCATCCAGCCTGCTGCCCCCGCCCGTCCGAACCGTTGCCAACTGTTCGGCCCCGGCTCGCGCCCCGCGATCTTCGAGAAGATGGCGACCAGTGCGGCGGATGTGATCAACATCGACCTCGAGGATTCGGTGGCCCCCTCCGACAAGGACAGCGCGCGCGCCAATGTCATCACGGCGCTCAATGACATGGACTGGGGCACCAAATACCTGTCGGTCCGGATCAACGGTCTGGACACACCATGGTGGTATCGCGACGTGGTCGATCTGCTGGAAAAGGGCGGCGAGCGTCTGAATCAGATCATGATCCCCAAGGTCGGCTGCGCCGAGGATGTCTATGCGGTCGATGCCCTCGTGACCGCCATCGAACGCGCCACAGGCCGCAAGACCCCCATCACCTTCGAGGTGATCATCGAATCCGCCGCCGGCATCGCCCATGTCGAAGCCATCGCCGCCTCCAGCCCCCGCCTGCAAGCCATGAGCCTTGGCGCTGCCGATTTCGCGGCCTCCATGGGGATGCAGACGACGGGCATCGGTGGCACGCAGGCCAATTACTACATGCTGCATGAGGGGGCCAAATACTGGTCCGATCCGTGGCATTGGGCACAAACCGCCATCGTCGCCGCCTGCCGCACCCATGGCATCCTGCCCGTGGATGGCCCCTATGGCGATTTCAGTGATGACGAAGGCTTCCGCGCACAGGCCCGCCGCTCTGCCACGCTGGGCATGGTCGGTAAATGGGCGATCCACCCCAAGCAGGTGGCGCTGGCCAACGAGATCTTCACCCCCTCCGACGAGGCCGTGGCCGAGGCCCGCGAAATCCTTGCCGCGATGGAGGCCGCCAAGGCCCGCGGCGAGGGCGCGACTGTCTACAAAGGCCGTCTGGTCGACATCGCCTCGATCAAGCAGGCCGAGGTGATCGTCCGCCAGTCCGAGATGATCGCCCGCTGATCCGCCGCGCCCCATCGCCCCGTCGCGCAGGCGGGGCGGTGGCGTCTTGGATATTTGAGGCAAGAAGAAGCAGAGCGGCGTGAATCGATCAGCCGCGCTCGTCCTTGGGAGAGCCCATCACCACAAAGGACGTGATCGAATTCACCTGCGGCAGCGTGCCCAGCACATCGGTGTGAAATCGTTTATAGGCCGCCAGATCCGCCGCCTCGATCCGCAGTAGATATTCCACATTGCCGGTGATGTTGTGACACTCCCGCACCTCGGGCGCGCGGGCAATGGCTTTCTCGAACGCCTCCTGCACGGATTTCGTATGCGCGTTCAGCCCGACGGTGATATAAGCGGTAAATCCCACGCCCATGGCCAGCGGGTCCAGAATGGCCCGGTAGCCACGGATCACCCCGCGCCGTTCAAGATCCTGAACGCGCCGCAGACAGGCCGATGGCGACAGACCGACGCGATCAGCCAGATCCGTATTGCTGATCCGGCCGTTGCGGGAAAGCTCTCGCAATATGTGTGCGTTGATTTTGTCTGTATCTGTCATTTGTTGTGATTATAGCGGTAGAATCGCTAAAAAAGCAACCAAATTGCGTCAGGCCTCGCATAGTGTTGCGCCATGATACCTGATGCGCTCCTGGCCCTCGCGGCCTTTGCCCTTGTCTCGTCTATCACGCCGGGACCCAACAACCTGATGCTCATGGCCTCGGGGGCCAATTTCGGTTTTCGCCGGACGGTGCCTCATATGCTGGGAATCGGGATCGGATTCGGGGTGATGATTCTGCTGGTCGGGCTGGGTCTGGTGCGGATTTTCGACGCCTTTCCGGTCGCGCATCTGGTGCTGTCCGTCATCGGCGTCACCTATCTTCTGTGGCTGGCATGGAAAATCGCCAATGCCGGCGCCCCTGACGCGGCGCGCAAGACAGCGCGCCCGTTCAGCTTTGTCCAAGCCGCCCTGTTCCAATGGGTCAACCCCAAGGCATGGCAGATGGCCCTGACGGCGATCACCCTCTATGCGCCGGATCGTTCCGCCGTGGCCATCCTCTGGGTGGCGCTGGTCTTTGCCCTGATCAACCTGCCCTCGGTCAGTGTCTGGACCGTCATGGGACAGCAGATGCGCCGCGTCCTGTCCAGTCCGGCCCGCCTGCGCGCGTTCAACTGGAGCATGGCGGGATTGCTGGTTCTGTCGCTGGTGCCGGTGCTTCTGCCTCTCGTCGCGTAAGCAAGGCGCGGCCCAATCCGCATGATCCCGTTGCATCCGGCGGCGGAGAAGGCCATATACCTCACGTTTACAGCCGGAGTGAGCGGATGACCAACTACCTCGATTTCGAACGCCCCCTTGCCGAGATCGAAGGCAAGGCCGAGGAACTGCGCGCCATGGCGCGGCAGAATGCCGAGATGGATATCGAAGCCGAGGCGGCGGCGCTGGACAAGAAAGCCGCCGATCTTCTGGTTTCGCTCTACAAGGATCTGTCGCCCTGGCGCAAATGTCAGGTGGCGCGCCATCCCGAGCGCCCCCATTGCAAAGACTATATCGAGGCGCTGTTCACCGAATACACGCCCTTGGCCGGTGACCGGAACTTTGCCGATGATCACGCGGTGATGGGCGGCCTTGCCCGCTTCAACGACATGCCGGTGATGGTGATCGGCCATGAAAAGGGCAATGACACCAAAAGCCGGATCGAACGCAACTTCGGCATGGCCCGGCCCGAAGGCTATCGCAAGGCGATCCGCCTGATGGATATGGCCCACCGTTTCGGCCTGCCGGTCATCACGCTGGTCGACACGCCCGGCGCCTATCCCGGCAAAGGCGCGGAAGAGCGCGGCCAGTCCGAAGCCATCGCCCGCTCCACCGAGAAATGCCTCCAGATCGGCGTGCCGCTGATCAGCGTCATCATCGGCGAGGGCGGCTCGGGCGGGGCTGTCGCCTTTGCCACGGCCAACCGTGTGGCGATGCTGGAACATTCGGTCTATTCCGTCATCAGCCCCGAAGGCTGCGCCTCGATCCTGTGGAAGGATTCCGAGAAGATGCGCGAAGCCGCCGAAGCCCTGCGCCTGACCGCGCAGGACCTCAAGAAACTGGGTGTGGCTGACCGGATCATCCCCGAACCCGTGGGTGGCGCGCATCGCGACAGCCACAAGACGATCCATGCCGTGGGCGAGACGATTGCCGCGATGCTGGCCGAACTGACCGACCTCAAAGGCAAGAAACTGGTCGAGGATCGGCGGCGCAAATATCTGGAGATGGGGAAAAAGGGTCTGGCCGCGTAAAGACCGCACAGATCAGCTTGCCAGCATCTTCAACCCCTGCGTCACATCCGACCTGACCGCCAGCCGCAGCCCCGGCTCATCCCCCGCCTTCAGCGCGGCGATGATCAGCCGGTGGTAATGCGGCGGGTCCTTGCGCTTCAGCCGCACATAAAGCGCCCGCATCGTCGGCCCCATCTGCAACCATACCGTTTCCGCCATGGCCAGCATCGCAGGGGCCTGCGCGCGCAAGTAAAGCGTGCGGTGAAATTCCAGATTGGTGCGGATATAGGCCACCGCATCCTGCCGCATCGCCGCATCGCCCACGGCGGCGTTGATGGTCTGCAACCGCTCGATCAGTGCCATATGCGCGCGGGGCAGGGCACGACTGGCCAGTTCCACCTCGATCAGCGAGCGCAATGCCGCCAGCTCCTCGATCCGCTCGTTGCTCAGCTCCGGCGTCGATACCCGCCCGGATGACGACAGCGTCAGCGCGCCTTCCGCCACCAGACGGCGCACGGATTCCCGCGCAGGCGTCATCGACACCCCGTATTCCTTGCCGATCCCCCGCAGCGTCAGCGCATGACCCGGCGCAATATCGCCATGCATGATCCGGCTCCGCAACCCGCGATAGACGCGGTCATGGGCAATCGGCAGGGGATCGGGGCGCGGCGGCGATGTCAGCATCCGCTCATGTGATCACATATCCCGGCAAGGTCAATCGCGGATCAGTCCCCAAAGCGGTAGCGGTGCAGATCGCCACCCTTTTCCCGCAACCAGCGGCGCGGGGCGCGGTAGTCGCCGTAAAGCCGCGTCACCACCGACCAGAAGGCATCGGAATGGTTCATCTCGGCCAGATGGGCCACCTCATGCGCGGCCACATAGGCCAGAACCTCCGGCGGGGCCATGACCAGCCGCCAGGAATACATCAAGCCGCCATCCGCCGTGCAGGACCCCCAGCGCGAGCGGGTGTCGCGCAGGCTCAGCCGCGCATAGCCTCGCCCCAACCGCGCGGCATAGTGATCCGAGGCGGCGGCCAGCCTGTCGCGCGCCGCCTGCTTGAGGAAACCCGACAACCGCGCCGCCACACGGTCCGCCGCGCCCGGCACCAGAAGCAGATCACCCTCGGGCCGCACCAGCCGACCGGAACCGGCCGCGATTCGCAGCAGGCGCCCTTCGAAAGGCAGCTCGCTGCCAATCCCGATACTGGCGGCGGCGGGTTGCACCGTCAGGTGATGGCGCAGCCAGTCAGCCTTCTCCTGCGCAAAGGCCAGCGCCTCGCGGTCGGGGGTGCGCAGCGGGCAGGTCAGTGTCACGCGCCCGTCAAGCCGCGAGATGCGCAGCGAAATGCGCCGCGCCTGTGCCGTCTTGCGAAGCGTGATTTCCACCGGGGGGTTGCCCGGCAGGACATGCTGTCCCATATGCTCTCCTCTGGCCGTGCCAAGCGCTCTGTTAAAGCCTTTGACAGTCGTGACCCGTTATGGCAGTTGGCGCGGATCGTCGACAAGACACAAGATTTGAAAGGGATATCCATGCCCAAGGAAGAATGGGGTGTGAAGCGCATCTGCCCGACAACCGGCAAGCGCTTTTACGACCTGAACAAGACCCCGATCGTCAGCCCCTACACAGGCGAAGTCGTGGAATTCGACATCGGCAAAAGCCGCATGATCGCCGCCGACGCCGAGGATGCTGCGACCAAGAAGATGAAGGTGGTCGATCTGGACGCCGATGAGGACGTTCTGGACGAAGATGAAGTCGATGTGGATCTGGATGATGATCTGCTGGACGACGACGAAGATGATAACGTCTCGCTGGACGATATCGCCGACGTCGCCTCGGATGACGACGAAATCTGACCCCGACAAGACACGACGCGGGCGGAATTTTCCGCTTGATCCCGCCCGCGCCATTGCCTAAAGAACCGCGACGGTCCGACAGGGCCGACAAGATGGGGCCTTAGCTCAGCTGGGAGAGCGCTTGCATGGCATGCAAGAGGTCAGGGGTTCGATCCCCCTAGGCTCCACCAAATCACTGTAATCCCGCACAATATGCCGCGTAGGCGCATCCTCTCCGGCACCGTTCCGGCGCTTGGGGTTGGCAACGCCGTCTGTCTGGCCCGCGCAGGATCGTTGCGCGTGACGGGTTCCCTGTGCATATCATGGGCCACAGCCTGATCCGGCAGATAAGCCGGACAGGTCCAGCCACGCGAAAGGGACGTAATGATTAAGGAATTCAGGGACTTCATCGCTCGCGGCAATGTCATGGACATGGCCGTCGGGATCATCATCGGGGCAGCCTTCACAGCCATCGTCAGTTCGATGGTGGCCGACCTCATCAACCCGATCATCAGCCTGTTCATCGGCGGGATCGACTTCTCGGGGATGTATGTGCTGCTGGGCAGCGGCGAATACGCCTCCATCGCCGCGGCCGAAGAGGCGGGGGCCGCCGTCTTTGCCTATGGGCGCTTCATCATGGCCGTGATCAATTTCCTGATCGTGGCCTTCGTGGTTTTCATGCTGGTCAAGGCGGTCAATCGCGCGCGTGAGGCCGCCGTGAAAAAGCCCGAGCCCGCCCCCGCGGCACCTGCCGGGCCGACCGAGCTCGAGATCCTGATGGAAATCCGGGATGCGCTGAAAAAGTGACCGAACCGGCACAGCAGCCCTTCAAAACAACGTGAAACCCAAGGCCCGCACTGCCCGTGCGGGCCTTTTCATGCGATCTGTGGCAGGTTCAGTGCGGATATGGCGCTGGGCCTGTGTTGCCTATTTCCGCCAAAAGGTTACCTGTTGACCCTGATTTGACATGCTGCCGACCGGATACTGACGCAGCCCCGTATCATGACCGCAGCGCCCGCGTTGCCCGCGACCGTCCGAGGAACCAAGATGTCCCTGTTCAAACAGACCCTCCTGTCTCTTGTGGCGCTGGCCGTTGCCCTTGCCGTCTGGATCGTCTTCGTGCCGTCGGCGCAACCCGTGCTGGACCGTCTGGGTGTGTATCGTCTTCTGGGGATGGAACCTGCGGCACAGGCTGCCCAAGGGGCAGGCGGCCCGGCCTTCGGCGGTGGTGGTCCGTCCAAGGTGGTGCTGGATACCGTCACCGAACAGGTGCTCAGTCAGCGTGTCAGCGCCATCGGTGATGGCCGCGCCCTGCGCTCCGTCAGTGTGCGGGCAGAGCGGACAGGCAGCGTGCGCGCGGTCGAAGTGACATCAGGCCAGTATGTCGACGCGGGCGCAGTCATGATTCGCCTTGAGGACCGGGCCGAGGTGATCGCGCTGGAACGGGCACGGCTCATGCTGGCCGATGCCGAAGATGAACTGCGGCGCCTGACCCAATTGGGGGATTCCGGGGCGGTGACAGCGGTCCGCATCCGCGAGGCCGAACTGGCGATGCAGAACGCCCGGCTGGCGATCCGTCAGGCCGAAGTCGATCTGGAGCAGACCGTCGTGACCGCCCCGATCTCGGGCTGGTTGGGTCTGGTCGAGGTCGAGGTCGGGGATCGCCTCTCCGCGCAGGATATTGTTGGTGTGCTGACCGACAGGTCACAGATCACCATCGATTTCCGGGTGCCCGAACGCGTGATCTCGGGCCTTGAACCGGGGATGCCTGTCGAACTGCGCTCGATGTCCGGTGTCCCGGTCCCGCTGGCGGGCACATTGACGGCGGTGGACAATATCGTCGACCGCGCCAGCCGGACATTGCGGGTGCAGGCTGTCGTGGAAAACACCGGGGACAGTCTGCGCGAAGGGATGGCCTTCGAGGTGACGATGGAGTTTCCGGGCGAAACCTATCCCTCCGTGGATGCGCTCGCCGTGCAATGGTCCAGCCAGGGATCTTTCGTCTGGCTGGCGCGCGAGGGCAAGGTGCAGCGTGTCCCCGTGGTGATCCGGCAGCGCAACCCCGACCGCGTTCTGGTCGAGGGCGATCTGACGGCGGGCGATGCCGTTGTGATCGAAGGGGTGCAAACCCTGCGCCCCGGCTCCGAGGTTGTTCCCGCCAACGAAGCAGCCGTGGCGCGTGACGCGGCCCCCTCCGCGGCGCAACTTTAGGGCAACCGGATGAAGAACCCCGCCACCCCCGCACCGACAACCGCCGGCACAGCAGTCTTCGTGCGCCGCCCGATTCTGGCCTTCGTGCTGAACGCGCTGATCGTGATTGCGGGTCTGGCCGCGCTATTCGGCGTCGAAGTGCGCGAATTGCCCGATGTGGACCGCCCCGTCGTCACCGTGACCACCAACTTCTCGGGGGCCTCGCCGGAAACCGTGGATCAGGAACTGACCGGCCGCATCGAAGGCGCCGTGGGCCGCGTGTCGGGCGTGCGCACCATCTCGTCCGAGTCCCGCTACGGACGCAGCCGTGTGACGCTGGAATTCACCGACGGCGTCGATCTCGACGTGGCCGCCAACGACACCCGCGATGCCGTCTCGCGGATTGCCAATGACCTGCCCGATGACGCGGACGAACCGCAGATCGTCAAGGCCGATGCCAATGCCGATGCGGTGATGCGGATCGCCGTCACCTCGGACACGCGCAGCCCGCAGGATCTGACCCAATTGGTGCGCGATCAGGTCGAAGACCGCCTGATCTCGATCCCCGGCGTGGCCGACCTGCAAGTCTATGGCGACCGCGAGGCGATCTTTCGCGTCGATATCGACCAGTTGGAACTGGCCAGCCGCGGCCTGACCCTCGCCGACATGGCCCGCGCCCTTGGCGACGTGGCCTTTGACGTGCCCGCCGGCGATCTGGAAGGCAGCCGCCAATCCATCAACGTGCGGACAACCGCCACGGTGATCACACCCGAAGCCTTCGAAGACCTCGAACTCAGCCCCAATGTCACCATCGGTGACGTGGCCCGCGTGACGCTGGGACCCGCCCCGAACGAAACCGTGCTGCGCGCCAATGGCGAAAGCGGCGTCGGCATGGGCATCATCCGCGCCGCCACCAGCAACACGCTCGAAATCTCCGAAGGCGTGCATCAGGCGATCGACGACTTGCAACGGATCCTGCCCGAGGACGTGAAGATCTTCGTCACCTCCGATGATGCGGTCTTCATCAATGGCTCCATCAAGGAAGTGATCACCACCCTGGGTCTGGCCATCGCCATCGTGGTGGCGATCATCTTCCTCTTCCTGCGCGACTGGCGCGCCACCCTGATCCCGACGCTGACCCTGCCCGTCGCACTGGTGGGCACCTTGGCCGCGATCTATCTGGTGGGCTTCTCGGTGAACATCCTCACCCTACTGGCACTGGTTCTGGCCACCGGCATGGTCGTCGATGATGCCATCGTCGTGCTGGAAAACATCGTCCGCCGCCGGTCCGAGGGGATGGGCCCCCGCGCCGCCGCCGTTCTGGGCACGCAGCAGGTGTTCTTCGCCGTCGTCACCACCACCGCCACACTCGCCGCCGTGTTCATCCCGCTCTCCTTCCTGCCCGGTCAGGCAGGCGGGCTCTTCCGCGAATTCGGCTTCACCCTCGCCATGGCCGTCATGCTCTCCTCGGTCGTCGCGCTCACACTCGCGCCCGTTCTGGCCAGCCGCCTGCTGACCCGCGCCGAAAGCGCCACCCCGCAAAAGGGACCGATGGTCAGCCTCGGCAACGGGCTGGCGAATATCTACGCCAGCACCCTGCGCTGGGCACTGGGCGCGCCCATGGTGGTGGTCCTCGTCGCCGGCCTCTTCGCCGTCACCGCCGTGATGGTCTCCGGCGGCATCCGTCAGGAACTCACCCCGCGCGAGGATCGCGCCGTCATCCTCATGTCGATCACCGCGCCCACGGGTGTCTCGCTCAACTACACCAGCTCCAAGCTGCAAGAGATCGAAACCGCCATGGCCCCGCTGCGCGACAGTGGCGAGATGACCAACATCTTCTCGATCACCGGCTTTGGCGCCTCCAACCGCGGCTTCGTCGTGATGACCCTGGCAAACTGGGATGACCGCAGCCGCAGCCAGCAAGAGATCGTGGGCGATGTGAACCGCAACCTCGGCAGTATCGTCGGCGTCAGGGCCTTCGTGATCCAGCCCAACTCCCTGCGCATCCGGGGGGCGGGGCGCGGACTCAGCTTTGCGATCACCGGCACCAATTACGAACAATTGTCCCAGGTCGCCGATGATCTGGTGGTCGCGATGCAGCAGAACCCGGCGATGGGGCAGGTCCGTCTGGAATATGAAACCACGCTGCCGCAGCTGTTCGTAGAAATCGACCGGACCCGCGCATCGGATCTGGGGATCAACATCACCGGTCTGGGCGAGGCGTTGCGCGCGGTTCTGGACGGGCGCAGCGTCGGCTCGGTCTTCATCGACGACACCTCCTATGACGTGCAGATGCTCTCCAGCTCGAACCCGGTCAACGACCCGACCGATCTGGAAAACATCTTCGTGCAGGCCTCCGACGGCAAAATGGTGCCGATGTCCAGCTTCGTGCAACTCGAAGAACGGGCCGTCGCCCCCGAACTGAAACGCGAAGGCAAGGCGCGGTCGGTCGAGATCACCGCGGGTCTGACCCCCGACATGTCCCTCGGCGACGCCATGGCCGAGGTGCAACGCCTGTCCGACGGCATCCTTGCCCCCGACAATACGATCGTGCCTCTGGCCGAAGCGGCAGCACTTGATCAGACATCCTCCGGCCTGTTCGTGACCTTCGGTTTCGCGATCCTCGTGGTCCTCCTGGTGCTGGCCGCGCAATTCGAAAGCTTCGTCTCCGCCGTGGTCGTCATGGCCACCGTGCCCTTGGGGCTGGCCTGCGCGATCTTCGCCCTCCTGCTCAGCGGGATGAGCCTGAACGTCTACAGCCAGATCGGGCTTGTGATGCTGATCGGCATCATGGCCAAGAACGGGATTCTGATCGTCGAATTCGCCAATCAGTTACGCGACAAGGGCGCGGATGTGAAACAGGCCATCTTCGACGCCTCGACCATCCGCCTGCGCCCCGTGATGATGACCATGACCTCTACCGTGCTGGGCGGGGTGCCGCTGATCCTGTCCTCCGGCGCAGGGGCCGAAGCACGCGAAGCGCTGGGCTGGGTCATCGTCGGCGGCTTGGGTCTGGCCACGCTCTCCACCCTCTACCTCACCCCCGTGGCCTATCTTCTGCTGGCACGGTTCAGCGCCCCCAAGGCCGAGGAAGAACGCCGCCTCACCCGCGAATTGGAAGAGGCGCAGCGGGTGTGATCCGCCGTAGGGTGCGTGCTTGCACGCACCATTCCCCCTCCGCCGCAAATAAACGGTGCGTGCTTTCACGCACCGTGAATTGATACCGAGGGCAATGGTGCGTGCAAGCACGCACCCTACGCCCGCTGACCCGCGAATTGGAGGAAGCGCAGAGGGTTTAACTGGTGATAGCGAGGGCACCAACAAACTCCAGTTTGCAACTTTTGGTTTGCAAATGTCTGTGTTCTGTTATTTGCCAGTTATAGCTCGAGGCGGGGGTGTTAATTTCTTGGTTTCACAGCTCCAGTTAGTGTCTACCACCGATCTCTACTACATCTGCCAGATGGTTGACGGCGTCACGCGGGACCCTGGTGCATATGTGCGGAATGTTGAAGACATATTCGGTGATATGTCATCATCTCTTCTTGTCCAAAAGTATCCAAAATGGACCAGTTTTCATGTGTTTGTAGAGTCACTCATTTCAAGCGTGATTTTTGATGACGTCGAGAGATCCGGAGGCAGTCCAGGCAAATACTGGATAGATTACCTGCTCCGATCAAACAGCATCAGCTACTCATCAGTTAACCCTTCTGACTTTGACCAGTACGACGGTTACGAGTATCTGGACGCTCTCCAGCAAGAAGACCTAGTCGCTGAAGTATGTGATACAGTATCAAAGCAGGTCTTTCACGTTTTGTTCTCGAATCGCGGGACTATGTCGGCTTTTGGGCATATGGTAAGCGACTACGTCCTGAACGCTGCTCCGACGTTCGTACCATACGCATTCAACAAAGCTGGTTATCTGTTAAGGGCGCCAATCCCAACATGGGCAAAGAGTGCCGTGTTTCATAGGGACAAGGGTCGATGCGTACTCTGTCAGACTAACCTCACCAAACTGTTCAGTCAGCAGTCACAGATCCATTACGACCATATCCTTCCATTAGCACTTGGAGGAATGAACTGCATAACGAACCTCCAATTGACTTGCTCAGGATGCAACCTAGGAAAGGGTGCGCGTTCAGCGGCTACCTCTCGAGAATATGAAGTTTGGTATGACTATTAATTTTCTTGGAGCCCCGCATGGCCGACCAACACTCCATGTCAGCAAAAAATATTGACAAAACCAGTTTTATAGTTTTTTATCTTCTCATGACAACCGCAAGCCCCATATCCCGCGCTCTGGCCGCTCTGGGTCATGATGTGCGCCTCGCGATCTACCGCCTTCTGGTCAAGGCGGGGCAGGGGGGCTTGAGCATCGGGGAGGTGATCGACCATCTGGACATCGCGCCCTCGACCTTGGCGCATCACCTCTCGACGCTGGTGGATGCCGGGCTTGTGACGCAGGAGAAACAGGGCCGCACGGTGATCAACCGGGTCGATTACGATGTAATGCACCGGACCGTCGATTTCCTGACCGCCGAGTGTTGCAGCGGCGTGACCCTGTCCAAGACATGCAAGGTGGCCTGATTTTTCCGGCCCTATATAACCATAAAATTAGGGATTTAGACATGACTGACGTAACCCTCGACCCCCGCCACCCGGCAGCTCTGGCGCGTGTGGTCTGGACCAGGCACCGGGTCTGGCTGGCATCAATCCTGATCCTTGCCGTGCTGGCCGTGACGGATGCAGCGCAGGCGCGGGAATCAGCGCAGTTCGCGGCGGCGGCCCTTCTGAAAACCGCGCCTTTCCTGCTTCTGTCCATCGGCATCGCCGCATGGGCGGGCGCGACCGGGGCCGACAACCTGATCGCGCGGGCCTTCACCGGCGCGCCCGCGCTGATGATCGTCATGGCCGCACTGGCCGGGGCCGTCTCGCCCTTCTGCTCCTGTGGTGTGATCCCGTTGATCGCCGCACTTCTGGCCATGGGCGTGCCCCTCTCGGCGGTCATGGCCTTCTGGCTGGCCTCGCCGGTCATGGACCCCTCGATGTTCGTGCTGACCGCTGGCGTGCTGGGCGTTGAATTCGCACTGGCCAAGACATTGGCGGCCATCGGCTTGGGCCTGATGGGCGGCGCCGTGGTGCATTGGATCACCAGCGCAAGCGGCCTCGTCACGCCCTTGCGCGACGGCATCGGCAACGGCGGCTGCGGCGGCGCGCGCGTCCGCGCCCCCAAGCCCGTCGTCTGGCGCTTCTGGGATGATCCGGCGCGGCGCGGCAAATTCGGGCGCGAGGCGCTGAATGTGACCCTGTTCCTGACCAAATGGCTGCTGCTGGCCTTCCTGCTGGAAAGCCTGATGCTGGCCTTCATCCCCGCGGAAACCGTCACCTCCGTGCTGGGCGGGACGGGTATCGCCCCCATCGCCATCGGTACGCTTGTGGGTGTGCCCGCCTACCTCAACGGCTACGCCGCCTTGCCTCTGGTCGGTGGTCTGGTCGCCCAGGGCATGGCCCCCGGCGCGGGTCTGGCCTTCCTCGTGGCCGGCGGCGTCACATCGCTGCCCGCCGCCATCGCCGTCTGGGCGCTGGTCCGCCCGCCGGTCTTCGCGCTCTACCTCGCGCTATCCCTGACCGGCGCGTTCCTGTCCGGCATCCTCTTCCACCTCTGGACGCTGGCCTGACCAAAAGGGCGCGGCAGGTTCCCCCCGCCGCGCCCCCGCAGATCACGCCACCAAGGACCGCGGATCGACCGTCGCCATCCCCAACGCCTCGCCCACCGCGGCATAGGTCAACTGCCCCGCATGCACGTTCAACCCGGCCAACAGATGCGCATCCTCGGCGCAAGCCCGCTTCCACCCCTTGTCCGCCAAGGCCAGCATGAAGGGCATCGTCGCATTCCCCAGGGCCAGCGTCGATGTCCGCGCCACGGCACCCGGCATATTCGCCACGCAGTAATGCATGATCCCGTCCACCTCATAGATCGGGTCCTGATGCGTCGTGGCGCGCGATGTCTCGAAACATCCGCCCTGATCGATCGCCACATCCACCAGCACGGCACCGGGCTTCATCACCCCCAACTGCGCCCGTGTGATCAGCTTGGGCGCCGCCGCCCCGGGGATCAGCACCGCCCCCACGACCATATCCGCCTGCGGCAGCAACTCCGCCAGCAACCCGGCCGAGGAATAGCCCGTCTTGAACTGCCCCCCGAACACATCATCCAGATAACGCAAGCGCGGCAGCGACCGGTCCAGCACCGTCACATCCGCGCCCATCCCCGCCGCGATCTTGGCCGCATGCGTCCCCACGACGCCGCCCCCGATCACCAGCACCTTCGCGGGTCCCACGCCGGGCACGCCGCCCATCAGAACCCCACGCCCGCCATTGGCCTTCTGCAAGGTCCATGCCCCGACCTGCGGCGCCAACCGCCCCGCCACCTCCGACATCGGCGCCAAGAGCGGCAACCCGCCCGCCCGGTCCGTCACCGTCTCATAGGCAATCGCCGTGCAGCCCGAGGCCAGCAGATCCCGCGTCTGCTCCGGGTCCGGCGCCAGATGCAGATAGGTGAACAACACCTGCCCCGGGCGCAGCATCTTGCGCTCCCCGGCCTGCGGTTCCTTGACCTTCACGATCATGTCCGCCTGCGCGAACACCTCCGCCGCCGTGCCGATGATCACAGCCCCCGCCGCGACGTAATCCGCATCGGCAAAGCCCGCGCCCACACCCGCGCCGGTCTCGATCATGACTTGATGGCCATGCGCCACAGCCTCCATCGCCGCATTGGGCGTCATGCCCACGCGGAATTCCTGCGGTTTGATTTCCTTCGGGCATCCGATTTTCATGGTGGTCCTCTCCCTTGTTGGTTTTGTTTTCCCCATCATCGCGCGAAACACACGCAAATCCCTTGATTTCGGGGTCGCATTTCAGGCCGATTTGCGGATATCCTTCGATCAACTGGCCCATTCATCGAAGGAATCTGCGTTTCATGGCGCTTGACCCGACGGATCGACGTATTCTTGCGGTGCTGCAACGCCGGGGCCGCATCTCGAACGCGGACCTCTCCGAGGAAGTGAACCTCTCCGCCTCCGCCTGCCACCGCCGCGTCCAGCGGCTTGAGGAAGAGGGCTATATCAGTAGCTACGTTGCTCTGCTCGACCTGCGCAAGATGGGTCTGCCCACGCTGGTCTTTGTCGAGATCACGCTGTCCGGCCAGGCGGATGAACTGCTCGACGCCTTTGAAAAGGCCGTCTCGCGCATCCCTGATGTGCTGGAATGTCACCTGATGGCAGGCACCGCCGATTACATCCTCAAGATCGTGGCCGAGGATACCGAGGATTTCGCCCGCATCCACCGACAGCACCTCTCGCGCCTGCCCGGTGTCGCCCAGATGCAAAGCAGCTTCGCCCTGCGCACCGTGTTCAAAACCACCGCGATCCCGGTCTGATCCGACCGCGACCAAGGAGAAACGCCGCAATGAGCTGGGATTACATCATCGTGGGGGCGGGCAGCGCGGGTTGCGTCCTTGCCAAACGGTTGACCGACGCCGGGCACCGTGTCCTCCTGCTCGAAGCGGGCGGCACCGACACCTATCACTGGGTGCATATCCCGATGGGATATCTCTACTGCATCGGCAATCCGCGCACCGACTGGATGTATCGCACTGCCAATGAACCGGGCCTGAACGGGCGCTCCCTGATCTATCCGCGCGGCAAGGTGCTGGGGGGCTGCTCCTCGATCAACGGGATGCTGTATCTGCGCGGTCAAGCCGCCGATTATGACGGCTGGCGGCAAATGGGCCTGACGGGCTGGGGCTGGGATGATGTCCTGCCCTATTTCAAGAAGTCCGAGGATTTCGTGGATGGCCCCTCCGACATGCACGGCGCGGGCGGCGAATGGCGGGTGGATAACCAGCGCCTCCATTGGGACGTGCTGGACGACTGGAAAGCCGCCGCCGTGGCCGCGGGCCTGCCCGAAACCACCGATTTCAACACCGGCGACAACGAAGGCGTCGGCTATTTCCGCGTCAATCAGCGCAAAGGCTGGCGGATGAACACGGCCCGCGCCTTTCTGCGGACCCGCACAGGGCAGGGCTTGCAGGTCGAAACCCACGCACAAACCCGCCGCGTGCTGATCGAGGATGGTCGCGCGGTCGGCGTCGAATACCTGCAAGGAGGGCAGGTCAAGACCGCCCGCGCTGGGGCCGAGGTGATCCTCTCCGCAGGCAGCATCGGATCGGTGCAGGTGCTGCAACTCTCGGGGCTGGGGCCCGCCGATCTGCTGGCGCGCCATGGGATCAACGTGATCCGCGATATGCCCGGCATCGGCGCGAACCTTCAGGATCATCTGCAACTGCGCTGCGCGTGGAAGCTGAAAGGGGCCAAGACCCTGAACACCACGGCGAACTCCCTCTGGGGCAAGGCGATGATCGGGCTGGAATATGTGCTGCGCCGTTCGGGGCCGATGTCGATGGCACCCAGCCAGTTGGGGGCCTTCTCCCGTTCGCGCCCGGATCTGGCCACCGCCGATCTGGAATATCACGTCCAACCCCTGACGCTCGAGGCATTCGGCCAGCCCCTGCACGACTTCCCCGCCATGACCGCGTCAGTCTGCAACCTGCGCCCCGAAAGCCGCGGCACGGTGGAAATCACCAGCAATGATCCGCGCGACGCGCCGCGCATCGCGCCCAATTACCTCAGCACCGAAGGTGACCGCCGTGTCGCCGTGGACGCGATCCGGCAGGCGCGGCAGATCATGGCGCAATCGCCCATGGCGAAATATGCGCCCGAAGAAATGAAACCCGGCCTCACCGCCCAAACCGATGCGGAACTGGCGCAGGCCGCAGGCGATATCGGCACCACGATCTTCCATCCCGTCGGCACCGTGCGGATGGGCACCGATGACGCCGCGCCCCTCGACGGTCAGTTGCGTCTGCGCGGTGTGGCCGGTCTGCGGGTCGTCGATGCCAGCGTGATGCCGCTCATCACCTCGGGCAACACCAACTCACCCACCATCATGATCGCGGAAAAAGCCGCCGACATGATCCTTGCGGAGGCACGCTGATGGCGGGAAATGTGGCGATCCCCTACGACTCCGGGCGCGGCCATACGCTGCGTCTGGCCGAAGTGATCGCGGCCGCGCTGGGCGAGGGCGGCTGTGACGCGCGACTGATCAACGTCAACACGATGGACGAGACCGACTGGCACGCCCTCGATGCCGCCGATGCCATCGTCATGGGCGCGCCCACCTATATGGGCAGCGCCTCCGCCGGGTTCAAAACCTTCATGGATGCCAGCGGCGAAATCTGGGCGGCGCAGGGCTGGGCCGATAAACTCGCCGCAGGCTTCACCGTCGCCACCTTTCCCGGCGGCGACAAGCTGAACACGCTGATGCAACTCAGCATCTTCGCCGCGCAGCATGGCATGGTCTGGATCGGTCAGGACCAGATCGGCGCGCCTGCGAACAAGGACAACCCCGGCATCAACGCCAGCGGCGTCTGGCTGGGTCTGGGGGCCACATCCTCGCGCGACAAGGCGCTGATGGTGGAAGCGGGCGATCTGGAAACCGCCCACCGCTTCGGCCTGCGCATCGCCCGTCTGGTGCGGCGCTGGCAGGTGTGAACATAGCCGTCACGAAGGTTGAAATTCGGTAAACGCGGCCGCGTAACCCTTTGATATCGCTTGATCCGCAAAATGTCCCACGGTGGGACACCATGGCCCCGGACAAAAACAAACCCCCGGGCACAGGGCACGGGGGTCGTCATCTTCTAGCGTTCAGGCTGTTGAGAGAAGGAGGCTTAAAGCCCGCCTTCGCGCTGGGCTTTCTTACGCGCCAGTTTCCGGGCACGGCGAACAGCTTCGGCTTTCTCGCGCGCTTTTTTGACGGAGGGTTTCTCGAAATGCTGCTTGAGCTTCATTTCGCGGAACACGCCTTCACGCTGCAGCTTTTTCTTCAGAGCCCGAAGGGCCTGATCGACATTGTTGTCACGAACACTAACCTGCATGTGGTTTTCACCACCTTTCTAAGTTTGAGTTGCAAGAATTTGCAGGAGGTGGCCGTATAGCAAAGCGTGCCCTACTTGTCTAGGGTAAGCCCGGTGCGCCGCAGCGGGCATGACGGACAAGAAGGAACCCCGGATGACCGACACAGATGTGAAAGACCGGCTGCTGGACGCAGCCCTGATCCATGTGCCCTTCGACGGCTGGTCCGAAGCGACCTTCGCCGCCGCGATCCGCGATGCGGGCCTCGACCGCACAGTGGCGCGGGCGGCCTGCCCACGCGGCGCGGTGGATCTGGCGCTGGCCTATCATCAGCGCGGCGACGCGCAAATGCTGGCGCGACTGGCCGCCACGGACCTGTCGGCCTTGCGGTTTCGCGACCGCGTGGCGCTGGCGGTCCGCTACCGGCTGGAAGCGGCAGAGGACAAGGAACTGGTGCGCCGGGGAACCACGCTGTTTTCCCTGCCGGTCTATGCCCCCGACGGCGCGCGGGCCATATGGAACACCTGCGACCAGATCTGGACCGCACTCGGTGACACCTCCGATGATATCAACTGGTACACCAAGCGCGCGACCCTCTCGGGCGTCTATGGGGCCACGGTCCTGTTCTGGTTGGGAGATGATTCGCTGGATCATCAGGCCACATGGGCCTTTCTGGACCGTCGGATCGACGACGTGATGCGGATCGAGAAGTTCAAGGCGAGCGTGCGTGACAACAAGGCGCTCAGCAGCCTGCTGTCCGCGCCGATGGCCGTGCTTGGCAAAATCCGCGCCCCCGGCAAAACTGCGCCCGAGGGTGGTTGGCCGGGCCGATGGGATGGCCGGGGCTGAGGAGCAGACACAGAAGATGAAGGACAGACAATGACCCAGACCATGCGCGCCGTCGAGATTTCCGAACCCGGCGGACCCGAAGTGCTGCGCCCCTGCACCCGCCCGGTCCCGGAGCCCGGCCCCGGACAGGTCGTGCTGAAACTGGCCTATGCCGGGGTGAACCGGCCCGATGCCCTGCAACGCGCGGGTCTTTACGCGCCGCCGCCCACCGCCAGCGATCTGCCGGGACTTGAGGGCGCGGGCGAGGTCGTGGCTTTGGGGGCCGGTGTCAGCGATCTGTCGGTGGGCGATCAGGTCTGCGCCCTGCTGCCCGGCGGCGGTTATGCCGAATATGTGGCGACACCCGCCGCGCATTGCCTGCCTGTGCCGAAAGGGATGGACCTGAAACAGGCAGCCTGCCTGCCCGAGACGTTCTTCACCGTCTGGTCCAATGTGTTTCAAAGGGGCGGCCTGCGCGCCGGTGAGCGGTTTCTGATCCATGGCGGATCAAGCGGAATCGGCACCACGGCGATCCAGTTGGCCCGCGCGTTTGGCGCGCGTGTTTTCGTGACGGTCGGGTCCAACGACAAGGCCCGCGCCTGCGCCGATCTGGGGGCCGAGCGTGCCATCATCTACCGTGAGGAAGACTTCGTCGAGGTGATGCGGGGCGAAGGTGGGGCGGACCTGATCCTTGATATGGTCGGCGGCCTTTATATTCCACGCAATTTCCGGGCGCTGGCCGATGATGGACGTCTGGTGCAGATCGCCTTTCTGCAAGGTGCCAAGGTCGAAGTGAATTTCAGTGATCTGATGCGTCGTCGCCTGACCATGACCGGCAGCACGCTGCGGCCGCAAAGCGACCTGGCCAAGGCCCGTATTGCAGATGATCTGCGCGCCGAAGTCTGGCCCCTGCTGACTGCGGGGCGCGTTGCCCCGGTGATGGACAGCGAGTTCGCGCTGGACGACGCCGCCGCCGCGCATGACCGGATGGAAAAAGGCGCGCATATCGGAAAGATCGTCCTCAAGGTCGCGTGACCTGACCGGACAGTGAAGACAAAGACCAAGGGAAGAGGAACCCATATGACGACCATGGCCAAGACAGTGGTGATCGAGGAATTCGGTGGCCCGGAAAAGATGAAGCTGGTGGACCGCGAGGTCGGCGAGCCGGGGCCGGGGCAGGTGCGTATCCGCCACCATGCCTGTGGACTGAATTTCATCGACGTCTACCAGCGCACGGGACTTTATCCGCTGCCGCTGCCCCATGCTTTGGGGATGGAAGCCGCCGGTGTGATCGAGGCAGTGGGAGAGGGTGTGACCCATCTCAAGGTCGGTGACCGCGCGGCCTATACCTCACAGCCGCCGGGCAGTTATGCCGAGGCGCGGGTGATGCCTGCCGCACAAGTCTGCCCGCTGCCCGAGGGGATTTCCTTCGAGCAGGGCGCCGCCATGATGCTGAAAGGCATGACGGTGGAATACCTGTTCCACCGCACGGTTCCGTTGAAACGCGGTGATACTGTTCTGTTTCAAGCGGCTGCGGGTGGGGTCGGGCTGATTGCCTGCCAATGGGCCCGTTCTGAGGGGATCACGCTGATCGGCACCGCGGGGACGGATGAAAAATGTCAACTGGCGCTGGATCACGGTGCAAGTCATTGCCTGAATTACCGCGAGGGTGATTTTGCGGCGAAAGTCCGCGAATTGACCGATGGAAAAGGTGTCGATGCGGTCATGGATGCTGTCGGAAAGGATACATTCGAGGGGTCGCTGAACAGTTTGCGCCCGCTGGGAATGATGATTTCCTTTGGCAACGCTTCGGGGAAAGTGCCGCCCTTTGATTTGGGTATCCTTGGTGCGAAGGGATCATTGAAACTGACGCGTCCGACGATTTTCACGCATATTTCCGATCACGCCACCTGTCAGGCGATGGCCGCGCATCTGTTCGAAAAAGTCCAGTCCGGCGATGTTGCGATCCGCATCGACCAGCATTTCCCGCTGGCCGAGGTCGCTGCCGCCCACAGAGCGCTTGAAGCGCGGGAAACAACGGGCAGCACGATCCTGCGACCCTGATCTCCGTCAATTGAAGCAACGGGAAGGGAGGCCGCCGGGCCTCCCTTTTTTCATGAGCTACTCTGTGATTCGGTCAGGGTGAGCGCATGAAAGATCGCACTATGATTGCGCGATATGTCAGCAATTCATCCATAACGATCATGAATTCGGGAATAAGAATGGAAATTGATGACGAATTAGCGATAACTTTTGGCAATTCTTTCGGTATTCGATAATTTCGTTTTGCCTTATCTAAACTGGCGAGTATGGTCCGGCCCATACAGAGTGCTGCCGAAGTGAGGCAGCATCGCTTTTGCGAAAACCCTGTTTTTTGGTGTAATGAATGGATCTATCCCTGATGGCACATATCGACCTCGAAGAAATGTCTCTGGCCGACCTGAAAGCTCTGCAGAAGAAAGTGGCGAAAGCCATTGAAGGATTTGAAGAGCGTCAGAAACTTCAAGCACTGGCCGCTCTGGAAGCGAAAGCCAAGGAAATGGGCTTTTCCCTTTCGGAATTGACCGGCGCGCCGCAGGGCAAAACAAAGCGCAAGCCCGCCGCCCCGAAATACCGTCATCCGGATGATGCCAGCATCACATGGACCGGCAAGGGCCGTCAGCCTGCATGGTTCAAGACCGCCGTGACTTCGGGCGTATCGCCCGACGATCTGCTGGTCTGATGTGACCTAGCGCAGCGGGTCGAACAACGCGTCCCGCAGCGTGCAGTCACGGACAACATCGCGCCCGCACGGCACCGGGTTCAGGTCTTTGGACAGGCACAGACGCGCCTCCTGAATCCGGCCTTCGCGGCAGGTGATGGTCAGCATGTCCGGCTCTAGACCGGGATTGTCGCGCAGAAACGCCTCTTCGATCAGGCTGGCAGGCAGGCGGACGGGGCGTTCAAGCTGTCTGAACACGTCCGGCCGCGTGATGCTGTCATAGGCCCGTCGCGACAGATCGAAATAGGCCCGCGCCGACAGCCCGCTGCAGACCCCATGCTTGCGCCACTGATGCCAAGCGAGGCCCGGCGTGCCCATGATATCGGCCATCGCTGCGGTCATGGCCGGGGTGGGCTGCGGCTCGGTCGTGCGGCAAAAGCTGGGCCAGCCGCGATGATATTGCGGCCACAGGCCGTGCAGCATCCAGCCATGCCCGCTATCCGCGCGACATTGCGGAGAGCGGCGCGCGTCTCCCTCCAGCGCACACCAGTTGGGCGACCAACTCAGCGCCATGACGTAATAGTCGAACTCTCCGGGTCTTTCGCCGTCGGCGCGCAGGGGCGCGGATGTCAGGCTTGCGGGAATGATCAGTAGGGCAAGGATCAGGCGAAAGAGGACGGTCATCGGCTCTCCGGCGGCGGGGTGGGTCATCAGGGCTGGGGCCGCCCGATTCATTCGGGCTTTTCTTGGCGCGGCTTCTCTACTATATAGCCGTCAAGTTCCCCGACAACGGTAACCCGCCCCGACCGGGGCAGCCTTTTCAGGCGGCGGGAAAGATTTGTCGCAAGGGGAGGTTTTCGGGTCAAGGAGATGATGACATGACCAAACCGATCATGGCCAGGGCAACCGCTGTCTGGCTGGTGGACAACACCACGCTGTCCTTCAAGCAGATCGCCGACTTCACCGGCATGCACGAGCTTGAGGTTCAGGGCATTGCCGATGGTGATGTGGCCACGGGCGTCAAGGGGTTTGATCCCATTGCCAACAATCAGCTGACCCAGGACGAGATCGACAAGGGGCAGGCCAATCCGCTGCACAAGCTGAAGCTCAAGTTCAACCCCGCCGCGGTGGGCGAGGAAACCCGTCGCGGCCCGCGCTACACCCCGCTCAGCAAGCGTCAGGACCGCCCTGCCGCGATCTACTGGCTGGTAAAGTTCCATCCCGAACTGACCGACGGTCAGATCGGCAAGCTGGTGGGCACAACCAAGCCGACCATTCAGGCGATTCGTGAGCGGACCCACTGGAACATCGGGAACATCTCGCCGATCGACCCCGTGGCCCTGGGGCTGTGCAAGCAGTCCGAACTGGATGCCGCCGTGCAGAAAGCCGCCGCCAAGCGTGCCGCCGAGGGCGTGGTGATGAGCGATGACGAGCGTCGCAAGCTGGTGAGCACCGAGCAGTCGCTGGGCATGGATGACGCGCCCCGTCTGCCCACCGCCATCGAAGGGCTGGAAAGCTTTACCCTGCGCGAAGACGACGAGGACGAGAAGCCCGAGACGAAGTATGACGCGGACAGCTTCTTCAACCTGCCCGATTCCGACGATGACGAAGATGACGAGGATCAGGGCAGCCGCCGCTGATCCACTGACGTTAGCCGATCGTTCAAGCCCGGGCCTTCTGCCCGGGCTTTTTCATGCGGATGAGTGGGTTCCGGCTTGGCAGCAGACGCCGCCTTGGGCAGTCTGGGCCGAACATCTGAGCAGGAGGGCAGAATGGTCATAGCCGTGATCGGCGCAGGGATGATCGGGGCCGCCGCCGCCCGCCATCTGACGCAGGACGGACATGAGGTTGTGCTGATCGGTCCGCCCGAACCGCAGGATAAATCCACGCATCACGGCGTCTTCGGCAGTCATTACGATGAAGGCAGGATCACCCGTGCGCTGGACCCCTGGCCATTCTGGAGCAGGGCCAGTCGCGCCAGTATCGCCCGCTATCGCCAGATCGAGGCTGACAGCGGCATCCGTTTTTTCCATGAGACAGGCACGGTCATGGCCGGGGATGAGGACAGCCCCTATATCCGCCGCCTCTGTCAGGTGCAGCAGGATCAGGCCCTGCCTTGCGACAGGCTGCAAGGCGACGAGTTGGCGCGACGCTTTCCCTTCTTCCAGTTCGATCCGGGCACGCTGGCACTGTTCGAGGGGCAAGGGGCGGGGCATATCAACCCGCGTGCGCTGGTCCGGGCCCAGATCAGGATCGCCGAACGCGCGGGGGCGCGACGTCTGCCCGATACCGTTCTGGGACTGGACGAGACAGCGACAGGCCTTCGTATCCGAACCGATCAGGGTGATGTGCTGGCCAGTCAGGTGCTGGTGGCGGCGGGTGGCTTTGCCAACATGATCCTGCCCCAGCCTCTGCCGCTGGTTGTCTATGCGCGCACGGTTGTGCTGTTGGAGATTGACGCGGCTGAAACCGCGCGTCTTGCCGCGATGCCCTCGCTGATCTGGCTGGAGCCGGATGGCAATGATCCATACCTGTTGCCGCCGATCCGCTATCCTGACGGCCGTACTTACCTCAAGATGGGGGGCGATGTGGTGGATGTGGTCTTGCGTGACACGCAAGATATTCAGGATTGGTTCCGCGGGGGCGGCAATGCCGCTGTGGGCCGGATGCTTGAGGCGCAGGTGAAGGCAAGGATGCCGGGACTTGTGGTGCAATCCGCGCATGTGCAGCCCTGCGTGACCACCTTCACCCCGCAGAACATCCCCGCGCTGGACCGGCTCAGCCCGCGCCTTTCCGTCGCTGTCGGGGGCTGTGGCCGGGGTGCCAAATGCAGTGACGAACTGGGTCGTCTGGGGGCCGAACTGGCGCTGGGGCGCAACCTGCCGGCCTGGGCGAAAGAGGCGGCGGTGCCCACGTGATGAACAGGCCCGCCGACCCGCGACAGAGGCGCGTGAGGTATTTTTTCGAGGGGTTCCTGAAAACATCTTGCGCCAGAACGGAACTGGACTTAAGTGCGCGACCATAGACGCCAACGCACGCGCCTCTGGCCGAGGGACCGAAAGCCCTCATGTGTTTACGTAGCGACGGTAACGTCTCCTTTTTGAACTGGTCGGGCCGATGGCCCGGGTCCTATTGGAGATGACCATGAACGCCTACGTGAACCCCCATCTGGGTGGCGATGCCGTCCGCGCATCCCATCGCATCGAGTCCTATATCCGCCAGACATCCTTCGACCGCCCCACGCTGGTTCTGGATACGCAGATCGTGGCGGATCAGTATCGCGCGCTCAAGGCCGGTCTGGGCCGGGCCGACATCCATTATGCCGTCAAGGCGAACCCGGCGCGGGGCATCCTGTCGACGCTCATCGCGGAAGGCTGCCATTTCGACGCAGCCTCGCGCGGCGAGATCGAACTCTGCCTGAGCCTTGGGGCCCGGCCCGAGACGATCTCGTTCGGCAATACCGTGAAACGCGCTGCGGACATCGCCTTTGCCCATGCCGCCGGGATCACCATCTTTGCCGCTGACGCAGAAGAAGAGCTGGAAAAACTGGCCCTGCACGCCCCTGGTGCGCAGGTCTATATCCGATTGCTCGTCGGCTCGACCGAGGCTGACTGGCCGCTTAGCCGCAAGTTCGGCTGCGCGCCGGAAATGGTCGTGCCGCTGATGACGCGCGCCACCGCATTGGGCTTGCGGCCTGTGGGTCTGTCCTTCCATGTCGGCAGCCAGACCCGTCGCGCCGAGATGTGGACAAGCACGCTGGATCATGTCGCCGCCGCATGGGCCACGGCCCGCGCGGCCGGGTTCGATCTGGACCTGCTGAACATCGGTGGCGGCTTTCCCGCCTTCTATGGCGAAGAGATCGAGGCGCCCTCCATCTATGCCGCCCGCGTGATGGAGATGGTCGAGGCGCGGTTCGACGGTGCCGCCCGCGTCATGGCCGAACCCGGCCGTGGCATGGTGGCCGAAGCCGGGATGATCGCCGCCGAGGTGCTGCTGGTTTCGCGCAAGTCGGAGGATGACATCTGTCGTTGGGTTTACCTGGATATCGGCAAGTTCTCGGGTCTGGCCGAAACCATGGACGAGGCGATCCGCTATCAGTTCATCACTGACCGGGACCATGAGGAAACAGGCGCCTGCATTCTGGCCGGTCCGTCCTGCGACAGCGCCGACGTGCTTTACGAAAAGCGCCCGGTGCAGTTGCCGGTCGGTTTGCGCGCGGGGGATCGCTTCATCATCCGCAACTGCGGGGCATATACATCGACCTATTCCTCGGTCTGCTTCAATGGCTTTCCGCCGCTGGACGTGGTCGAGATCTGACAGCCTGCAGGCGCGCGCTGCAAGTCCGCGCGCCTGCTTCTTCTTGCTGTAAATATCCATTGCACAGCCTGTGCCACGCAGCGGGTCGCTTGGGTCGGGTCAAACCTTCCGCCGCGCGTTCAGGGCTGCCGTGATGGTGCCATCGTCCAGATAATCCAACTCGCCCCCGATCGGGACGCCCTGCGCCAAAGAGGTGAGCGCGACCCGGTCTTCAAGCTGATCGGCGATATAATGGGCGGTGGTCTGGCCATCCACGGTAGCGTTCAGGGCCAGGATGACTTCGGTCACGCCTTCGCTTTCGACCCGGTCGATCAGGCGCGGGATGCGCAGCTGTTCCGGGCCGATCTGATCCAGCGCCGAGAGTGTGCCGCCCAGAACATGATACCGTCCCTTGAACACACCAGAGCGTTCCAGCGCCCAAAGGTCGGCCACATCCTCGACCACGCAGATCATGCCATTCGCGCGCTTCTCCGAGGCGCAGATGTCGCAGATATCGCCCGTTCCGATATTGCCGCAGTTCAGACATTCGCGCGCACTGGCGGCCACCTTCTGCATCAGGTCGGCCAGCGGTGTCATCAACAGGCTTCGCTTGCGGATCATGTGGAGCACCGCCCGCCGTGCCGAGCGCGGGCCGAGGCCCGGCAGCCTTGCCATCATGTCGATCAGGGCCTCGATCTCGCGCGTGGCGCTCATGTGCGGTTGTCCGGTCCGGGGCTGGAGAGTGGAATGAGTGAGAGCAGAACGATGACAGGGCCGGGTTCTGAGCAGGTCAGAAGGGCAGCTTCATGTCCTTGGGCAGTCCCAGACCTTCGGTCAGTTTGCCCATCTTGGCCTGCGCTTTCTCGGACGCCTTGCCTTGCGCATCCTTGATCGCGGCAAGGATCAGGTCCTCGACGACTTCCTTTTCATCCGGGTTGAAGATCGACGGGTCGATGTCCAGCCCCTTCAATTCGCCCTTCACGGTGCAGGTGGCCTTGACCAGCCCGGCGCCGGATTCGCCGGTGACGGTCATCTGCTGCATCTCTTCCTGCAGTTGCGCCATCTTCTGCTGCATGTCCTGCGCGGCTTTCATCATCTTGGCCATGTCGCCAAGCCCGCCTAGTCCCTTGAGCATCGTGTCATTCCTTTTTTGTGCGTTGTGGTTGCGGAGCGTTCAGTCATCCTCGAACGGGTCCCATTCATCCTCGACCTCGGGCAGGGCCTCGGTCTGTGCGGCGGCGGCCAGTTTGTCGGGTGTGCGGATTTCAGTGATCCGGGCCTTGGGAAAGGCGCTGAGCACTGCCTGCATCATCGGATGCGCCTCCACTTCGGCCTTAAGGTTGGCCTCGGTCGCGTCGCGCGCGGCAGCGATGGAGGGGGCACCGCCTTCGTTCACAAGGCTGACCGCCCAGCGGTTGCCGGTCCAGAGTTGCAGCCGCTGGCCCAGCCGCTGCGCCAGATCAGAGGCGGCCCCTTCGGCGGGGACGAATTCGATGCGACCGGGGCGGTAGGCCGCCAACTGGACGCCGGTTTCCACCTCGACCAGCAATTTCACATCGCGATTGGCGCGGATCAGATCGACCACATGGTCAAAGGTCGGAAAGCGCGCCAGCGCCTGATCGGCGTCCAATGCCACAGCCTGCACCGTGCTGCCGCCACCATTTCCCGAGGGAACGCTGCCCCCCCGCGTCATGGCCGACGCGCCGCTATCCATTCCGCCTGCGACCATGCCACCGCCGGGGCCACCGCCCGGAGAGGGTGGAGGCAGGTCGGGCAGTTTGCGCACCAGTTCTTCGGGCGTGGGCAGGTCGGCGACATGGGTCAGGCGGATCACGGCCATCTCGGCGGCCATCATGGCGTTGGGGGCCTGCGCCACCTCGTCCAGTGCCTTGAGCAGCATCTGCCACATCCGCGCCAGCGCCCGCAGGGGCAAGCCTTCGGCCATCGTCTGCCCGCGCGCACGCTCGTCCGGGCCCACGGTCGGGTCCTCGGCGGCATCCGGGGTGATCTTGACCACGGAAATCCAGTGCGTCACCTCGGCCAGATCGCGCAGGACCGCCATCGGATCCGCCCCGTCGGCATATTGCGCGCCCAGTTCGGCCAATGCGCCGCCCGCATCGCCGCGCATGATCATGTCGAACAGATCCAGCACCCGGCCACGATCCGCCAGCCCCAGCATCGCGCGCACCTGATCGGCGGTCGTTTCGCCCGCGCCATGGGAGATTGCCTGATCCAGCAGCGACGTGGCATCGCGGGCCGAGCCTTCGGCGGCGCGCGTGATCAGGGCCAGCGCGTCATCGCTGATCTGTGCGCCCTCGGCCCCGGCGATCTTGCGCAGCAGGGCGATCATCACCTCGGGTTCGATCCGGCGCAGGTCGAATCGCTGGCAGCGGGACAGGACGGTGACCGGCACCTTGCGGATTTCGGTCGTGGCGAAGATGAACTTCACATGCGCGGGCGGCTCTTCCAGCGTCTTGAGCAGCGCGTTGAACGCGCTGGTCGAGAGCATGTGCACCTCGTCGATGATGTAGATCTTGTAGCGGGCCGAGGCGGCGCGGTAATGCACGCTTTCGATGATCTCGCGGATGTCGCCCACGCCGGTGCGGGAGGCGGCGTCCATTTCCATCACATCGACGTGGCGGCCTTCCATGATCGCTACGCAATGTTCGCACTGGCCACAGGGATCTGTGGTAGGCCCACCTGTTCCGTCCACACCGATGCAGTTCATTCCCTTGGCGATGATCCGCGCGGTTGTGGTCTTTCCGGTGCCCCTGATGCCGGTCATGATGAAGGCCTGCGCGATACGGTCGGCGGCAAAGGCATTGCGAAGGGTGCGCACCATGGCATCCTGACCGACCAGATCGGCAAAGGTTTCGGGCCGGTATTTCCGGGCCAGAACGCGGTAGCCGGTGGCTTGTGTCTGGGTCATGGGGCCTCGGGTTCAGGGGTCAGACCTCAACCTAGGCAATCGGCCCGCCCGCGTCCAGACGTGGCCGCACAAGAGGCAAGGTGAATCCGGGCTTTTCCGCTACCGTCTTTGGTGTAGTCTGGTCTGGTCATGCTGGGTTCCGGGGGGGATCGACGATGCGGCTCAAGGACGTGCGGCGCAGCCGCAATATCGAGGACCGGCGCGGTCAGGCGCGGCGCGTCGGCGGAAAGGCGGGCCTGAGCGGCGTAGGCCTGCTTGTGGTGCTGGCCATCGGGTATTTCGCAGGGATCGACGTGACGCCCCTGTTGCAGGATCAGGACCCGCGCGGTCAGATCACCCAGCGCACGCCCACCGAGGCCGAGAATCATGCCGCCGACTTCACGGCCCGCGTTCTGGCCACGACCGAGGCCGTCTGGGATCAGGTCATGCCCGCGCAAGCAGGGGTGGATTATGTTCCGCCGGTGCTGGTGCTGTATTCCGGTGTGACGCAAAGCCCCTGCGGCGGAGCGTCAGGGGCGACGGGACCGTTCTACTGTCCGGCGGATCGCAAAGCCTATCTTGATACGGAATTCTTCGCCACGCTGTCGCGCGAATTGGGGGCCAAGGGTGATTTCGCGGCCGCCTATGTCATCGCTCATGAAGTGGCGCATCACATCCAGAACGAGCTTGGCATTCTGGGAGAGGTGCATCGCGCCCGGCAGGCGGCCAGCACGGCCGAGGGCAATGCCCTGACCGTGCGGTTGGAGCTTCAGGCGGATTGCCTGTCGGGTGTCTGGGCGCGGGCGGTAGACGGTCTTCTGGAGCCCGGTGATCTGGAAGAGGCGTTGAATGCTGCGCGGATGATCGGGGATGATCTGCTGCAAAAGCGGGCAGGGCGCGTGCCGCAGCCCCATACATTCACCCATGGCACCAGTGAACAGCGCGCGCGCTGGTTCACCATCGGTTATGACAGCGGCGAGATCGGGCGCTGTGACACCTTTGGGGCAAGGACGCTCTGACATGTCGTCGCTGGTCATCCATGCACTGCCCGTGGCTGGTGGCATTCTTGCCATCGCTCCCATGCCGGGCGGGCGTGGCGACTATGCTGCGGACCTTGCGCATCTGCGCGAATGGCAGCCTGCGTTGTTGATCAGCCTGACCACGCGGATCGAATTGATCGAAACCGGATCGGAGCGACTGGGTCAGGACATGCAGGAACGCGGCGCGCGCTGGGTGCATCTGCCGATCGCGGATTTCGGCATACCCGATCGCGAGACCGATGCCCGCTGGCGCGAGGTCAGCGCCATGGCGTTGAAAGCGCTGTCCGGCGGCGGCCGGGTGCTGGTGCATTGCAAGGGAGGTTGCGGGCGGTCCGGCATGATCGCCCTGCGCCTGATGATCGAGGCGGGAGAGGCGGCGGGACCGGCCCTGAAACGCCTGCGGGCCTTGCGCCCCTGCGCGATCGAGACCGAGGCCCAGATGGATTGGGCGTTGCGGCGGCGGACGAAAGCCCGCTCCTAGCCCTTGCGGGGCCCCTTGCCGGGCTTGGGAGCTTTGGCGTTGCGGTTCGCGTCTTGTTCGGCTTTGTGGGCGCGGGTCAGGGCACGCGCGCGGCGGCGGCTGACGGTCATAGAGGTCGTGTTGAGCGCATCCTCGGATGTCAGTTTCCGCCAGCGATCCAGCCGCGCAGGGTCCACGGTGCCTGCGGCGACCGCAGCCTGCACCGCGCAGCCTGGCTCGGCCATGTGCTTGCAGTCGCGGAATTTGCATTGCGTTGTGAGAAGGGTGATATCCTCGAACAGCTCGGCGATGCCGCCAGCCACGTCATGCAGTCCCAGCTCGCGCATTCCCGGCATGTCGATGACCAGCCCACCGCCCGCGATCAGGTGCAGCGAGCGCGCCGTGGTGGTGTGGCGGCCCTTGGCATCGTCCTGCCGCATGTCGGCGGTGGCCTGCACGCTGCCGGTCAGGGCATTGATCAACGTGGATTTGCCGACACCTGATGATCCGACAAAGGCCACGGTGCGACCCGTGCCGCACCATGCGGACAGCAGCGTGATCTGCGAAGGGTCCTTGGCATTCAGGGCGATCACGCCGTCCAGCTTGTCTGACAGGGCGCGGGCCTGATCGACATAGCGCTGGGCATCTTCGGTCTGGTCCGTCTTGGTCAGCACGATCACGGGGGCCACACCGGCATCAAGGGCCAGCACAAGATACCTCTCAAGCCGCGCCGGGTTGAAATCTGCATTGCAGGAGGTTGTGATGAAGAGCGTATCGACATTTGCCGCCAGAAGCTGCGGCTTGGCCTCAACCCCTGCGGCGCGGCGGCTGAGAACAGACAAACGTTCCAGCACCTTTGCGATCCGGCCCGTGTCGGGATCGACCAGCACCCAGTCCCCAACGGCCAGTCCGCCCGCCCGCAATTCCGGAGGGAACCCCAAGGGGTGTTCGCCATCCGGATCAAGCCCGGTCGCCATTGCGCGCTGGACCGAGATGATCCGCATCGGCAACAAGGCCGCCGCATCCTCGCATTGATCCGCGAAATATGCGGACCAGCCCAGATCCGACAGCGTCAGCGCGGCGCCGGTCGGGTCTGGCAAGAGGGGTTCGTCGTGCATCTGCGCCTTTCAGGCAAGGTTCCGGGTCAGCCATGATGCTTGGCCCGTTTCGGTCGCGCACGCAAGGGGCGCGGCACAGTGTCGTTGAAAGGGGGGTAAGGTGAGAGGCTGGACAACGACCCAAGCGGGGCTCGTTACGGCTGCTTCCTTCCGGACCTGACCGGGTTGGCGAGGTGCCTGCCCGCGCCAACCTCTCGACGCTTCATATAGGGGGCAGGGGCCGGATATGCAAGACGGTGCTTGATCTGCGACACCTGACCTGATCCGGGTCAGAAATGCAGTCGGAACCGGGCAAAGCCGTCTGGCGCCGTGCCGGCCCGTTCGATGCAGATCCCGTTCAATTCATGAAGCGTATCAGCGGCGGCCGGGGCGCTGTCGAACAGGACAGAGGTGCCGGGCGATGGCGCAAACCGCCAGACGGGTCGTGTGACGGGGATGACCACGCCACAACGGGCGACATAGTTGGCCAGCACTTCGGGGATGGTCTCGGGCGCATAGGGGCTGCCAGCATCCAGCGCGACGGAGTGCATCTCGACGGCAGCGGCAAAACCACCACCACCGCTGGCGCGATAGCTGTTGGTCGCCACGACGAACTGGTCATCCGCCGCCACCGGGTTGCCGTTCCAGGTGATGTCACCCACCCGCCGCGCGTCCGGGTTGATCAATCGCCCGTCAGGGGCAAAGCGGGCGGGTTGCGAGGGGTCGATGACATAGCGCAATCCGCAGATCACATCGAAATTGTAGCTGGGCACAGCCGGATCCCGCAACATCTGGTCCTGTCCGCCATGCAAGATCTGGTTGAACTGCCCCGCCGCGTGTTCCAGCCAGTCCGACAGCGCCGCCCCGGTGACCTGCACCGCGCACAGGCGGTTCGGAAAGAGGTATAGATCGGCCAGATTGCGCACGCGCAGAGGACCTGCCGGCACATCGGTGAAATGGTCTGGGCCTGCGGGACCGCCAGCCTTGAACGGGGCGACGGCGGACAGCAGGGGCAAATGCGCGCTTTCGGTTCCATGCAGAAGCTCTGCCACCCGTGCCCGCTGCGCTTCGGCAACCAATTGGATCGAGGGGTCGTCGGCCACCAAAGCAAAGAAGGAATGGACAGGCTTGCTGACATGGCCGAGCGGGCGGCGGATATGGGCCAGGGTCCGGGAATGAACGGCGCGGGCCAGCGCAAGAACGGCGGGATCATCCGCCACCAGCGCGCGCCTGCGTCCGCCCGCCATGTCCTGCCGGCAGATTGGGCGCAGGCTGACGCGATGGCGCGCCACATGCCACCCTGTGGCATCGCGTTCAAGGGTCAGGTCGATCAGCCCAAGATGCGAGCCCCAGAACCCCGCCATCACCGCCGGGGTGCCATGCAGCGTGCCCGCCGCGTTGTCCACGCCAGTGATTCCGGCAAAGGATGGGCCCGGAAAGCTTTCATGCTGATGCCCGCAGAGGATCGCATCGACACCCGGAAGCGCCGCCAACGCGAGGGCGGCATTTTCCAACCGCCCGGTGCCACCTTCGGGCGCGATCCCGGAATGGCACAGGATCACGACCAGATCCGCGCCCGCCTCGCGCAGCCGAGGCAGGTGCGCCCTGGCGGTCTGCACCATGTCGCGGGTTTGCAGGCAGCCCTCAAATTGGGGCCTGTCCCAGATCTCGATCTGCGGCGGCAGAAGGCCGATCATCCCTATTCTCAGATCATGCCATACACCGTCCCGATCCTGCACCCTGCGGGTCAGGATCGCCGAGGGTGGCAATAGTGTCTCATCCTCGCAGGGTGTGGGGCCAAGGCTGCGGGCGACATTGGCACAGAGCATGGGAAACGCGGCTTGCCCAAGGCTGCGCATCAGGAATGCGACGCCATGGTCGAAATCGTGATTGCCGGGCGTTCCCGCATCATAGCGCAGGTGGTTCATGGCCGCGATCATCGGATGCACCCGGTCCCGTGTTGCCATGCGTGGCATTGCACAGAGATCGCCAAGAGCATTCCCCTGCAACAGATCGCCCGTGTCCAGCAGCAGGCTGTTTGCTGCCTCCTTCCGGGCGGCGCGGATCAGGCTGGCCAGACGGGACAGCCCCATCCTGTCGGACTCGCGGTCCGACAGATAGTCATAAGCCAGCAGATGTGCGTGAAGGTCCGTGGTCTGCATCAGGCGCAGATCCAGGGGCGCAAACGAAGGTCCTGACCGGGGCAGTCCGGTCACCGGGGAAAAAGACACGTGCTACCACACAAAAACGACGCCGGTGCCGGACCTGCGACCAAAGATCAACGGATCGCGCGAGGGCGTGGCGCGTTCCGTCTGGTAGTATACGGGATCAATTTACTACCGGAAAGCGAAAATGATTGAAAGCGGTGCGGATGCTTTGCATTCCCCTTGCTGCAATGCCAATCTTGCGCAGAAAAACGCGGCAAGACGGGTTCAGAGGCGCAAGGCAGAATGAAAATAGCGGAAACGGTGACTTTCGGAGGCTCTGGTCTGGACAGGGCGGCCGAGTTGCGAGGCGATGCCGCAGCACTGACCAGTGCATTGGCGGCGGCTGACAGCCGCACTGTCCTGTTCTGGCGTGGCAAGCCGCTGCTGGCTGATGGCCCCGAAGGCCGGACATTGGCGCGACTGCCATTGTCTCACCCGGTGCTGGCCGAGGCCGCGCCCGACCCGTTTTTTCTGGGGCGCGAGGATGGTGCGGCGGTCTTTGCGCATGATCTGGCCGACTGGACACCTGCCGATCAGGACCTGTCATCCGTCAACAGCTTTGTCGATCGCAGCGAGCAGGTCCATCCCGCCTTGCCCGAGACGCACCGTTTCGCCGAACTGCGCACCGTGATGACACGGATCAGCCCGCGCGATGCCGAACTGGCGGCCAGCGCCCGCGCGCTTTTGAACTGGCATGCCACGCATGGGTTCTGCGCTGTCTGCGGGGGGCGCAGCCACGTGGCCAAAGCGGGCTGGCAACGCGATTGCGCTGCCTGTGGCGCGCATCATTTTCCGCGCACAGACCCTGTTGTCATCATGCTGATAACCCATGGGAATTCGGTTCTGATGGGACGCTCGCATGGCTGGCCCGAGGGGATGTATTCCCTGCTTGCAGGTTTCATCGAACCCGGCGAGACGATCGAGGCCGCCGTGCGCCGTGAAGTCTGGGAAGAAGCGGGTGTCCGCGTGGGGCAGGTGGACTATCTGGCCAGCCAGCCCTGGCCCTTTCCGTCATCCCTGATGCTGGGTTGCCGTGGCGAGGCGACGAGTCGCGACATCACCATTGATCCGGTTGAGATCGAGGATGCGATCTGGGTCAGTCGTGACGAGATGCTGGAGGCTTTTGCCGGGCGTCATCCCAAATTGCTGCCGGCACGCAAAGGGGCGATCGCCCATTTCATCATCAGCCATTGGCTTGCGGACAGGCTTGATTGACATGGGCTTGCGCACTGGCCCCTGTGTCCGCTATGCGCGATCCGGATCAACGTCCGGTCCGTTGTCCTTCCACCCCGTTGCGCCAGGAGCAGGTCCTGCCGTAGATATGTTTGATGAGTGATCCGTCATGAAGTTCTCTGCGAAAGAAGATATCGAGGCGCCGATCGAGCAGGTCTTTGCGCTGGTCAGCGATTTTGCAGCATTGGAGCGCGCCGCCTTGCGGCGTGGTGCCGAGGTGCAGCGGACCGACAGCCTTCACAAGCCCGGTGTCGGCATGAGCTGGACAGCCGCCTTCATGGCGCGCGGACGTCAGCGCAAGCTGGATATCGTGATGACCACCTATGAGCCGCCCCACGCCATGAGATTCGACTCGGTCGCACAGGGATTGCATTCCAACATGACGGTAGAGCTGGTGGCCCTGTCGCGTGGCCGGACCCGCCTGAGCGTGGACCTTGAGCTGAAACCCAAGTCGATTTCGGCACGGCTGTTCGTGCAATCGCTCAAGCTGGCGCGGAATACCCTGAACAAGAAGTTCCATCTGCGGATGGCAGACTATGCCAGCGATCTGGAAGATCGGGCCAGGCGCGCGACCTGAGGCGTGGATCACTTTTGCGGACTGGCCTCGGGATTGGCCATGTGGATTGGCGCGCCTTCTTGGAACGCGTTGATCTGGTCGTAGATATCACCGAATTGCATGTCCAGCTCATCCTCGGTCACATAGCCTATATGGGGCGTGCAGATCACGTTGGGATGCGACATCAGCGGATCGGCAGGATTGGTCAGCGGTTCCGTGTCGAACACATCCAATGCGGCGATGCCGGGATGCCCGGCATTCAGCCCGTCAAGCAAGGCCCCCGGAGCGATCAGACCCGAGCGTGAGGTGTTGACCAGAACCGAACCCGCCCGCATCTGTGCCAGATCGGCGGCGGTGATGATCCCGCGTGTCTGTGGCGTCAGTTTCACATGCAGGCTGATCACGTCGCAACCGCCAAAGAACGCCTCGCGGCTGTCAGGCACATGCAGACCGTCCGAGCGCGCGCGGATACGGGCGTCGTCGGACCCCCACACATGCACCGGCATCCCGAAGGCGCGCGCATAGCCGGCCACCACGCCGGAGACCCGACCATAGCCATAAAGTCCCAGCGGTCTGCCACGCAGCGTGCGCCCCACACCCATCTGCCAGTCGCCGGCACGGAGCGAGGCCATCTGCTGCGGTATCTGGCGCATCGCCGCCAGGATCAGACCCCATGTCAGCTCTGCCGCCGCATAAGAGGGCAGACCCGCGCTCATGTTGGATGACAGCAACACGCCATGGGCCGTGCAGGCTGCCACATCCACATGCGGATAAGGTCCGCGTTGCGAGATCAGGCGCAGACCGGGCAACCGTTCCAGCAGCGCCGCCGTGACGGGCGTACGCTCGCGGAACAACACCAGCACCTCGGCCTCTGCCAGTCGCTGGGCCAGCACATCCACATCCTCGACATGATCGGTCCAGACCGTCACGTCATGGCCCTGAAGCTTTGCGAACGAGGGCAGGCCACGCAGCGTATCGAACCAGTCGTCGAGGATATGGACTTTCATGGAGTTCCTTTCATCCGTCTGCGTGGGGTGCATCAGAACCGCTTGGGGTCGGCGGGATAGACACCCAGGATCGTCAGCTCATTGGTGAAATAGCGCAACTCTTCCAAAGCCAGTCGGACATTGGCATCTTCGGGGTGTCCTTCGATATCGGCGTAGAACTGTGTCGCGGTGAAGGAGCCGCCCACCATGTAGCTTTCCAGTTTGGTCATGTTGACGCCATTGGTCGCAAAACCACCCATCGCCTTGTAAAGCGCGGCCGGAATGTTGCGGACCTGAAAGATGAAAGTGGTCATCATGTGGTCCGACCGGCGGCTGAGATCGGCTTTGGGTGCCATCAGCAGGAATCGCGTGGTGTTGTGTCCGTGATCCTCGATGTCGCGGGCCAGCACTTCGAGGCCGTGAATCTTTGCCGCCAGTTCGCTGGCCAGCACACCCTGATCTGCGGCACCGCCACGCGCCAGTTCGGCAGCAGCGCCGGCGCTGTCTGCGGCGGCTTCGGCGGCTATGCCGCGGGCGTCAAGGAAGGCGCGGGCCTGCGGGATCAGCACCAGATGGGCGCGCACCTTGCGTATCTTGTCCAATGGCGTGCCCGGCCGTGCCATCAGGCAGATGCGGACGCGCACGAAAACCTCGTCCACGATGTGCAAGCCGGACTCGGGCAGCAACCTATGGATATCGGCGACCCGGCCATAGGTCGAGTTCTCGACCGGCAGCATCGCCATCTGAGCGCGTCCGGAATTGACCGCCTCGATCACGTCCTCGAAGGTCCGGCAGGGCAGCGCCTCCATGTCCGGGCGCGCCGCGACACAGGCCTCGTGCGAATAGGCGCCGAGGTCTCCCTGAAAGGCGATACGATTGCTCATATGGGTCAATTCCTGTCGAATGCGGCTCACTTTTTGCCCACAAGGGCGTTTGGTCGCGGTAACTATACCTTGCCACGCAGAAGGGGAAGCAATAGATACCCGCCCGATAGCGACAAACAGCAAACCGATTCAAAACGGACGGGCCAGACATGCTTGACACGATGACCTTCACCAAGACCCTGGGTGCTTTCTGTGGTGCCCTGCTGATTTTCCTGCTGGCCAAATGGGGCGCGGAAGAACTTTATCACACGGGCGGTGGTCATGGTGACGTGCAGCAGGCCTATGTGATCGACACCGGTGAAGAGGAAGTTGCCGCAGAGGCCGAAGAAGAGGTTGATTTCGCAACCCTGCTTGCGTCGGCCGACGTCGGTGCGGGTGCGCGGCAGTTCAACAAATGCGCCGCCTGCCACAAGCTGGAAGAGGGCGCGAACGGCACCGGGCCGCATCTGTATGGCGTGGTTGGCCGTCCCAAGGCGTCGGTGGATGGTTTCGGTTATTCGGGCGCCATCGGCACCGATGACGTGTGGTCGCCCGAGAATCTGTCTGCTTTCATCGAAAATCCCCGCGGTTATGCCCCCGGCACCTCGATGGCTTTTGCTGGTTTGAAGTCGCCCGAGGATCGCGCCGACCTGATTGCCTATCTGGACAGCATCGACAACTGATCTATCGCTGGGTCACATCGTTTCGAAAGACCGCCGCTGCGCTGCACCGGCGGTCTTTTTCATGAACGCTTGCCGGCTTTCGCGTCGATCACGGAAAGATCACCTAATCTGAACTTGAATATGGTTATTCTCGGCCTTTAGCTTAGGTAGATCATGCAAGACCGGATCGCACCGGTCGCGTCAGCAGGAGGATGAGCACTTGAACCGGCCCCGCAACAGCGCCGCCGCGCGCACCGTCCCACCCTTTTCGTTCCTGCCTATGCCGGCCTTCATGGCGCTGGTCGCGGCCTGTGTTGTGATGATGACGGCGATAGCGCCTGTCAGGGCGGAAGAACGTATCATCCGCGCTCACGGCATTTCCACTTTTGGCGAGCTGAAATATCCCGAAGGTTTCGCCCATTTCGACTACGTCAACCCTGAGGCACCCAAGGGCGGCACGTTCTCGACCTGGGGTTTCGGCACTTTTGACAGCCTTTCGCCCTATATCCTCAAGGGCAACGCGGCGGCGCTGTCCAGCGTGTTCTTCGACACGCTGATGACCGGATCGCTGGATGAGCCTGACGCGATGTACGGGCTTGTCGCCCATACGATCGAGTATCCGGAAAGCCGGGAATGGGCGATCTTCTACATGCGGCCCGAAGCGACATTCTCTGACGGAACGCCCGTGACGGCCCATGACGTGGTCTTCAGCTACGAAGTGTTGCGCGACAAGGGTCAGCCTTCCTATCGCGTGCTGTTCAGGGATTTCCAGTCGGTCGAGGCGCTGGATGACCACACGGTGAAGTTCACATTCAACCCCGATGGCGCCCTGCGCGAATTGCCGATGAGCGCGGCGGGCCTGCCTATCTTTTCGCGCGCCTATTACGAGACACGCGACTTCGCGGAATCCACGCTGGAACCGCCGCTCGGGTCCGGGCCCTATGCGCTGAACCGTGTCGATCCGGGCCGGTCGGTCAGCTATAAGCGGCGCGATGATTATTGGGCGCGCGATCTGAACGTGAACGTGGGCCAGAACAATTTCGACATTCTGCAGGTCGAGTATTTCGCCGATTACACGACCGCGTTCGAAGCCTTCAAGGCCGGTGCCTATATGTACCGTGAAGAATTCATGTCTCTGATCTGGGCCACCGGCTATGATTTCCCGGCCGTGCAAAGTGAAGCGGTGAAGGTCGAGACGCTACCCGATGGCCGTCCCGCCGGCACGCAGGGGTTCTGGTTCAACCTGCGCCGGCCCATTTTCGAAGATGCGCGCGTGCGTCAGGCACTGGGCATGGCCTTCAACTTCGAATGGGCCAACGAAAGCCTGTTCTACGGTATCTACAAGCGGACGGACAGTTTCTGGGAAAACTCGACCATGCAGGCCGAGGGACTGCCCTCGGATGCGGAACTGGCGCTGCTGGAACCGCTGCGTGCGCATATCCCCGAGAGCGTCTTCACAGAACCGGCCTTCAGCCCCGCCGAGTCCGATCCGTCGAGCGTGGCGGACCGGCGTGCCCTGCGTCAGGCGGGCCGCCTGCTGGAGGAAGCGGGTTGGACCGTGGGTGCTGACGGCATTCGCGTCAACGCCGACGGAGAGCGCCTGCGGATCGAGGTGCTGAATGACAGCGCCAGTTTTGAGCGCATCATCAACCCCTATGTCGAGAACCTGCGCCGCCTTGGCGTGGACGCGGTTTATGTGCGCGTCGATGCCGCCCAGTCGCAAGAGCGGGAAAAGACCTTCGATTTCGACATCGTGACGCGGCGCTATGCCATGTCGCAGACACCGGGGATCGAACTGCGCGGAATCTTTGGTGGTGAGGCCGCGAATGTCGAGGGATCGAACAACATCGCTGGCGTCAACAATCCGGCCGTGGATTCGCTGATCCGCACGATCGAGAACGCGACCAGTCGCGAAGATCTGGAAGCTGCTGTTTCGGCGCTGGACCGGGTGCTGCGCGCGATGCACATCTGGGTGCCCCAGTGGTACAAGGGCGAGCACAACATCGCCTATTTCGACATGTACGAGCGTCCCTATACCGATACCCCGCCGCCCAACGGCATGGGAGAATTGTCGATCTGGTGGTTCAACCCCGAGAAAGCGCAGGCCCTTCGGGCGTCCGGCGCGATCCGCTAGGGACCACGACATGGGCGCCTATATCCTCCGCCGTCTGGCGTTGATCATCCCCACGCTGCTGGGGATCATGATCATCAACTTTGCGCTGGTGCAGTTCGTGCCCGGGGGGCCGATCGAACAGATCATCGCGCAGGTGCAGGGGCAGGGCGACGTGTTCGAGGGGTTCGCAGGCGGTGGTGACGCAGGTGTCAGTGCAGGGGCCGGATCAGACAGCGAATATGCCGGTGCGCGCGGTCTGCCGCCCGAGTTCATCGCACAGTTGGAGGCCGAGTTCGGCTTCGACAAGCCGCCGCTGGAGCGGTTCTTCACGATGCTGTGGAATTACATGCGGCTGGATTTCGGTGACAGCTACTTCCGCTCGATCAGCGTGATTGATCTGGTTCTGGAAAAAATGCCCGTGTCGATCACGCTGGGCCTTTGGTCGACGCTGATCGCCTATGCGGTGTCGATCCCGTTGGGAATCCGCAAGGCTGTCAAGGATGGCTCGCCCTTCGATACATGGACATCCGGCATGATCATCGTGGCCTATGCCATTCCCGGCTTCCTGTTCGCGATCCTTCTGCTGGTGCTGTTCGCGGGCGGGTCCTATTTCCAGATCTTCCCGCTGCGCGGCCTGACCTCGGATAATTTCGATGAACTGTCCCTGCTGGGCAAGGTGGCTGACTACTTCTGGCACATCGCATTGCCGGTGACAGCCTCGACGATCTCGGCCTTTGCCACGCTGACCCTGTTGACGAAGAACAGTTTTCTGGACGAGATCAAGAAGCACTATGTCATGACGGCACGCGCCAAAGGGCTGTCGGAAAAGAAGGTGCTGTATGGCCATGTCTTCCGCAATGCGATGCTGATCGTGATCGCGGGATTTCCGGCCGTCTTCATCGGTGTGTTCTTCGGAGGATCGCTGATCATCGAGACGATCTTCTCGCTGGATGGTCTGGGACGGCTTGGGTTCGAGGCGGCGGTGGCGCGCGACTATCCGGTGATCTTCGGCACGCTGTTCATCTTTGGCCTGATCGGGCTGGTGGTGGGCATCCTGTCGGACCTGATGTATGTGCTGGTCGATCCGCGCATCGACTTTGAAAAAAGGGAGGGCTGAGCGATGGCGACCCTGCCTGATCCGACTGTGACACCCGCGCCCATGCCCGCCGATCTGGCCGCGCCCAAGAAGGCGTTTCTGTCGCCGCTCAACCAGCGCCGCTGGAACAATTTCAAGCGTAACCGGCGCGCCTTCTGGTCGTTGATCATCTTTTCGGTGCTGTTCGGCCTGTCCCTGTTCGCCGAGTTCATCGCCAATGACAAACCGATCCTCGTGAAATATCAGGGCGAGTTCTATACGCCGATCTTCCGCTTCTACCCTGAAACCACCTTTGGCGGCGATTTTCAGACCGAAGCACCTTATCGCGATATCGAGGTGCAGTGCCTTATCGCATCGGGCGGACTGGAAGCGTGCTTCGACGATCCCGAAGGCATCAAGGCGCAGGCCGAAACGGGCATGGTGGACGGTCAGGCAATCGAGCAAGGCTGGGCCATTTGGCCGATCATCCCCTACAGCTACCGCACGACCGTGGACCGTCCCGGTGCCGCACCCCTGCCGCCCAACAGTCAGAACTGGCTGGGCACGGATGATACGAAACGCGATGTGATGGCGCGTGTCATCTATGGTTTCCGCCTGTCGATCCTGTTCACGCTGATCGTGACGACTCTGGCCTCGCTTGTCGGGATCGCGGCCGGGGCCATTCAGGGCTACTTCGGGGGGTGGGTCGATCTGATCTTTCAGCGCATTATCGAGATCTGGGGGGCGACCCCGGCGCTTTATGTCATCATCATCCTGTTCGCTATTCTGGGGCGAAGTTTCTGGCTGTTGGTGTTTATCACCGTGCTGTTCGGCTGGACGGCGCTGGTGGGTGTGGTGCGGGCGGAATTCCTGCGGGCGCGCAACCTTGAATATGTCCGCGCGGCCAAGGCGCTGGGCGTCAGCAACACCACGATCATGTTCCGCCACATGCTGCCCAATGCGATGGTGGCGACCGTGACGATGCTGCCCTTCATCGTGACAGGCACGATTGCCACCTTGGCAGGGCTGGATTTTCTGGGTTTTGGCCTGCCATCCTCCTCACCGTCTTTGGGAGAGTTGACGCTTCAGGCCAAACAGAACCTGCAGGCGCCTTGGCTGGGTTTCACCGCGTTTTTCGTTTTTGCCATCATGCTGTCGCTGCTTGTCTTCATTTTCGAAGGCGTGCGTGATGCCTTCGATCCCAGAAAGACTTTTCAATGAGCCTTCTTGAGGTCAAGGATCTGAACGTCTCGTTCCGTCAGGATGGCAAGCTGACACATGCCGTGCGTGGAGTCGGCTTCACGCTTGAGCGGGGCGAAACCGTTGCCCTGGTCGGTGAAAGCGGATCGGGCAAGTCCGTAACCGCGCTGAGCACCGTGTCCCTGTTGGGGGAGTCCGCGCAGGTCTCGGGGTCGGTGACCTATGATGGTCAGCAGATGATCGGTGCGGATGACGCGCTACTGCGCAAAGTGCGCGGCAATGACATCAGTTTCATCTTTCAGGAACCGATGACCAGCCTGAACCCGCTGCATACGCTCGAACGGCAGTTGTCCGAGTCCTTGGCGCTGCATCAGGGGATTGTCGGCGAGGCGGCGCGGATTCGCATCATCGAGTTGCTGGAAAAGGTCGGTATCCGGGACGCCGAAAGCCGCCTTGGCGCCTATCCGCATCAATTGTCGGGCGGGCAGCGCCAGCGGGTGATGATTGCCATGGCACTGGCCAACAAACCCGATGTGCTGATCGCGGATGAACCGACCACGGCGCTTGACGTGACCATTCAGGCGCAGATCCTTGACCTGCTGGCCGAATTGAAGCGGACCGAGAATATGGGGCTGCTGTTCATCACCCATGATCTGGGGATCGTGCGTCGCATCGCCGACAAGGTTTGCGTCATGAAGGGCGGCGAGATAGTCGAGCAGGGCCCGACCGCCGAGATTTTCGCCAATCCGCAGCACGACTACACCCGCAAGCTGCTGGCCGCGCGTGCCGTGGGCACGCCTGCCCCCGTGGCGGCGGATGCGAAAGAGTTGATCCGCACTGATCATCTGAAAGTCTGGTTTCCCATCCAGCGCGGCTTTCTGAAACGCACCGTGGGTCATGTGAAGGCCGTGAATGACGCGACGATCAGCGTCCGCGCGGGCGAGACTTTGGGCATCGTTGGCGAAAGCGGCTCAGGCAAGACAACGCTGGCATTGGCCATCATGCGGCTGATCGCATCAGAGGGCGGTATCACCTTCGACGGGCAGGACGTGCGCGGCTGGTCCACGTCGCGGCTGCGCGCGCTGCGCAAGGACATGCAGATCGTGTTTCAGGACCCTTTCGGCAGCCTGTCCCCGCGCATGACCTGCGAACAGATCATCGCCGAAGGTCTGGGTGTGCACGGTGTCGCACCGGGACAGGACAAGCGCCAGATGGTGGCCGAAATCATGGCGGAGGTGGGGTTGGACCCTGCCACCATGCACCGCTATCCGCACGAGTTTTCCGGCGGTCAGCGCCAGCGCATCGCCATTGCCCGTGCCATGATCCTGCGGCCAAAGCTGCTGGTGCTGGACGAGCCCACGTCGGCCCTGGATATGACCGTGCAGGTGCAGATCGTCGATCTGTTGCGCGCGTTGCAGGTGAAATACGGGCTGGCCTATCTGTTCATCAGCCACGACCTGAACGTGGTACGCGCCATGAGCCACAAGATGATCGTGATGAAACAGGGCGACGTGGTCGAAGCGGGTGACGCGCAGACCTTGTTTGCCGATCCGCAGACCGATTACGCCCGCAGCCTGCTGGCGGCGGCACTGGATCTGACCGCCGCCTGAAGGGGCTTCGGTCAGATCGCGGAACTGTGTCCGGCCTTGCTCATGTCATAGGCGTCGAAACTGCGGGCGATCATGCGGGTCAGGGGACGGGCCGCGACAGGGATGCTCAAAATGCCGTCAGCCATATGCAGGATGCCGGGAAACTGGGCGGTCGCCCGGTCGAACAACTGCTGCACCTGCGCTTGGGTGACACCGAAACGCGTCTGCAATTCGGCACTGTCGATGCGGAAATCACACATCAAGGCTTCGATCATCCGGCTGCGCAGCTTGTCCTCGGCAGAGAAGGCATGCCCTTTCGAGACCGAGAAGCGCCCCTCGCGGATAGCCCCTGTATGGGCCCCGGTGGCAGGCGCGTTCTGCGCATATCCTTGCGGAAACTTCGAGATGGACGACGCCCCGACACCGATCAGCACATCGGCAGGGTCATCGGTATAGCCCTGAAAGTTCCGCCGCAGTTTCCCGGCCTTCTGCGCCACGGTCAGACCATCGGTCTGGGTGGCGAAATGGTCGATGCCGATTTCGGCATAGCCATCCCACAGGAACAGCTTGCGCGCCGTCTCGAACAACTCCAGCCGCTCTTCCGGTGTGGGCAGCGCGTCCGACGGGATCATCTGCTGGCGCTTGGCCATCCATGGGACATGGGCATAGCCGTAGAGCGCCACCCGGTCCGGGTTCAGGGACAGCAGTTTCTGTACACTTTCGGTGATCCGCGCGCGCGACTGATGAGGCAGACCGAAAAGGATGTCGGCATTCAGGCTTTTGACACCGCGCGCCCTGATTTCGTTCACGGCATCGCGTGTGATGTCATAGCTTTGCAGGCGTCCGATGGTTTGCTGGATCGCCTCGTCAAAATCCTGCACCCCGATCGAGGCCCTGTTCATGCCGGCCGCCGCCAAAGCATCCAGGCGCGCCGCGTCGATCTCGTTCGGGTCAATCTCGACCGAGAATTCGCCATCCGGGGCCATCGGTGCCACATCAAAGATTGCGCCAGCCAGATCGGTCATCATCGCGGGCGACAAGAGCGTCGGCGTGCCGCCACCCCAGTGCAGGCGTGACAGCCGCACGCCGTCGGGCAGGATCTGACGGAGGAGTGTCAACTCTGCCTTCAGCGTCTCAAGATAGGCGGCTACCGGCGCATCGCTCTGCGTGCCCTGTGTCCGGCAGGCGCAGAACCAGCACAACCTGCGACAAAACGGAACATGCACGTAAAGAGATATATCCGAACTTGGGCTTATTGCCTTGATCCAATTGGAAAAATCCGACGCGCCAATCCCGTTCGAGAAATGTGGCGCGGTGGGGTAACTGGTATACCGCGGCACTTTCGCGTCGAACAGGCCCAGTTTTGCGAGTTGCTTTTTCATCATCATCTGTCTAGTCTTCTGGACATTGGGGAAAAATTCTTTGACCCAGATCAAGTGCGCGAAGTGTCAACATGCTGAATGAGAAAACCGTGTCTCACTCGGTCGAGTGTGGCGATTGCCCTATCAGACACAGAGCGGTTTGCGCGCGTTGCGAAAGCGACGAACTCGAACGGCTGGAAGAGATCAAATACTACCGATCCTTTGAAGCAGGTCAGACCGTGATCTGGTCCGGTGACCGGATGGATTTCGTAGGCTCGGTCGTGACAGGCATCGCAACGCTGACCCAGACGATGGAGGATGGCCGCACCCAGATGGTGGGGCTGTTGTTGCCTTCGGATTTCGTGGGACGTCCGGGGCGTGAAGGTTCGGCCTATGACGTGGTTGCCACCACCGATCTGGTGATGTGCTGCTTCCGCAAGAAACCCTTCGAAGCCTTGATGGAGCGCACGCCCCATATCGCCCATCGCCTGTTGGAGATGACGCTGGACGAGCTGGATGCAGCGCGGGAGTGGATGCTGGTGCTGGGACGCAAGACTGCGCGCGAAAAGATCGCCTCGCTTCTGACGATCATCGCGCGGCGTGACGCGTCGCTGAAACTGCAAACCCCCAAAGGATCCATGGTCTTTGATCTGCCGCTGACCCGGGAGGCGATGGCCGACTATCTGGGCCTGACGCTGGAAACGGTCAGCCGCCAGATTTCAGCGCTCAAGCGGGATGGCGTGATCTCACTACAGGGCAAGCGGCATGTGACCGTGCCGGATTTCGGACGCCTTCTGGAAGAAGCAGGCGACGACAGCGATGGCGGAATGCTGGCCTGACACGGGCCGGATGACGAAAGGCGCGACTGGCAACCGCCAGCCGCGCCTTGTCATTCAATGTGCAAGAAACACCGGGATCTTGGCATGCTCCAGCATGTTGCGCGTGGCACCACCAAGAATCGCCTCGCGGAAGCGCGAGTGGCCGTAGGCGCCCATCACGATCATGTCCGCCTCGACATCCGCGGCATGGCGCATCAGGACATCCGACACGCGCGGCAGTGTCTTGGACAGGACGTCAATTTCGCAATTGACCCCGTGACGGGACAGGTATTGTGACAGCAAGCCGCCGGGATCTGACCGTGTCGGGCTATGAACCGGCGGGTCGATCACCACGATCCGCACGCTATCGGCCTGTATCAAAAGGGGCAGGGCGGTGCGGGCAGCTTCCAACGCCTCGTCGCTTTCGTTCCAGGCCAGCAGAATACGCTGAGGCGCGGTGACGATCTGTCCGGCCTCGGGCACCATCAGGACCGGGGCCGCCCCGTCGAACATCGCGGATTCCAGAATCGGTTCCAGTTCGACGCCGCGTTTTTCCCCATAAGGTTTCGGCAGGATCACCAGATCCGAGAAGCGCGCCCGCTGAGCGACGTGTCGCCCCATATCGGCCAGTTGCGCGACGCCGCTGTCCAGACCCCAGCGCACGTCGCTGGCCTCAAGGATCTTGCGCACATGCGCTTCAACCGCGCGCGCCTCGTCCTGGGCGCGTGTGATCGTCTCTTGCAGGATCAGCGCATTGGCTCCGGCATAGTAGAAGCCGGTCTGCGTGCGATCCAGACCCATGCACAATACGTCCAGATGGGCATCCCAAGCTGTCGCCATGGCGATTGCCTGATCCAGTACGGGACCCGCCAGCGCGGTATCCGTTATCACCGAAAACAATGTCTTGTACGCCATGTCACTCTCCTTTGAAGTCCAGTCATGACCCTCACTACCATGTCGGGACTGCCGCCACTTTGACACGCGTCAAAGACGCAGCGTTCCAGCCTTGACACAGATCAAGGCGATCCAGACCGCAAGACCGCATGACTGGCCCAGTCTGGAGAACCCCCGCGATCAACACGAATCATCGGGACAGGACAAAAGGGACGCAAAATGTTGAATTATATCAAGCTGATCGTGCTTGGCCTTATCACGCTGTTCGCGCTGATTGCGGCCAATTTCGCACGTGACCTGGCCTATCTGGTGAACGCCCTGATCGTGGCGGCCGCAGCGGGCGGGGTCTTTCTCTGGGTCTTGCGAGGGATCGACGAACCCGTCGTGAAGCGCGATCTGTCCGGAGAATACATGGACGGCGTCGTGCGCGCCGGTGTGATCGCCACTGCCGGGTGGGGGGTTGTCGGGTTTCTGGTGGGCGTGATCATCGCCTTTCAGCTTGCTTTCCCGGTGCTCAACTTCGAATGGGCGCAGGGCTATCTGAACTTTGGACGGCTGCGCCCGCTGCATACATCGGCGGTGATTTTCGCCTTTGGCGGCAACGCGCTGATCGCGACCTCGTTCTATGTGGTCCAGCGCACAAGCGCCGCGCGCCTGTGGGGCGGTAACCTCGCGTGGTTCGTCTTCTGGGGCTATCAGCTGGTGATCGTTCTGGCGGCAACCGGCTATCTTCTGGGGGCGACACAGTCCAAGGAATATGCCGAGCCCGAATGGTATGTGGACTGGTGGCTGACCATCGTCTGGCTGGCCTATCTGGCGGTGTTCATGGGCACGCTGGTCAAGCGCAAGGAACCCCACATCTATGTGGCCAACTGGTTCTACCTGTCCTTCATCATCACCGTGGCGATGCTGCATGTGGTCAACAACCTCAGCATTCCGGTGTCGCTCCTCGGTTCCAAGTCCGTGCAGGTCTTCTCGGGCGTGCAGGATGCGATGGTGCAGTGGTGGTATGGCCACAACGCGGTTGGCTTCTTCCTGACGGCCGGTTTCCTTGGCATGATGTATTACTTCGTGCCGAAGCAGGCCGAACGCCCCGTCTTCAGCTATAAACTGTCGATCATCCACTTCTGGGCGCTGATCTTCATCTATATCTGGGCCGGTCCGCACCATCTGCACTACACGGCGCTGCCGGATTGGGCATCGACCCTTGGCATGGTGTTCTCGATCGTGCTGTGGATGCCGTCCTGGGGTGGCATGATCAACGGTCTGATGACGCTGTCCGGCGCATGGGACAAGCTGCGCACCGATCCGATCATCCGCATGATGGTCATCTCGGTGGGTTTCTACGGGATGTCCACCTTTGAGGGTCCCATGATGTCGATCCGCGCGGTGAACTCCTTGTCGCACTACACGGACTGGACCATTGGCCATGTGCACTCGGGTGCGCTGGGCTGGAACGGCATGATCACCTTCGGCGCGCTCTACTTCCTTGTGCCGAAACTGTGGAACCGTGAACGGCTTTACAGCCTCAGCCTTGTCTCCTGGCACTTCTGGTTGGCGACCATCGGCATCATTCTCTACGCCGCCGCCATGTGGGTGACCGGGATCATGGAGGGCCTGATGTGGCGCGAAGTCGATGCCAACGGTTTCCTGGTGAACAGCTTTGCCGACACCGTGGCCGCCAAATTCCCGATGTATGTGGTGCGCGGTCTGGGCGGGGTCATGTTCCTCACCGGTGCCATCATCATGTGCTACAACCTCTGGATGACTGTGAAAAGCGCGCCGGCTGTCAAATCCGCGCACGCCGCAGTCCCGGCTGAATAAGGAGGGCCGGACCAATGGCAATTCTCGACAAACACGCCGTTCTTGAAAAGAACGTCACGCTTTTGGCCATCTTCGCCTTCCTTGTGGTGACTGTGGGCGGGATCGTGCAGATCGCCCCGCTGTTCTGGCTGGAAAACACCATCGAGGATGTAGAGGGCGTGCGCCCCTACTCTCCGCTGGAACTGGCCGGGCGTGACATCTACATCCGTGAAGGGTGCTATGTCTGCCACAGCCAGATGATCCGCCCGATGCGCGACGAGGTGGAACGCTATGGCCACTACAGCCTCGCTGCGGAAAGCAAGTACGACCACCCGTTCCAGTGGGGCTCCAAGCGCACCGGACCGGATCTGGCCCGTGTCGGCGGGCGCTACTCGGACAGCTGGCACGTGGATCACCTGCGTGACCCGCAATCGGTGGTGCCGGAATCCGTGATGCCGAAATACGGCTTTCTGGAAAACCGGCTGATCGATGGCGAGTATATCCAGGACCTTCTGGAAACCCACCGGATGATCGGTGTGCCCTATACAGACGACATGATCGCGAACGCCCGCGCCGACTTTGCGGTGCAGGCCGATCCTGACGGTGACTGGGACGGTCTGGTGGAACGCTATCCCGGCGCGCAGGTGCGCAACTTCGACGCTCAGCCCGGGATTTCCGAGACCGATGCGCTGATCGCCTATCTTCAGATGTTGGGCACGTTGGTCGATTTCTCGACCTTCACGCCCGATGCAAGCCGGTAAGGGGGACGACAGATGGAAACCTATTCCCTTCTGCGCGAATTCGCCGACAGCTGGATGCTTCTTGCGCTGTTCCTGTTCTTTATAGGGGTCGTCCTGTTCGTGATGCGCCCCGGCAGCAGCAAGACCTATCGCGACGTAGCCGATATCCCGTTCCGGCATGAAGACAAACCCGCCGCCGCAGGGGACATACCTGCACGCGCCCGTGACGCCAAGGAGGCGTGAGGACATGGCAAAGCAACCGCAGAAATCCACAAAGAAGCCCGACGTGGACACGACGGGCCACAGCTGGGACGGGATCGAGGAGTTCAACAACCCGCTGCCGCGCTGGTGGCTCTGGACCTTCTACGCCACGATCTTCTGGGCCGTTCTCTATACCATCGCCTATCCGGCCTGGCCGGGGATCAAGGCGGCTACACCCGGCCTGCTGGGCTGGTCTACCCGCGCGAATGTCCAGACCGAGATCGAGGCCGCCGAAGCGGCCAATGCCCAGATCAACACGCAACTGGCCTCGGTCGAACTGACAGCGATCGCCGATGATCCCGAGCTGCGCGGCTATGCCACCTCGGCCGGGGCTGCCGTGTTCCGCACATGGTGCGCACAGTGCCATGGTTCGGGTGCAGCAGGCGTTGCCGCATCCGGCTATCCGAACCTGCTGGACGATGACTGGCTTTGGGGTGGTGACATCGAGGCCATTCATACAACAATCGCGCATGGCATCCGGAACGAGGAAGATCCCGACGCCCGTTGGTCCCAGATGCCTGCCTTCGGCGACATTCTGGCGTCCGAGGAGATCGACCAGGTGGTGAACTATGTCATGTCGCTGTCGGGAACGCCGCAGGATGCGTCCTTGGTCGAAGCCGGGGCAACGGTCTATGCCGACAACTGTGCCTCTTGCCATATGGATGACGGCACGGGTGATCGTGCGCAGGGGGCACCGAACCTGACCGACGCGATCTGGCTCTATGGCGGTTCGCACGAGACGCTGATGCAGACCGTGACCTATTCGCGCTTCGGCGTGATGCCCTCTTGGACAAACCGTCTGAGCGAGGCCGAGATCCGCGCGGTCGCGACTTACGTCCACCAACTGGGTGGCGGCGAGTAACCGCCCACAAGAGACACCCATGGGCGCCACAAACGCCCATGGGTCGGTGCCGACCTTCCGTCCTGTTCGCGCGTTTCCTGGAAGGTCGGCGCCATCTGATCCCGAAACGGCCCATAGCGCAAGTCTGTGGGCCGTTTCGCATCACGGTGCCGTGCTCTCGTGTCGAATAGATACCCCGCAGATGCAATAATTGATGCAGGTCAAGGTTGCCGATCGCCTTCCCTGTGACAAAGGGCAAAACGCAGATCATTGCCGGAGCGATTCCCCCGTGTCCCAGACTGAACCCGAAGTCCCGCCAAGCCTCTATGCCGCACGCGAACCGATCTTTCCGCGTCGTGTCTCGGGCAAGTTCCGCAATCTGAAATGGGTCATCATGGCCGTGACTTTGGGGATCTATTACCTGACGCCCTGGATTCGCTGGGACCGTGGCCCGAACCTGCCGGATCAGGCTGTCCTGATCGACCTTGCCAACCGGCGCTTCTTTTTCTTCTGGATCGAGATATGGCCGCATGAATTCTATTTCATCGCGGGCCTTCTGGTCATGGCCGGGCTGGGGCTGTTCCTGTTCACCTCGGCACTGGGCCGAGTCTGGTGCGGTTATGCCTGCCCGCAGACCGTCTGGACCGATCTGTTCATCCTGGTGGAGCGCTGGATCGAAGGGGATCGCAATGCACGCCTGCGACTGCACCGGCAAGAGAAGTGGGACCTTCGCAAGGCGCGGCTACGACTGACGAAATGGACAAGCTGGTTCCTGATCGGTCTGGCGACAGGCGGGGCCTGGGTGTTCTATTTCACCGACGCCCCCACTCTGGCGCGTGATCTGGTGACGCTGAACGCCCATCCCGTCGCCTATACGACCATGCTGATCCTGACGATGACGACCTTTTTCTTCGGCGGTTTCGCGCGCGAGCAGATCTGTATCTATGCCTGCCCATGGCCCCGCATTCAGGCAGCCATGATGGACGAGGATACGCTGACCGTCGCCTATCGGGAATGGCGGGGCGAGCCGCGTGGCAAGCTGACAAAGGGCGACGCGGCCCAGACGCAGGGCGATTGCATTGACTGCATGGCCTGCGTCAACGTCTGCCCGATGGGGATCGACATCCGCGACGGCCAGCAGATGGAGTGCATCACCTGCGCGCTGTGCATCGACGCCTGCGATGATGTGATGGACAAGATCGGCAAGCCGCGCGGATTGATCGACTATATGGCTTTGACGGACGAGACGGCGGAACGCGCGGGCAGCCAGCCCAAGCCGATCTGGAAGCATGTCCTGCGCCCGCGCACGATGCTTTATACCGCGCTGTGGTCCCTTGTTGGTGTCGGTCTTGTCGTGGCGCTGTTCATCCGCTCGGATATCGAGATGACCGTGGCCCCGATCCGCAACCCGACCTTCGTGGTGCTGTCGGATGGCTCGATCCGCAACACCTATGACGTGCGCTTGCTGAACAAGCAGGGCGAGGACCGGCCGTTCAAGGTCACCGTGGTCGCGGATCAACCGCTTGAGGTCACGCTGGAATCCGTCGAAGGTGATACTGTCATGGTCCCCGCCGACACGACGTTCCTGCAGCGGGTCTATGTCGTTGCCGCGTCCGACAGCGGTGCTGCCAGCAGTGAGCGTGTCGATATCCGCCTCTGGGTCGAGGACCTGACCAATGGCGAGCGCGTCTACAAGGACACCATCTTCAACGGAAGGGATAACTGACCATGACCAAGCAACTGACAGGTCGCCATGTTCTGATGATCTTCTGCGGAGCCTTCGGCATCATCATCGGGGTGAATCTTCTTCTGGCCTGGTCCGCAGTCAGCACCTTTCCGGGGCTTGAAGTGAAGAACTCCTACGTCGCCAGCCAGCAATTCGACGAGCGCAAGGCCGCGCAGGAGGCGCTGGGATGGACGGTCCGCGCCGATGCCGCAGAGGGAGAAGTGATCCTGCGTTTCACGGATGCCCAAGGCTTGCCCGTGCGGGTCGGTGCGCTGGATGCCGTGGTGGGGCGCGCGACGCATGTGGCCGATGACATCCGCCCCGAGTTCATCTTCGACGGTGTGGCCTATGTCGCGCCGGTCCATCTGGCCGATGGCAACTGGAACATCCGCCTGACGGCCCTTGCCGAGAATGGCACCCAGTTCTCGCAACGCGTCATTCTCCACGTCAAACGCTGAGCTGAAAGGTTCGCATCATGACCGCCGCCATTCGCCCCTCGATTTCGGCCTGTCCTGCCTGTGTCGCCGCACCCGGCGCGCAGGCGCTGGCCGAGCAGGGATTGCACAAGGATGCTCGCATTGCGCTGTCATTGCCGACCATCCACTGTTCGGCCTGCATCTCGACAGTCGAGCGCAGTCTGGCCGCCGTCCCGGGCGTCAAGTCGGCGCGCGTGAACCTTACCCTCAAGCGCGCCACCATCGAGGCCGAGGCGGGCGTCACACCCGACCAACTGGTCACGTTGCTGCGGCAAACGGGCTATGAGGCGCATGAACTGGACGCGGGCACACTGTCTCTGACCCAGAATGACAAGGTGGGCCGCGATCTGCTGATGCGCATGGCCGTTTCGGGCTTTGCCATGATGAATGTGATGCTGCTGTCAGTGGCCGTCTGGTCCGGTGCCACTGATGCCACGCGGGATCTGTTTCACTGGATTTCCGCCGCGATCGCGCTGCCCACGCTCGCCTTCTCGGGTGTGCCCTTCTACAAAAGCGCATGGTCGGCCCTGCGGGTGCGCCGGTCCAACATGGATGTCCCGATCGTGACGGCGCTGCTATTGGCTGTGGTTGCCTCGATCTGGGAAACGGCGCTTTCTGGCCATCATGCCTATTTCGACGCCGCCGTGGCACTGGTCTTCTTCCTGTTGACCGGACGCTATCTGGACCACCGCACCCGTGCCATCGCGCGCTCCGCCGCGCAGGAGTTGTCCGCGCTCGAAGTGCCGCGTGCCACCGCGCTGCGGGATGGGGCCGAGGTGGTCATGCCCGTGGCCGACCTGCGCATCGGGGACCTGATCCTCGTGCGGCCCGGCGGGCGGATGCCTGTGGATGGCGTGATCACCGAGGGCCGCTCCGAGATCGACCGCTCTCTCCTGACGGGCGAAACGCTGCCCGTCTTTGCCGAACCGGGCCGTCCCGTCAGCGCGGGCGAGGTCAACCTGACCGGGCCCCTGAGCATTAGGGCCACGGCGGTCGGGCGCGAAACATCGTTGCACCGCATGGCCGATCTGGTGGCCATCGCCGAAAGTGGCCGCTCGCGCTATACGTCGCTGGCGGACAGCACGGCCAAATATTACACACCCGGCGTTCTGTTCCTGTCGATGGCCAGTTTCATTGGGTGGTATCTGTATTCCGCCGACATGCGCACCGCGCTGAACATTGCCGCTGCCGTGCTGATCATCACCTGCCCTTGTGCGCTGGGTCTGGCGGTGCCTGCGGTGACGACGGCCGCTTCGGGCAAGCTGTTCCGCCGGGGCATGCTGATCAAGGACGCCACCGCGCTTGAGCGGCTGGCCAAGGTGGATACGGTCGTTTTCGACAAGACCGGCACGCTCACTGCAGGAACGCCGGAACTGGTCAATCTGAGCGATCACAGCCCCCGTGATCTGGCCATTGCGCTGGCGCTGGCCGAGGGGTCTTCACATCCGCTGTCGGTCTCTCTGGCGGCTGCGGCACGCGCGGCGGGAATCGCGCCCGCACCCATTACCGAACTGACCGAAGTGCCGGGCTACGGCACCAAAGGGCTTTGGCAGGGACAGCCCGTCCGGTTGGGGCGCGCGTCTTGGACAGGGGCCGTGCCGGGGGCCGAGACTGCGGCATGGCTTGCCATCGGAACGGAAACGCCGCGCGCCTTTACCTTCACCGACCGTCTACGCCCCGGCGCTGCCGAGGCGGTGCGCAACCTGATGGCCAAGGGCATACGTGTCCTGCTGATCTCGGGCGACAGCGCCGCCGTTGTCGAGGCCTTGGCCCGGCGTCTGGGCATTCCCGAATGGTTGGCTGAATCCCTGCCTGCGGAAAAGGCCGCCCGCATCACCGCGCTACAAGACGAAGGGCGGCATGTGCTGATGGTGGGGGATGGCCTGAACGATACCGCCGCGCTGACGGCGGCCAATGTCTCGATCTCGCCCGCCTCGGCGCTGGATGCGGCGCGCGTGGCCTCGGATATCGTGTTGCTGGGCAGCGACCTGTCGCCCATTGCCGATGCGGTGACAACCGCCCAATCCGCCGTGCGGCGCATCCGCGAGAATTTCAACATCGCCACTCTCTACAACGTGATCGCAGTGCCGATCGCCATCGCCGGGTTCGCCACGCCGCTGGTGGCCGCTCTGGCCATGTCCTCCTCGTCGATCACCGTGGCCCTCAATGCAATAAGGCTCAAGTGATCCGATGGAAGTCCTGTCCTATCTGATTCCGATCTCTCTGCTGTTGGGCGGTGTGGGGCTTGTCGCCTTCATCTACACCGTGCGCACCAACCAATATGACGACCCCGAGGGCGACGCCCGTCGCATCCTGAACGACGATTGGGACGATCACCCCAAGCCGTGACACGGGGTCCGCGTTGCCTCTTGAATGAGCTATCCTCCGGGGTGGCGGAAAGCCCCTGAACCGTCTGCCGTGATCAGCTTGGCCCGATCATGAAGCACTGCACCTGACGGGCTTGCAGGCGACGGCAGGCCAGATCCGCGCTTTCGCGGGTCATGCCCATGAAATTGGCATCAAATCCGCCATTTCCCTGCACGATCTTGCGGAGGGTTCCGTCCAGCGTATTGACCTCTTTCAAGGCGGTCTGGAGCAGGACCTTCTCGGCGGCGTGGCGACTTCCGAAGCGACCCACATTGATACCCCAGTGACGACCACCCGAGGTGCTGATCCGTGTGACGACCTCCGGTTCGGGCGCGGTCGCCATCTCGGCTACGGCGGCGGGTGCGTCGGTGCGCACGGTCTCTTCGCTGGGCAGGCTGGCCAGAACGACCAGACCCTCGGGCCGGGCGCGGGGTTTGATGGCGGCAGGAGGCGCGGTCCGGGACACAGCTACCTCGACAGCCGCCTCTGGCGCAGCAGATGTTTCGGCAAGGGCTGCGGGTGCCTCAGGCAGCGCGTCGGCCACTGCTTCCGCCAGTTCTGCGATCTCTGTCGTCTCCTCGGACGTGTCCGCGGCCAGAGCCAGCGCTGTATCCGGCACTTCGGCGGCGGGCGCTGTGGTGTTGTCTGCGACAGCAACGGGACGCTCTGGAATGGCGAGCGGCGGGTTAATGGCGGCCAAGGCCGGAACCGGCTCTGCGGCGGGCACCTGCTTCTGTGCCACTTCAACCGCGGCGGTCTGGGCCGCGACCTCGGTCAAGGCTTGGGTGATGTCATCCTTGAGCGCCACGATGACGGGGGCAGGCGCGCCCGATCCTGGTCGCGCGACGGGGCGAAGGCTGGACGAAACGGCGGTCACCAGCCGGATCGTCTTGCCCGCAGCCGGACGTCCGCTGACCGAGGCTACAACCGCTGCGACCTGGTTCTCGACATCGCCCTCGCTGGGGCCGCGACCTGGTATGGCATCCGGTTTTGCAGGTTTGCGCAGCGCCACGCGGGACGGGGCCTTCTTGAAGCCAAGATCAAGCAGTTCTGCCACGCGTTGGTTGCGTGACACGGTCGAACGTCCGCCGAACACCGTCGCAATGATCCGGGTGCCGCCACGTTCCGCCGAGGCGACAAGGTTGAACCCCGCTGCACGGGTATATCCCGTCTTGATCCCGTCCGCGCCACGATAGGCATCCAGAAGGCGGCGGTTGGTGTTGTTCACATGCGCAATGCCCGCATCGGTCGAGCGGCGCGAGAACAGATTATAATACTCGGGAAAATCATAAAGCATGTGACGACCAAGGATCGTCATGTCGCGCGCCGTGGACATATGCCCCTCGGCTGTCAGCCCGTGCATGTTCTTGAAGGTCGTGCGCGTCATGCCCATCGCGGCCGCGGTGCGGTTCATCCGGCGGGCATAGGCCGCCTCGGACCCTTCGATGGCCACTCCGATGGCATGGGCCGCGTCATTGGCCGATTTGATCGCCGCGGCACGAATCAGATAACGCAGCTTGATTTTCTGACCTGCGCGCAATCCCAGCTTGCTGGGCGGCTCGGCTGCGGCCTCGCGCGTGATCGTCACATCGGTGTCAAGGCTGATCTCGCCCCGCTCAATGGCCTGAAACGCGACATAGAGCGTCATCATCTTGGTCAGAGAGGCCGGATGCAATCGGGTGTCGGCATTCTCGGAATGGAGCACTTCTCCATTCCGCGCATCCATGACCATTGCCGCATATGGCGCTGCCCTCACGCTGAGCGGAAGCACAACGATCAACCATATGGCTGTGAATAGAAATAGCCCGTATCGGGCCGGCTGCCTACGCCGCACCTTCATTGTCACTGCCTTCTGCCTCAAGCCGCCGATATTTCGGTCGGTCATTTTTATATGAGTTCAGGCTAACACAGGCACAAAGTTGAATAAAGTGTTCATTTGTAAAGCGTTTCACGGTGAGGTTGCATCATCTAGACCGGATTTCGCAACATGTGGTAGGTATGCAGGCGGACATCCTCAACCCATGGCCTGAATGGGGGACGAGGAAGGTCACGACCGGGCGCGGGTTCACGCCGATGTCAGGCAAGAGACCGGTCAATTGTGACCCTATTGCTGCAATTCTCAGCCGATTTCACGAACCAGATCGGCCAAAGCACCCAGATCTGGCAGTTCCCGATACCGTGGCGCGGTGCTGGGTGTTTCGGCTATCTCGATCTCCCAGACCAGACCATGTGGCACATGCACACCCCAACCGCCCGCCTCGATTACGGGCACCACGTCCGAACGCATCGAATTGCCCACCATCATCGCGCGTGCGGCCCCGTCACCATGGCGTGCAAAAATTCCCTCATAGACAGGCGTCGTCTTGGCCGAAACGATTTCGACACCGTCGAACAGATCGCCAAGTCCGGATTGTGCCAGCTTGCGTTCCTGATCCAGCAGATCGCCCTTGGTGATCAGAAGCACACGGTGCGTGCCCGCCACGGCGGTGACGGCCTCGCGCGCATGCGGCAGAAGTTCGATCGGATGGCGCAGCATGTCTTGCCCGGCGGCGATCAGTTCCGCGATGACGCTGGCGGGCACCCGCTGCGCGGTCACTTCGATTGCGGTCTCGATCATCGACAGGACAAAGCCCTTGATCCCGAAACCGTAGTGGCCAAGGTTCCGTTTTTCCGCCTCGAGGAGACGCGCCATCAGATGATCGGTATCCGCATGATCGCGCAGCAGGTCGGCAAATCGTTCTTGTGTCAGCCGGAAGAAGCGCTCGTTCTGCCAGAGGGTATCGTCGGCATCAAAGCCTATTGTGGTCAAATTCTGCATCACTTCCCCGCCGATCCCGGCGCACCCTCTTTTCTAAACGCCCCCGGAGGTTATATAACCCGGTCAAAGCCAGCCAAACATGCATGCCAAACCAAAGTAGCGCCAGATGATCCAGCGGCCCCTTCATATGTCTGACAAGAAAGACGCCGACGGTGATGCCTCGGTCGTGGTGCAGACTCGGCCCAAGACCAAGCGACCGCCGCTTTACAAGGTTTTGTTGCTGAATGACGACTATACGCCGATGGAGTTCGTCGTGCATGTGCTGGAACGATTTTTCGGCATGTCACACGCGCAGGCTTTCGAGATCATGCTGACGGTGCATAAAAAGGGGCTGGCCGTTGTCGGCGTGTTCAGCCATGAGATTGCAGAGACAAAGGTGACACAGGTGATGGATTTTGCCCGGCGTCACCAGCACCCGCTGCAATGCACGATGGAAAAAGAATAATCCCATGTTGACCGAACGCCTGTCGCTGGCCCTGTCGGGTGGCGACCTGATCCTGCCGACGACCGGCCGTATCGCCGTGTTCGCGCCGCGTGCGGGGACGGATCTGACGATTCTGCCGCAGGACCGTGTGCAGGTGATCACCGGCTTCAAACCCGATCATGACGCCTTCACCGCCGCGCAATATGCCTGTGCGCGGCAGCCTGAGGGCAGCTACGCCGCCGCTCTGGTCTGTCTGCCCCGTGCCAAGGCGCAAGGGCGGGCCTTGCTGGCGCAGGCCTGCGCGGTGGTGGGGACCGGTGGGCTGATCATCGTGGACGGCCAGAAGACCGACGGGATCGAGTCGATGCTGCGTGACCTACGAGGGCAGGGCGTTCAGCCCTCGGTTCTGTCCAAGGCGCATGGCAAGATCATCTGGTTTCACGCCCGACCCATGCCCGCCGATTGGCACGCCCGCGGCCCGCAGCCTGTTGAGGGTGGTTTTGTCACCGCCGAGGGCGTCTTTTCTGCCGACGGAATTGATCCGGCCTCGCGGCTTCTGGCGGACAGCCTGCCAGATAAACTCGGCGCGCATCTTGTCGATCTGGGCGGCGGCTGGGGCTATCTTGCCGCGCGTATCCTGGAACGGGATAGCGTCCAAAGCCTTGATCTGGTCGAGGCGGACCATGCCGCCCTGGATTGCGCGCGCAGCAATGTGAGCGACCCGCGTGCGCGGTTTCACTGGGCCGATGCCACCACATGGCGGCCGGGCACACCGGTGGACGGGGTCGTCATGAATCCCCCTTTCCACGCAGGTCGCGCGGCTGACCCAGATCTGGGTCGTGCTTTCATTGCTGCCGCTGCCGCGATGTTGACGGCTCAGGGTCGGCTGTGGATGGTAGCCAATCGCCATCTGCCTTATGAGGCGGCGCTGACTCAACATTTCGCCGAAGTGTCAGAACTGACCGGCGACAACCGGTTCAAGATTTTGCTTGCCGCGCGCCCTCTGGTTGCGAAGTCTCGCACCCGGCGCTGAAATCGGCTAGCGTCCCCGGAACAACGGAGATCCCCCATGTCCTTTTCCATCATTGGCAAGACCGCGATCGTGACCGGAGGCGCCTATGGTATCGGCCATGCCATCGGGCGACACTTTCTGGACAAGGGCGCCAATGTCGTCTTTGCCGATCTGGACGAAGACCGCCTGCGCAAGGAACTTGGTCCCAATGAAGATGGCAACAGCCACCGCTATTTCGCAGGCGACCTGCGCGAGAGGCTGACAATTGCCAACCTGCTTTCGGCCACGATCGACGCCTTCGACCGGGTCGATATTCTGGTGAACGGCGCGCGGCAGATCACAACGACCGATGCGCTGGACCCCGAAGACAGCTCTGTCGATACTTTGCTTGAGCAGAACCTGCTCACCTCCCTGCGCCTGTCGCAGATGGTGGCCCGGCGCATGATCAAACAGGCCGAGGATCTGGAAGAGAATGAACCGGCTGGCACCATCGTCAACATCTCTTGCCTTGCGGCACAGCGCACGCATCCTGATCTGATGGGCTATTCCATTTCGACCGCCGCGCTGGATCAGATGACCCGGTCGCTTGCGCTGGCGCTGGCTCCGCACCGGATCCGGGTGAACGCCGTGGCCTTCGGCTCCGTCATGTCGGCCAGCCTCAAGGCGGCGATCAAGGACAACCCCGATTACCGCGACCAGATCATCGCACGCACGCCCTTGGGTCGGATCGCGCCGCCTTCGGAACTGGCCGAGGCGGTGCAATATCTGGCTTCTGATTGCTCCAGTTTCATGACCGGTCAGATCATGACCGTCGATGGTGGACGCGGGCTGCTGGACCCGGTGATCGCACCGGCCCATTGACCGGCGCTGACGGATGGGGGCGCTGCCCCCGTCCTGCGGACTCCCCCGGGATATTTGCTGTAAGAAGAAACAGACTTGGGACAATGGGCGTCTGGCGCTGTGTGTTTCCGGCTGCTAGGTTTTCCGGCAGAGAGATCATCCACACAGGACGCCGTAATGACCCAGACCTCCGCTCTTGCCCCGGCCATGCAGACCGAGAAGGAGACCGCCGCCGCATGGTTCCGTCAGTTGCGGGATGACATCGTGGCCGCATTCGAGAAGTTGGAGGATACGCAGACCGAAGGCCCCACCGCCAGCTTGCCGGCAGGTCGGTTCGAGGTGACGCAGACGAAACGGTCCTCCGAAGACGGATCGGACGCGGGTGGCGGATTGATGAGCGTGATGCGCGGCGGTCGCGTGTTCGAGAAGGTGGGCGTCAATATCTCGACTGTCTATGGCACGCTGGGCGCGCGCGCGCAGAAGGCTATGGCCGCGCGCGGCGTGCCGGGGATGGAGGATGATCCACGTTTCTGGGCGTCCGGCATCAGCCTTGTGGCGCATATGCAGAATCCCCATTGCCCGGCGGTCCATATGAACACGCGCATGTTCTGGACCCCCGGCGCATGGTGGTTCGGTGGCGGGTCCGACCTGAACCCCTGCATCGAATATGCCGAGGATACGGCCCATTTTCACGATGTGCAGAAGGCTCATCTGGACCCGCACGGAGAAGCGCATTACCCGCGGCTGAAGGCTTGGGCGGATGAGTATTTCTTTGTCCCGCATCGCGGCCGCGCGCGTGGTGTGGGGGGCATCTTTCTGGACGACCACAATACGGGCGATTGGGCACGGGATTTCACCCTGATTCAGGATATCGGCCGGGCCTTCCTGCCGGCCTATCTGCCGCTGGTGGAAAGGCGCCGCACCCAGCCCTGGACGGAAGCCGACAAGGACGTGCAACTGGTGCATCGCGGCCTCTATGCCGAATACAATCTGGTCTATGACCGTGGGACCAAATTCGGGCTGGAAACGGGCCATGACGCCAATGCCGTGCTCATGAGCCTGCCGCCGCTGGCCAAATGGGTCTGACCGTTCGGCAATGACGCAGCGGAAGGGAAAAGGGGCCGAAAAGCCCCCTTTCTCTCAGCTGGCAATAATGCCTTATCAAATTGATATCTTTTGATATTCGACAGTTTGCTTGACCCATGTCAAGGCGGCCTGCCCCCGAACATGCGATTCTGTGCATATGGATACGTGCGAGTTCCTATTCGGGTTCTGGAGGCCCAAGCGATGAAAAAATCCATTCTGACATTTGCGGCTGCGTTCGCCCTGTCAGTCATGCCCCAACTGGCCGGGGCGTCCGATCTGCGCGAGGCCGCGCTTGAGATGTTCAAGCCGCTTCCCTCGACCTTGCCTGCGCTGAACAACAACACCATTACCCCCGAGAAGGTCGCGCTGGGCAAGGCTCTGTTCTTCGATCCGCGCATGTCTGCCTCGGGCGTGTTTTCCTGCAACTCCTGTCACAACCTTGCGACGGGTGGGGATGACAACATGGAGACCTCTATCGGTCACGCCTGGCAGAAGGGGCCGCGCAACTCTCCGACGGTGTTGAACTCTGTTTTCAACGAGGCGCAGTTCTGGGACGGCCGCGCCGCTGACCTTGCCGAGCAGGCCAAGGGGCCGGTGCAGGCTGGTGTCGAAATGGCGAACACGCCAGCAAACGTGATCGCAACGCTGAACTCGATGCCGCAATATGTGGACTGGTTCAAGGCCGCCTTCCCCGCAGAGGCCGATCCTGTGACCTTCGACAACTTTGCCAAGGCGATCGAAGCCTATGAGGCGACGCTGATCACCCCCTCGCCCTTTGATGCCTTCCTGAATGGCGACGATGGTGCCTTGAACGAGATTGAGCGCGCCGGGCTGGAGCTGTTCATGGACAAGGGCTGCGCCGCTTGCCACAACGGTGTGAACATTGGCGGCAATGGCTATTACCCGTTCGGCCTGATCGAGAAACCGGGTGCGGATGTCTTGCCGCCGGATGACAAGGGTCGCTACCAAGTCACAGCGACAGCGGACGATTCCTACGTGTTCCGCGCCTCGCCCCTGCGCAACATCGACCAGACAGCGCCGTATTTCCACTCGGGCAAGGTGTGGGATCTGCGGGTCGCCGTAGCGATTATGGGCACGTCGCAGTTGGGTGAAGAGCTGAACGATCAGGAAGTCGATCAGATCGTGGCCTTCCTCGGTTCGCTGACCGGAGCCATGCCTGAGGTGGTCTATCCCGTCCTGCCACCAGAAACCGCAGCCACGCCGCGGCCCACGGGCGAGGTGAAGTGAACCCGACCGCAATCTGACAGAAAACGAGAACGCGCAAGGTTGCCCTTGCGCGTTCTTTTGGCTCGCCGATGTCCGCGCGTCAGTTCCCGCGCACCGTGTCGATCATCAGCTGCACATTGGCCGGGTCCGCATCAGGTGTGATCCCGTGGCCGAGGTTGAAGATATGCGGGCCGTTCTTCAGGGCCTGCACGATCCGCCGTGTTTCATCCACCAGCGCCTGACCGCCCGTCACCATATGCGATGACTTGAGGTTGCCCTGCACGCAACTGTCGGGCTGCACATGCTGTGCCACCCATGCCGCATCCACCGAATCGTCCACAGCCACGCAATCGGCCCCGGTCGCCTTGGCAAAGCCGACATACTTGTCGCCGGCCTCCCGCGGGAAGGCGATGACGGGGATGCCGGGGTGTCTGGCCTTCAGCGCCGCGATGATTTCTTTCGCGGGTTCAAGCGCATAGGCGTCGAAATCAGCACCTTTGAGCGATCCCGCCCAACTGTCGAACAGTTTGACCACTTCGGCCCCGGCGTCGATCTGCGCGGACAGATATTCGATGGTGGCGGCGGTGATCCGCGCCAGAAGCGCTTCGAACACCGGGCGGTTCTCGGCCTTCAAGGCGTGGGCCGGGCCTTGATCCTTGGTGCCCTGTCCCGCGATCATGTAGGTCGCAACCGTCCATGGCGCGCCCGCGAATCCGATCAGCGTCGTTTCACGCGGCAGTTCGCGGCTGAGGATCCGCACGGTTTCATAAACCGGGTTCAGCGTCTCATGGATGGCGTCCACGGGTTTGAGCGCATCCACACCAGCCTGCGTGGTGATGGTGGACAGGCGCGGCCCTTCGCCGGTGACAAACCAAAGATCCGCACCCAAAGCCTGCGGCACCAGCAGAATGTCGGCAAACAAGATCGCCGCATCAAACCCGTAGCGGCGGATCGGCTGCAGCGTCACCTCGGCCGCCAATTCGCTGTTGTAGCACAGCGACAGGAAATCACCGGCCTTCTCGCGCGTGGCGCGGTATTCGGGCAGGTAACGCCCCGCTTGCCGCATCATCCAGATCGGCGGCGTGTCCAATGTTTCCCCGGCCAGCGCCCGCAAAATCGTTTTATTGGTCATATCTGTTCCCTTCGGTTGACAGTTTCGTCCCCTCTGGGCGGCAAGATGTCAAGCATCTGGTGCTTGTCAGGTCTGCTTTACATGACTAACAACTGTCTCATGACACTGACACGCCCCACCCCCGCCTCACCGCTGAAGATCGGCACCCGTGGTTCCCCGCTGGCGCTGGCCCAGGCGCATGAGACGCGCGCCCGCCTGATGGCGGCTTTCGACCTTCCCGAAGAGGCATTTGCCATTGTGGTGATCAAGGTCACCGGCGATGCGATTCAGGACCGCCCGTTGAAAGAGATCGGTGGCAAGGGTCTCTTCACCCGCGAGATCGAGGAGGCGTTGCTCGACGGCACCATCGATATCGCGGTTCACTCGATGAAGGACATGCCGGTCCTGCAACCGATGGGGCTATTGCTGGACACATATCTGCCGCGGGAGGACGTGCGCGATGCCTTTGTCGCACAGGACGTGGCGGCGCTGAAGGATCTGCCGGACGGCGCGCGCGTCGGCTCCTCGTCTCTGCGCCGCCGCGCGCAGCTTCTCAACGCGTTTCCGCATCTGGAAGTGGTCGAGTTTCGCGGCAACGTGCAGACACGGCTCAAGAAACTGGCCGATGGCGTGGCGTCTGCAACCTTTCTGGCGCAGGCGGGGCTCAACCGGCTTGGAATGGCCCATGTTGCGCGCGGTGCCATTTCGCCCGATGAGATGCTGCCTGCCGTGGCACAGGGTGCCATTGGCATCGAACGGCGCGCCGATGACACCAACACCGCCGCCATGTTGGAGGCCATCCATCACACCGAAACCGGCCAGCGTCTTGCGGCCGAACGCGCCTTTCTGGCAACGCTGGACGGCTCTTGCGAAACGCCCATCGCCGGGCTGGCCGAGTTGAACGGCACAACGCTTCGCCTCCGTGGCGAGGTGCTGCGTCCCGACGGCTCCGAGAAGATCGCCGATGACCGCAGCGCACCCATTGCAGATGCGCCCGACATGGCCCGCGACATGGCGCAGACCCTTCTGAAACAGGCAGGACCCGGCTTTTTCGACTGGCGCTGAGCCGCCGTTTCTTCTTGCCGTAAATATCCCCGCCGGAGGCGCATCTGTCAGTCTGGCAGCACCTTGCCGGGATTGAGGATGCCTTTCGGATCAAGCGCCCCCTTGATCGCGCGCATGGCGGCAAGTGCCACCTTGTTCTTGCGTCGCGCCATCGAGGGCAGTTTCGACGTGCCGATCCCGTGCTCGGCCGAGAAACTGCCGCCCAGATCCAGCACCACATCCTCGACCGCTTCCATGATCGCATCATGCACGGCGGGGTCCTGAGACACCGGCCAGACTGTGTAATGCACGTTCCCGTCCCCCAGATGCGACACGGTCAATTCCTTCGCCCCCGCATCCAGCCCCGCCAGCCGGTCATGGATGCGCGACAGGAACACCGCGACCTTGTCCAGCGGCACAGCCACATCGTTGTTCACGATGGGCCGCCGGGTCAGAGCTATCTCGGCGGCTGCCTCGCGGCGCTGCCACATCTCGGCGCGCTGGGCCTGTGACTGGGCCACGACCGCGTCCAGGATCATGCCCTCCTCGAACATGCCTTCTAGCACCTCTTCCAGATGCACGGCCACGGGCACGCGCCCGTCCGGCCCCGGTGTGCAGTCACGCGGGGCGGTGGCGCCCACCTCGACAAGGATATTGACGTCATGCATCTGGTCAAAAGGCGGCTTGGCGCCGGGGAACTTGTCCAGATGCCCCTCGACATAGGCGCGCGGCATATACTCGAACGCCTCGACCCCGCCGCCTGTCGCCTCTTGCAGCCGGTTCAGCAACACCAGCGCCTGATCCAGCGAGGGGGCCGCCACCATGGCCGTTGCATAGGCGCGCGGTTTCGGTGCCAGTTTCAGCACGGCGGCGGTAATGATGCCCAGCGTGCCCTCTGCTCCGATCATCAGGTGTTTCAGGTTGTAGCCCGAGTTGTCCTTGTGCAGTTCGCTCATCAGATCCATCACCTCGCCCGTGGGCAGGACAACTTCCAGCCCCAGACACAAATCGCGCGTGTTGCCATAGCGCAGCACGTTGGACCCGCCCGCATTGGTGGACAGGAAACCGCCCACCATGGCCGATCCGCGCGCGCCAAAGGTCAGTGGAAAGATCATGCCATGGGCATCCGCCGCCTCATGCAGGCTGGACAGGATCACCCCCGCCTCGACAATGGCGATGCGCGCGGCAGGCCGCACCTCGCGGATGCGGTTCATCCGGTCCAGTGACAGCATGATGGCGCCCTCGGCCTTTGTGCCGCCCGCCAGCCCGGTATTGCCAGACACCGGCACGACGGCGGTGCCCGTCTCATTGGCCAGTCGCAGGATTGCGGCGACCTCTGCGGTCGATCCGGGGCGCACGACGGCCAGCGGGGTCCAGGTGTAGACACCGGTCCAGTCACGCGACCAGCGCGCCAGATCGCTGCCCTGCACCACATTGGCCTTGCCCACGATCTCTTCCAGCCTGTCCTGCATCCCGCTCTCCTCCTCTATCCGGCATCTGCGTCGCCATCTGAGGCAGAAGCGCGGGTGAAGGCAAGCCGTGCCTGTCCCGCAAGCTCCGCGACACCTTGCCGATTGCCTTTGCGGCACTGGACACCGTCGCTGGAACACCTATGTGCGCAAGGCAGCAGGGCATCGTCCCTGCCGCCAGACGCGGGAGTCCAAGATGATGACATTTCTTCAGAAAGCCTATCCAGCCATTCTGCTAAGCATGCTGCTGGCGGTTGCTTCTCTGATCCTGACCTATCCGGCGCAGGCGCGTGGCCCGTTTGTCTTCGACTCGATAGACGGGGGAACCTTGTCCCTTGACGACTGGCGGGGACAGCCCGTTCTGGTGGTGAACACGGCGTCCCGCTGTGGCTATGTGAACCAGTTCGACGATCTGCAGGCGTTGTATGACCGCTACCGTGAGCAGGGTCTGGTGGTTCTGGCCGTCCCGTCCAATGACTTTCGGCAGGAATTGTCCACGAATGAAGCGGTGGCTGACTTCTGCGAGATGAATTTCGGGATCGACATGCCGATGACAACCATAACCCATGTGAAAGGTGCCGGCGCACACCCTTTCTACCAGTGGCTCGCACAATCGGCGGATTTCACGCCGGGTTGGAATTTCAACAAGGTTTTGCTGGCCCCTGATGGATCGGTTGCAGGCACCTATGGTGCCCCGGTCAAGCCGCTGTCCGGCCAGATCACCAGCCTGATCGAGGCGATGCTGGTCAAGGGCTGACTGGCCCATGCCTGACGACGTGCGTCCTGTCTTCATCGGGTCGGAAATCTATCGCGGCTCCAGCTATGGCGACTGGCACCCGTTGCGGGTGCCGCGCGTTTCCACCGTGATGGACCTGTCGCGCGCCTTGGGCTGGCTGCCGCCCGCGCAATACATCAGCAGCCCCCGGGCCAAGCCTGCGGCCCTGTCAGTCTGGCACGACCCGGCCTATATCGCGGCGCTGCAACAGGCCGAGGCCGACGGCGCTGTGTCCGAGGCGGTGCGCGCCCGCCACAACATCGGTACCCACGCCAATCCCGTCTTCCCCGAGGTGTTCCGCAGGCCAGCCACATCAGCGGGCGGTGCGCTTCTGGCGGGCGAGTTGCTGGCCCGGCCCGGTGTGGTCTATGCCCCGGCAGGGGGCACCCATCACGGGATGCCCGACCATGCCAACGGGTTTTGCTATTTCAACGATCCTGTTCTGGCGATCCTGTCGCTGCGCCGTCAGGGGATGCGCCGCATCGCCTATGTCGATATCGACGCGCATCACTGTGATGGGGTGGATCATGCGTTTCGCAGCGACGCCGAGATCTTGCTGGTCTCGACACATGAAGAAAACCGTTGGCCCCGCACCGGCGCGTTGGAAGATGCGGGCGTGGGCAACGTCTTCAACCTGCCCCTGCCCAAGGGAGTGCATGATAGCGACATGGCATTGATCCTTGATCGGCTGATCCTGCCTGCCGTGGCCGACTTCCGCCCGGATGCCATCGTCCTGCAATGCGGGGCCGACGCCGTGGCCGAGGATCCGCAATCCCGCCTGATGCTGACCAATACAGCGCTGTGGTCCGTCGTGGCCGCGTTGCGCCCGTTGTCGGACCGCTACCTCGTGTTGGGCGGCGGCGGCTATAACCCCTGGTCCGTGGGGCGGGCCTGGACGGGGGTCTGGGCCACGTTGACCGGACAGGAGATACCTGACCACCTTCCATCCGAGGCTGAGGCCGTGCTGCGCGCGCTGATCTGGCGCGGTAACCGGCGGGGGCGGACCCCTCCTGAACACTGGTTCACCACGCTGCGTGACACGCCACGCAGCGGTCCTGTTGATGAGAGGGTGCGGGCACGGGTTGACCAAGTGACCGCACGGCTGAAGGCGACAGTGTGATCAGCCGGCTTTGCCTTCATAGGCAGTCCGAAACACAGCCATGATCTGACGCGCGACGGTGCGCGCATCATGACCCTTCGCCGTGTCGAACCAGATCGGAGCCCAGTTCAGCGCTCCGAACAGATGCAGCCGCAGCAAGGTGCGATCCACACCCTGTGGCAAGGTCAGGCCGCTGAACATATCGCGGAATATCTGCTCGTAGCGCCGACGTTCTGCCCGAATCGCGGCGCTGATTCCCTCGCGCTCGCCCAGAAACTCGGGCGAGACGATGGCGACAAGGTTGCCCGTCTCGATCAGCCCTTCCAGATGGGCGGTAGCCGCAGCCTCAAGCCGGTCCCAAGGGCCAAGGCCAGCTTGATCCGCCTCGGTCAATGCGGCGCGGACCCGCGCTTCCATCACGGCGACCACACGCTGGTGCAGCGCCAGAAACAGCGACTCCTTTGAATCGAAATGATAATAGAGCGAACCCGGCAGCATCCCTACGGCGCTGGCGATGTCGCGCATGGAGGTGCCGTCATAGCCTTTGGCCGCCATGAGTTCGCCCGCGCGATCCAGCAACTCCTCGCGGCGATTGGTAGGGGTCTGACCTGTGGTCTGGGTGTTTGTCTGGGCGTCTGTCATACTGGGTACTTGTCTTGTGCCGGAATGGGGGTTGCAGGAAAGGGCGGTTCAGGTCGATATAGCGGACAAACGAACGATTGTTAACCTGTCCACAAAAAATAGGTGCAACTTGACCGAGAACACGATCCACGCCGTTGAAGCAACAGGAAATGGTCTGAAGGACATTGTGGTTGTGACAAAATCTGCCCCGCCCAAACCGGGACCGGGCGAGGTGACGGTCGATCTGCTGGTCGTGACGATCAATCCTGCCGATCTTCTGATGCTGGAAGGCCGCTATGGTGTGCGCCCACCCGCGCCCTTCATCCCCGGCAGCGAAGGCGTAGGGCGCATCAGCGCGGTGGGTGAAGATGTGGCTTTGAAGGTCGGTGATATCGTGATGCCGATGCCCGGCAATACATGGGTTGAACAGATCACCTTACCCGCGCGTCATGTGGTGCCTTTGGCGGCATCCGTCGATCTGGATCAGGCCGCGATGCTGAAGGCCAATCCGGCGACGGCGCTGGTGATGCTGGAGGATATCATCCCGATGCGGGCAGGCGACTGGGTGATCATGAATGCCGCAAATTCCGCCGTGGGGCAGAATGTGGTCAAGGTGGGCCATGCGCTAGGCTTGCGCGTGGCCTGTGTGGTGCGGCGCGCGGCCGCGGCGCAGGCGCTGCGCGATCTGGGGGCCGAGGTGGTCATTGTCGATGACGGCACGCGGGCAGTACTGTCGTTGCCCGGAGGGGCAAAGGCCCGTCTGGGGCTGGACGCGATTGGCGGGGCCGCAACCGAGCGTTTGGCGGCCTGCGTGGCCGATGGGGGCACGGTGGTCAACTATGGTTTGCTGTCCGGGGAAAGTCCGCGCCTCAGCGCCCATGATCTGGTGTTTCGCGGCCTGACCCTGCGCGGCTTCTGGCTGGCGTCATGGTTCGCCAAGGCAGGGCCGTCGCGGATCAAGCAGGTATACGGCCAGCTTGTGATATGGCTGGACGAGGGGAGGATCGGCGCCAAAGTCGATGCGCGCTACCCGATCGGCAAGGCCGCAGAAGCCGTGGCCCATGCCGCCCGCGAAGGGCGGGACGGCAAGGTTCTGATGACCACCCGCTTCTATACCGGCTGAGCGGTTTTAAGGCTCGCGGATATCGCCGCCATTGCAGTTCATCCGGGCCATGAGTTCAATGGCGTCCGGCTTCACCATCAGGTCGCAGAACAGCGTGCGCTCCATCGCCAACCGGTCCGGGTCAGGCGTGGTTCCCCGGATCAGACGCTTGATATGGGCCAGCGCCAAGGGCGGTTTCGCCACCATCTGCCTGGCCATGTCCAGCGCATGATCCAGCACCGCGCCCTGCACGCAGGCGTTCACAAGGCCTGCCGCGGCGGCCTCATGCGGCTGAAACGTCCGGCCGGTCAGGCAATACTCCAAGGCACGCGCCTGACCGACCAGAAGAGGCAGACGTTGCGTCCCTCCGGCACCGGGCAGGATGCCCAAGTTCACTTCCGGCAAGCCGATTGGGTAATTTCCTGCCTGTGCCAGCCGGATATCGCAGGCCAGCGCCAGTTCGTAGCCGCCTCCCATCGCGGTGCCGTTGATAGCCGCGATATAGGGCTTCGCGCTGCTTTCGATCCGGCGCATGTTGCGATGCAGCGCAGGCTCGGGCACCGGGCGGTCGGGGCTGAACACCATCCCGCGCGCAGCCAGTGCACGGGATCGCGCCTCAAGCACCCGGACATCGTAATGCCGGATGAACGCGCCATCCTGAGCGCCCGTCAGGATCACGGCACGGACGGATTCGTCCGCCTCCACCTGATCTATCGCAGCGGTCAGCCCGGCTTCGGTCCCTTCGTCCATGAACCCTTCGGGAGGATTTGCAAAGCGGATCACCGCGATCGCGCCTGCTATGGATACATGGACTGTGCCTGTGTCGGGTCCGCTCATGTGCGTGCCTTTCGGATGTTCGCCTTCGCCTCGCGCAGGTCGATGGCCGCAGGATCGGCGCAAGGGTCCACGCCATCGGGATACAGGCGGTGTTTTTGCACCTTCTGTGTGCCTGTGACCGGCAGAGCGTCGCGGAACACGATCCAGCCCGGCAATTTGTAATAGGCGATCTTCTCGCGGGCGAAATCCAGAACCGCTTCAGCCGTGGCAAGATCGCCCGTATGGCCTTGGGCTGGGACGATGGCGGCAAACACCTCTTCGTCGCGCATGGCATCGGGCACGGCGATCACGGCGACCGCACCCACGGCGGGGCAATCAATCAACGCATTCTCGACCTCGGCGGCCGAGATATTCTCGCCGGAACGGCGGATGATGTTCTTGGCGCGCTCGACGAACATCAGCATCCCGTCCTCGGTCTGCATCACCACGTCGCCGGTGTGGAACCAACCGTCGCGCCATGCCTCTTCGGTCGCTTGGTCGTTCTTGAGATAGCCTTTGAAGAAACCCTGTCGCGGATCGGGGCCGGGGGCGCGCACGACCAACTCGCCCGCCACACCGCGCGGCACTTCGGCCCCTTGGTCGTCCACCACCTTGGCCAGCAGGTGATCCGGCAAGGGGCGGCCAAAGGCGCGGGTGTCGATCTGACGGGGGGCGTGACAATCGGCCAGGAACCGGCCTGTCTCGGTCATGCCCCAGACCTCGACCATGGGCAGGTTGAACCGCTCCTCGAACGCACGATGGATCGCCGGGTCCAGCCCGGCGCCAAGCCCATAGCGCAGACCATGGCTGCGGTCGCGCGCGCTGGGCGGTGCCTTCATCAGTACGGGCGGAATGATTCCCAGATAGTGAATCGCCGTCGCGCGGGTGGCGGCCAGATCATCCCACCACGTTTCAGCGTGAAAACGGTCGGGCACGATCAGGCAAACGCCCTTGAGCAGCGCCATGGCGATGGTGTTGATGCCCGCGTTCACATGGAAATAGGGTAGAGGGATGAAGATGCGTTCCATCCCATCCCGCACTGTCAGGGCGCCGCCATGTTCCGCATAGACCCTGCCCACGGCGAAGGCATAGTCATTGTCGATGATCGCCCCCTTGGGCCGCGAGGTCGTGCCAGAGGTGTAGATCAGCGCGATTTCCGTATGCAGGTCAGGAACATGATCCAGTGCAGCGCGCGGGGCAACGGGTGGCACGAAACCGGTGGGGGTGCTGGCATCGTCCCAGCCCACCACGGGGATATCAGCCACATCGGTGATCTTGTCGCGGTTCCACGGCAGGCTGACAGCAGCGTCCACCTCGGAATGATCCAGAAGATACGCCATCTCGTGCCGCAGATAGTAAGGATTGACAGGGACTTGCGATACACCCAAGCGGTTGAGGGCCAGAAAATGCATCACATGCGCAGGGTGATTGTCCAGCGCCAGCGCGACGCGGTGACCAGGCCCCCACCCAGCCTTGGCCCATGCCTCGGCAAGGGTATCGACTGCCCCCAGCATGCCAGCAAAGCTGATCTCGGTCCCCTCAGGCAAATAAGGGCGGCCCGCGCGCGGTGGCACACACAGGAACGGGCGATTTCCGTGTTCCGAGACGATCCGTGACAGGGCGTCATAGAGGGATTGCATCATACCCTCTCGATCAGCATGGCCATGCCTTGTCCGGCACCAAGACACATCGACAGGATCGCGCGGCGCCCGCCGGTGTCCTCAAGGTGTTGCATCGCGGTCAGGCACATGCGCACGCCGGTGACGCCGGGCGGATGGCCCAGACTGATCCCGCCGCCATAGAGGTTGTGGATCTCGCGCGGGATGCCCAACTGCCCCTCGGCATGGATATTGACGGCGGCAAACGCTTCGTTGATCTCGACATAGTCGATATCGGCCATGCGCAAGCCCTGCTTGTCCAGCAGCGCGCGGATCGCAGGCACCGGGCCGTGGCCCATGATGCGGGGGGGCACGCCGACGACGGTCCAATCCACGATGCGGGCGCGCGGCGCAATCCCCTTGCCCTCCAGCGTGGAACGGTCACCCACCAGAACGAAAGCCGCCGCATCATTCACGGTCGAGGCATTGCCCGCCGTGACCTTTCCCCCTTCGCGAAAAGCCGGGCGCAGACGGGCCAGCTTTTCCTGCGTCGCATCCGCGCGTACGCATTCATCAGTATCGAAGATGCGGGTCACCCCTTTGCCAGCCGCCGGATCAGCCACCGAAACGCCCATGATCTGCCGTGCCAGAAACCCCGAAGCTTGCGCCGCCAACGCGCGCTGCTGGCTCAGAACGCCCCAGTCGTCCATCGCGGCGCGGGTCAGCCCAAAGTCCTCGGCCAGATTTTCAGCCGTTTCGCCCATGTATTCCTGACTGAAGGGGCAACGATAGGCCCAGTCAAGCATGTCCTCGACCACGGTCGGGCCGCGCTTGACGCCGCCGCGCAGGGTAGTGATGGCATGGGGAACACGGGAATAGCTTTCGGCCCCGCCCGCGATGGCCAGCCGCGAATGGCCGCTATCCACCTGCTGTGTGGCCGAAAGGATCGCTTGCAGACCCGAGGCACAGGCCCGCACCACGGCAAGTGCGCCCGAGGATTCGGGCAAGCCCGCTTTCAACCCCACAACGCGCGCGCCGAACAGGCTGTCCCGCCCCGAGGGCACAGTCGACGCCAGCACGATGTGATCCACCTCGCTGGCGGTGATCCCGGCCCTTTCGATGCAGCCAGCGGCCACCGTGGCGGCAAGGTCTGTCATCTCGATCCCGCTAAGTGCGCCGTCGAACGCGCCGAGCGCGCTGCGGATACCCCCTGCGATGACTGTGTCGGTCATGGTTCTGTTCCTTGAATGAAAGGGGACGCCGCTTCCGTGAGTGGTGTCTGCGTCGGTCCGTTGTCGTCAACCCAGTTCTACCGGCATCACGCGCGGCCCGCGCATGATGATCGTCGCGTGCCAGTCGATCGGCTCTGCCGCAAGTTTCAGCTTGGGCAGCCGTTGCACAAGGCGCGGAAAGGTCACCTCTCCCTCAAGACGGGCAAGAGCCGCCCCCATGCAGAAATGCACCCCATAGCCAAAGGTCAGATGGCGGTTCGGTTTTCGTTCGATATCGAAATACTGCGCCTTCTCGAACATCGACGGGTCCTGATTGGCGGTGTTGATCATGGCAAAGACACGCTCTCCGGGTCGCAGGGTCTTGCCGTGCAACTCATGCTCGACCGCCACCAGCCTTGCCATTGACCCCGACGGGCCGTCCAGCCGGAGACATTCCTCGACCGCCGACTTCGCCAGTTCCGGCCTGTCGGCCAGAAGGCGGGCGGCCTCGGGGTTGGTGATGAATTTGGCCATCCCGCCCGCAAGCAGGTTTGCGGTGGTCTCATGCCCGCCAAACATCACCAGCATGCAGGCGGCGACCAGTTCGTCCTCGGTCATTTCGTCATCGGCTTCGCGTGCGGCGATGAAGGCCGAGATCAGATCATCACGCGGCTCTGCCCGGCGTTCTGCAATCAGCCCACGGAACAGGGTTGCCATTTCATGCGCGCCTTCGGCGGCACGTTCGTATTTGTACGGTGCATTGCGGGCCGAGCCGATGAAAAGCTGCATCCTGTCCGAACAGGACTTGAGGTGGAACATATGTTCGCGCGGCACACCCAGCAGATCCATGATCACCATGGCAGGTAGTTGCATGGCGAAATCATTGACGAAATCGAAGGGCTGCCCACGCGGCAGGCGGTCGGCCAGGATATCGCAGATTTCTTCGACACCGGGGCGCAGGACCTCGACCGCGCGCATGGTGAAGGCGCGCCCCATCAATTGCCGCAGGCGCGTGTGTTCAGGCGGATCGCGGAACACCAGCCAGAGTGTCAGATAGCGCATCAACTCGCTGAGGGCCGACTGCTCCTGTGCCGGCAGGCTTTCGTAGAATGGCTTGATCCGATCCACTGACATGTCCGCCGAGGTCAGCGCTGACTTAACATCGTCATAGCGGGTCAGCACCCATGCCTTGAGTTTGGGGCTCCAATGGGCGGGGTCGTGTTCCTGCAACGCCAGAAGTGCGGGGTAGGGATCCCGGACAACATGCGGAAGCGTCGGGTCATACTGCGGGAGCGCAGATTTCAACGGATTGTTCACAGGTATCCTCCCAAGTCTGCCACCTTGGTCGATTCGCCACAGGGTTGCGGCGTCGGCTCAAAGTTTCGCCTGTCTATCGTCAGATTATTTACCAAGCAATCGTTTGCTTGACTATTACATCGGCTTTTCGCATTGTCCAGACATGGCGCGTCGGGGAGGACGAGTTGCCAGCCGTGCAGGGCAGGATCCCTGACGGCTTGAAGGGCGCAAAGCGCCCGAAACATGTCATGTGGGGAGGAAAAACATGGCACTGAACCGCAGAAATTTCGTGATGGCGGCCGCAGCCGCACCAGCGGCGGCCCTGGCGGCACCCGCAATCGCACAAGGTAATCGCAAGCTTCAGATGGTGATGAGCTGGCCGCACAACTTTCCGGGCCTGGCCTCGATCGCCTATAATTTCGCCAAATATGTGGGCGAGTTGACGAATGGCGAATTGACCGTCGAAGTCGCTGCCGCAGGTGAGCTTGTGGCTGCATTCGAGGTGTTCGATGCGGTGGGGTCAGGTGCGGCGGATTGTTATCATTCCACCCCCGTTTATCTGGCGGGGCAGTGGCAACCTTCGGTTTTCTTCGCGCAGGTGCCCTTCGGCTTCACCGCCACTGAACATCTGGGCTGGATGTATCATGGCGGTGGACAGGAATTGCAGCAAAAGCATTTCCGCGAACTGTTCAACGTCGTTCCCTTCACTTGCGGCCAGACCGGCCTGCAAATGGCAGGATGGTTCAACAAGGAAGTCAACAATCTGGACGACTTCCGCGGCCTGACCATCCGCCTGCCCGGTCTGGGCGGCGAGGTGATGCGCCGTGTCGGCGCCAATGCCGTGCTGATCCCCGCGCAGGAGATTTTTCCCGCCCTGCAGGCTGGCACCATTGATGCCACCGAATTGCAGGGGCCTTGGCTGGACACATCTTCGGGCTTCCATCAGGTGACCAAGTTCTATTACGCCCCCGGCTGGCAAGAGGTGAACTCGGCCGGTGAGATCGGCCTGAACGCGGAAGTCTGGGACAGTCTGTCGGATCAGCACAAGGCTGCCGTGCAGCGCGCGATCGAGGCGGCGAATTCGATCAACGTGGGCGAATGGGCCTATAACAACGCGATGTTCTTCCAGACCCTGCTGAACGAGCACAAGGTCGATGTGCGCGCTTTCCCCGACGACGTGATCGACGCGCTGGCCAAGACTTCGGCCGAGGTGGTGGCGGAACTGGCCACGGTGGACGAGCGCGGCAAGGAAGTGCACGACAGCTATATGGACTATTTCAAAATGGCACTGGAATATTCCGTCAAGACCGAGGCACCCTTCTTCGCGTCACGCGCACGGCAATTCGCGGCGCTTTGAAAACGGTGTAAATTCCTCAGGGCGGCGGCAACTCTTGCTGCCGCCTGTTCTGTCCCGAAAGGTTGCCATGGACCCCGTCATCCGCTTTCTGGACCGCATCACCATCGGCTTTGCCAAGCTGGTGGCCGTGCTTGTCATTCCGATGGTCCTTCTGGTCTTTGCCAATGCGCTGCTGCGCTATGTCTTTGGTTATGGATCGGTGTGGCTCTATGAATCCGTGATCTATTGCTTCGTGCTGGTGATGGCCGGACTGGCCGGATGGACCCTGACCACGAATGAACATGTGCGTGTCGACATCCTGTATGCGGCTCTGCCCGCCCGGTTTCAGGGATTGATCGACCTTGTCGGCGCGACCGTTTTGATGGGGCCGTTCCTGTGGCTCATGTGGGACCGTTCGCTCCCTTATGTTCAAAGGTCATGGAATATTCGGGAAGGCTCGATGGAAATCTCGGGTATCCCCTATGTCTGGCTTCTGAAAACCGCCTTGTTGGTCTTTGTCGTCGTTCTGGCTGTTGCGGGCCTGTCCTTTCTGCTGAGGGCCTTGCAGAAGGTGATCGGGGGGCGTGGATGATCGACTTTCTGGCGGCCCATCTGGATGTGGCTCTGTTCGGAGCGGCCATCATCCTGATGATGTTCGGGTTTCCCGTGGCTTTCACTCTGGCTGGTGTCGCGCTTGGTTTTGCTTGGCTCGGGGCCGAGGTCGGCGTCTTTCGTTGGGCGCAACTGAATTTCCTGCCGCAGCGGGTTTGGGCGATCCTCAACAACTCGGTCTTGGTCGCGGCACCATTGTTCATCTTCATGGGGCTCGTTCTGGAACGCTGCCGTCTGGCCGAGGACATGCTGACCGCGATGGCGCGTCTGTTCGGAACGCGGCCCGGCGGTCTTTTGATCGCCACGACAGTGGTGGGCGCATTGATGGCGGCCTCGACCGGCATCGTTGGGGCGACCGTGGTGACGATGGGCCTGCTCGCGCTGCCGGTGATGCTCAAGAACGGTTACGATCCGGTTGCGGCTTGCGGCGCGATCTGTGCCTCTGGAACCTTGGGGCAAATCATCCCGCCTTCCATCGTTCTGGTGTTTCTGGGTGATTTCCTGACCCTGGCCAATCAGCAAGCCAATCTCATCAGCGGCAATCCGACGGGCCGGTCGGTGGGTGTGGCCGACCTGTTCGCGGGCGCGTTGCTGCCCGGTCTGGCGCTGGTCGGCTGCTACATCATCTACCAGTTGCTGCTGACATGGCGCCGCCCGCAAGTGGCCCCGCCTCTGCCGCCGCGCGCATTGGAGGAGGTCGGCGGTGCCAGTGGCGAATCCGACATCGCGCTGTTCCTGCGCGCACTTGTGGCACCGCTTTTGCTGATCGTGGCCGTTCTGGGGTCGATCCTGGGAGGCGTGGCGACACCGACCGAGGCCGCAGGGGTCGGGGCTGTCGGCGCGATCCTTCTGGCTGCGTGGCGTGCCGCGCCGCACCTGCGGGTCGTTCTGGCGGCAGGCCTGTTCGCGGCTATCGGTATTCTTGCGTTGCTGGCAGTATTCGACCTGCGTGTAGGCCGCACCGATACGGCCCCGGCCGAGCTTTGGGCGATCCGTGCCGCTGCCGCTTTGCTCTTGCTGATCTGTATCTCGGTTGCGACTGCCCTTTGGGTGACATTCCGCGATGGCGCGCTGATGGACGTCACCTTCCGCACGGCGCGGATCACTGCGATGATCTTCACCGTTTTGATCGGGGCCACACTCTTCACTCTGGTGTTCCGTGGACTGGGCGGCGAGGAAACCATCAAGCACCTGCTGGAGGGGCTGCCCGGCGGGCTGATGGGCGCGATGATCTTCACGATGCTGTTGATGTTCCTACTGGGGTTCTTTCTGGATTTCCTTGAGATCATCTTCATCCTTGTGCCCATCCTGTGCCCTGTGCTGATCATGATGGGGGCTGACCCCGTCTGGCTGGGTGTGATGATCGCGATGAACCTGCAAACGTCCTTTCTGACGCCACCTTTCGGTTTCGCCTTGTTCTATTTGCGCGCCGCAGCCCCTGCCAGCGTGAAGACGACACAGATCTGGCGGGGGGCGGTGCCCTATATCGGCTTGCAGCTTGTGGCCTTGATGCTGGTCGCGGTCTTCCCGGTTCTCGCGACGGGACTACCCACGTGGATGCTGGGCAACTGACGGAGTGTTTCGATGATTCTCTTCACCAATCTGACTTCGCCTTTCGCAAGGCTGGCGCGTATCGCAGTGATCGAAAAGGGGCTGGCCGACAGGGTCGAGGTCCGTGTGATCGACCCTTGGGGTGGCGATCCTGGTTTTGTTGGCAGCAATGCGCATGAGCGGGTGCCTTCGCTGATCACGGATGATGGCACGGGACTCTCGGAAAGCGCGATGGTTCTGCATTGGCTGGACCATGTGGCACCGGAACCGCCGCTGTTCCCGCAGAATGATCTGGCGCTGATGCTCCGTCAGGCGGGGGCGGCGCTGGGGGCGATTGACGTGATGGCGGCGATCATCATCACGCGCAAATCGGCCCCGGATTTCGATACGAATACGATCGGCCAGAAACGGTTTCGCACGATCAATGCGGCTTTCGATCGGCTTGAGAAGGCACCGCCCCGCGATCTGGCCGACAGCCCGGATATGGCCGCCATCGCGACGGCCACGGCGCTGGATTACGCCGCTTTCCGTTTCCCCGACAAGGATTGGCTGGGCGCGCGCCCCGCGCTGGCCGCATGGCGCAAGCGGCAGGCAGGGCGCACCTCGCTCGACACCACGATGCCGCGCGAGGCGTAATTCCTCAGGCCAGCCTGACCGCTCCGTCAAGGCGGAAGGTCGTTCCGTTCACCATCTGGTTGCCGATGATGAACGCCACCATATCGGCGAATTCCGCAGGCTGGCCCTCGCGCTTGGGGAAGGGCACGCCGTCGGTGATGGATTTTCGCCATTCTGGCTCTACGGTATAGAACATCGGTGTGCCGAAAACCCCCGGTGCTATGCAGGCGACCCGGATCCCATGACGCGCCAGTTCGCGCGAGGCTGGCAAAGTCAGGCCCATCACTCCTGCTTTCGAGGCGGCATAGGCGGCTTGACCGACCTGCCCTTCATACCCCGCGACCGAGGCTGTCGTGACGATCACGCCACGCTCGCCCCCTTCCAGCGCGTCTGCCTTTGCCATCTCGGCGGAGGCAAGGCGCAAGGTATTGAAAGTCCCGCTCAGGTTCACGGACAGCACGCTGTCAAAAGCCTCCAGCGGCATGGGATCCCCGTCCCGTGACAGGATCTTGCGCGACGGGCCGACGCCCGCGCAGGCCACACAGATGCGCGCAGGGCCATGAGCGGCCCGGGCCTGTGCAAAGCCCGCTTCCATCCCGGCCGCATCGGTCACGTCGCAGGCAATGGCGATTCCGCCTATATCACTGGCCACGCGCTGCGCGGCTGCCGCGTCGCGGTCCATCACCGCCACCCGCGCGCCATCGGCTGCCAGACGCCGCGCCACAGCCTCGCCCAGACCCGAGCCTGCGCCGGTTACGACGGCGGCCATTCCTGCACTCTTCATATCTTCGCCTCGCTCCAATAGGGGTCGCGGAGCAGGCGCTTGAGCACCTTGCCCAACGCGTTGCGGGGAAAATCCTGCCGCAGCTCCACCGCGTGAAGCCGCTGGTATTTCGCCAGCCGCTCATTCGCCCAATCCTTGATCGCGGCGGGGTCGGCATCGCCGCGCGGGATCACAAGGGCCAGACAAGTCTCGCCCCATTTGTCATGGGGCACGCCGATCACGCAGACATCGGCCACATTCGGGTGCTGGCCCACGACAGCCTCGACATCTGTGGGAAAGACGTTGAAGCCGCCCGAGATGATCATGTCCTTCTTGCGGTCGATGATCGTCAGATAGCCGTCCTCGTCCAGCATGCCCACATCGCCGGACCGGATGAAGGTGCGCCCATGTGCGTCGCGCCAGATCAGCGCCTCGGTCAGTTCCGGCTGGCCGTTATATTCGCGCAGCATGCCCGCGCCGTAACCCACGATCTCGCCCGGCTGACCGGGCGGGCATTCACGCCCCTCTTCGTCGATCACGCGCATGTCGAACCCCATCACCGGCGTGCCGACGGTGGCGAATTTGTCATCCGTCTCGCCCGGCTTCAGGATCGCGGCGAAGCCTTCGGAAAACCCGTAAAGCTCGCATAACCCCGGTGTCAGGCGTTCCAGGACCTTCTTCTTCACATCCCGCCGCAAGGGTGATCCCGCGCACAGCACCTTTTGCAGCGACGACGTATCCGCCCCCGCCATCGCGGGATGATCCAGGATCATGATGAACTGCGCGGGCACCATGAAGCTATGGGTGATCCGCTCGCGCTTGACCGTGTCCAGAAACCCCGCCGGATCGAAGGATGGCATGACATGCAGCGTGCCCCCCGCAAAAAGCGTGGGCAGCATCACGATCCATGTCCCGTTGGAATAGAGCGAGGTCGTGGTCAGCGTGCGCGCATCCGAGGTGATGCCCAGCTCGATCGCGTTGGAAAAGGCGAAATGCAACCGCGCGGCATGGGTCTGCACGATCCCCTTGGGCAGGCCCGTGGTGCCCGAGGAATAGATGATGTTCAGATCATCCCCAGGACGGTGGCGTATGCCGGGCAGGGCGGTGGGTTGGCCTGCGGTGAAATCGGCAAGCGTCGTCCATCCCGCACCGTCAAAACCGAAACCGACCCAAAGCGTGACTTGCTCCAATCCGCTGCGCACACCCTCCAACCGCTCGCGGAACCCGCTGCTGGCGAAGGCGCGGGTGGCGCGGCTGTCGGTGATCAGCCCGGCCATCTGCTCGCCCGTCAGCAGGCCAGACAGCGGCACTGCACAGCCGCCCGCGCGGATCACGCCAAAGACGACCTCCAGCATGTCCACCGAGTTGTCCATCAGCACCGCCACCCGGTCCCCGCGCTGCAGTCCGTCGGCGATCAGGGCATGCGCCACCCGGCTGATGCCTGCGTCGAAGTCGCCCCAGGTCCGGCGCACTTCGCCACAGACCACAGCCAGACGCCGCGCCTTGAAGCGCCCGTGTTGCGCCAGCATGTCGCTGATGTTCACGAATGGCTGATCCAGCACTTCGGTCATGTCCTTGTCCTTCTTACATTGTCTTGGGCAGCCATGTGATCAGCGCCGGAAAGGCGATCAGCAGGCCCAGCACCACGAATTCGATCAAGATGAAGGGGGTGATCCCCCGAAACAACTCACCCGGTTTCAGCGCGCCGTTGGCCGCTGCCAGCACGGCATAGAGGTTAAGCCCCACGGGCGGCGTGATGGCGGCGATCTCGATCAACTTGATGATGATCACGGCGAACCAGATCGGGTCGATCCCCAGCGCTTGCGAGATCGGGTAGAGGAATGGCACCGCGATCACTAGAAGCGAGACAGAGTCGATGAACATCCCAAGGATCAGGAAGATGGCGATGGTGGCGATCAGAAAGCCGGTGACACCCAGTTCGCTGGCGATGACGAAGGCGCGCACCTCGCCGATGAAACCGCTGATCAGAAGAAAGCGGCTGAAGATCAACCCCGCAATGACAATGGCAAAGATCATGGCCGAGATGCGGGCCGCTTCCAGCAGCGCCTCCCAGACCTCGCGCCCGCCGATCCGCCGCATCGAGAGCGCGATCACCAAAGCGCCTGCGGCGCCGACTGCCCCAGCTGCCGAAGGCGGATAATAGCCTGCGTAGATACCGCCCATGACAAGCGTCATCAGCAAAAGCACACTCCAGACCTTCGCCAGGGCGCGGCCCCGCATCCCCCATGTGATCGTCAGTTTTGACGGTGGTGCCCATTCTGGCCGGAAAATCAGCATGACACGCACGCCGACCATATAGGCCACGGCTGTCAGACCGCCGGGGATAATGCCCGCGATCAGCAATTCGCCCACCGGCTGCGTCGTCAGCATCGCGTAAAGCACCATCGCGATGGAGGGCGGGATCAACCCCGCCAGCGTGCCCGCCGCCGCGATGCAACCGCCCGCAATCCCGCCATTGTAGCCGAATTTCAGCATCTCGGGCAGGGCCATGCGGGTGAACACACTGGATGCGACGACGGTCGAACCGGAAGCCGCCGCAAAGCCCGCCTGCGCGATGATCGTCGCCATCAGCAGGCTGCCCTTGATCCGGTCCAGCATGTAATGCGCGGCCGTGTACAAATCCGCGATGATACCCGCGCGCCCGGCGATCCCACCCATCAGCACGAACATGGGCACAACGACAAAAGTGTAATCGCTGGTCAGCGTATAGGGCGTGGTCTGGAATGTCGTGTAAAGGAACGTGACGCCTACGGTCAGATACATGCCCGCTGCGGCCACCAATCCCAGAGCAAAAGCCACAGGGACACCCATAGCCAGCAACGCAAGAAGCGCCGCGAAGGCGATCAGACCTGTCTCAAGACCGCCCATCACACAGGCTCCTTGCCGGATATCGCATCCCGGATCAGCCGGATCAGTTGCAGCGTGATGACCAGCAACACCAGGCTGGCCCCCACCGCGCAGGCCAGCTTTGCGGGCCAGATCGGATAACCCAGCGTTGCGGCCGATTTCTCGCGTATGGCAAGACTGTCCAACGCCAGAACCCAGGTGCCTCGCGCGATCAGGGCAAAGACGATGAACCCTGCCAGCTTTGCAATAATCTCGCGTGGAATAACGCTCCAGCGCGGGAATATCCCGCTGAAAAGGTCTACATTGATGTGTTCGTTGCGTGATTGGACCAGTGGCCAGGCAAGGAAAATGGCCGCAGCCGTCAAGGTGCCGGACATGTCAACCTTGAAGGCCAGAAATACACCCAGAAACTCTCCCGCCACGATATCTATCACGCCCACCAGCATCACCATGGCCAAGGCGATGGCGGCAATCCCGCTTGCGATCCGTTCAAACAGCATGGACAGCTCCCCTGCATCTGGTTGCAAGCGGGCGGCAAGTCAGGAACCTGCCGCCCGCCTGTCGACTCTGCAGATCAGTTCTGGAAAGACGTCTGCGCTTCCCGCATCGGACCCACAAGCGGTGCGATCTTGTCACCCATGCCGGCAGCGGTCATCCGCTCTTCCCAGACGCTGATCATGTCTGGCGATTTTGCCACCAGCGCGTCCATATCGGACAGGTTCACGATCTGCCCGCCAGCGGCCTTGTAGGCCTCGACGGCCTTGGCAGCCACCCCTTCCAGCGCAGCCTGATCCTTGGCCATCGCCTCTGCCGCGACCTCTGTCATCAGATCGCGCACCTCTTGCGGAAAGCCGTCCCATGCGGTTTTTGACACATAGAGCTGGAACGTGGTGAAACTGCCAGTGTTGATGTCCGACCAATACGGGGCGGCCGTTTCAAACCCCGAGAATGTCGCCCATTCGATCGGCCCGAAGTTGCAATCCAGCGTGCCGCGGGTCAGCCCCTCGCGCACTTCAGTAGCCTGCACCCGCGTCGGCACCATCCCGAAGGTTTCCATCCAGATCGGCACATAGGCGCCGCCCACCGCGCGCACGCGCAGACCGGCAAGATCGGCCGTGCTGTTCACCGGCTTGTTGCACTGCAGGGTATAGGTCGACGGCACGGTCCATTTCAGGACATGCAGGTTCTGCGCGGCCAGTTCTTCGCTGATTGGCGCTGTCGCATACATCTCGCGCGCCAGTTCATCAGCCACGGCTGGCGTGGCGGACACGCGGTTCAGCAAGCCTGCGGAAACTGCGGTGAGCGGCAATTCCTCGGCGTGAACCGCCTGAGCAAAGACACCCATATCGACCGCGCCGGTTGACACGAGCGACTTGATCTCGGTCAGCCCGCCGATCTGCCCGGCCCAGAACACCTCGATCTGGATCTTTCCCCCTGACCGCCGCTCCACTTCCTCGGCCCACCAACCATCCCATTCAGCGGCGGGCCATGTCTCGGGCAGCGGATGCGCCATCCGCAGCGACAGCGACGGATAGTCCTGTGCCATGGCCCCGCCCGCGAATCCCGCCAGCAGGCCCGACATGGCGCCTGTCACGACAATGGTCTTGAAAACTGCTTTCATTTCAACGTCCTCCCTGATCGTTGGTTGATCTTTCGGCGGCAATGACTGCATCATTCCTCGGTGGTGCAGCACTGGTCCTTGTTGGTTTGGTATCGCCAAACAACTGTTTGCTCAAGCCTTCTGTGCAAGTGAATGACGCGAACGCCATCTTGATGCGGACATTTTTCCATGACATAAATCAAATGATTGTTTGGCACGCTGTCTGAGATCGACCGGAAGGATCACCCATGCGCGACGTCTATGTCATCGGCACTTCTTGCACCGCCTTCGGCAAGCGGCCCGAGATCGGCTTCAAGGACCTGACGCGTGAGGCCTATCTTGAGGCGCTCGCCGATGCAGGGCTGGAGACCGGCGCGGATATCGAGATGGGCTGGTTCGGCAATTGCGGCATGGGCACCTTCGGGCAGCGCAATATCAGGGGGCAGGTCTGCTTCACGCCTTTGGTGCGCGAGGGGCTGTTTCCCGAACGCGTCGGCATGATCAATGTGGAAGGCGGCTGCGCGACCGCCTCCATGGCTTTTCATGGGGCGTGGAAGGATATCCTGTCCGGCCAGGCCGAGGTGTCGCTGGCCATCGGTGTGGAAAAGACATTCTTTCCCGGCGACGCCGCCCGCACGCAGGAAATCTTCGACGGCGGCATCGACCAGCTCGACCCCGAGGAATGGCACGTCTATTACGCAGCACGCGGGGCCGAGGCGGGCAAGCCTTTCGGTGCCAAGGCCGGTGGTGGCACGGTCTTCATGGACACCTATGCCATGCAGGCCGCGTGGCATATGCGCAAATACGGCACAACACAGCGCCAGATCGCGATCGCCGCATCAAAGAACCATCACCACGGATCGTTGAACCCCAAGGCGCAGTATCGTTTCGAGGTGCCTGTGGAGGACGTTCTGGCGGATCGCCCGATCTCCTATCCGCTGACCCGCTCCATGTGCGCGCCCATCGGCGATGGCGCCGCGGCGGCGATCCTGTGTTCCGGGGATTTCCTGCGTGCCCAGCCTGCCGATGTGCAGGCCCGCGCGGTCAAGGTGCGCGCCTCTGTGCTGACGGGCGGCAAGTATCGCGCGCCGGACGAGCCGGGCCTGTCCCGCGTCGCCGCGCAGAAGGCCTATGCCGCCTCCGGCCTGACCCCCGCAGACGTGGATCTGGCCGAGGTGCATGACGCCACATCCTTCTGCGAGATATTCCAGGCCGAAATGCTGGGCTTCTGCGATGACGGAAAAGGCGGCGACCTGATCGAATCCGGGGCGACGGCATTGGGGGGGCGCCTGCCCATCAACCTGTCGGGTGGGCTGGTCTCGAAGGGTCATCCGGTCGGTGCCACCGGCTTGTCGATGATCCATGAACTGACCCTGCAACTGCGCCAAGAGGCCGGCGCGCGGCAAGCCAAACGCGCCCGTATCGCCTTGGCCGAAAACGGCGGCGGTGTCATCGGCTTTGACGAGGCCGCCTGCTCCGTCATCCTGCTCGAGGCCCCAAAAGGCGCCTGACGGGCAGTATCTACTTGCCGAAAATATCCCCGCCGGAGGCTCCGACCTCTCGACCGGCGATCGGGTTCTGGATCAAAGCCCCCCGATCGTCTTGATCAGGCCGATCACATCCTCCAGCCCCTCGCCCTTGCGCAGGGCGGCAAAGACGAAAGGCCGCTCGCCGCGCATCCGCGTCGCATCGCGCTGCATGACCTCCAGCGACGCCCCGACATGCGGGGCCAGATCGGTCTTGTTGATCACCAGAATGTCCGACCGTGTAATGGCTGGCCCACCCTTGCGCGGGATTTCCTCGCCCGCCGCCACGTCGATCACATAGATCGTCAGATCCGCCAGTTCCGGGCTGAAGGTCGCCGACAAATTGTCCCCGCCGCTTTCGATCAGCACCACCTCAACCTCGGGGTGGCGCGCGCGCATCTCGGCCACGGCAGCAAGGTTGATCGAGGCGTCCTCGCGGATCGCCGTATGCGGGCAGCCGCCGGTTTCGACCCCGATGATCCGGTCCAGCGGCAGAACCTGCATCCGCATCAGCGCCTCGGCATCCTCTTGGGTGTAGATGTCATTCGTGATCGCCCCCACGGAATAATCGTCGCGCAAGGCACGGCATAGGGCAGCGGTCAGCGTAGTCTTGCCCGCGCCAACAGGTCCACCGATGCCGATCCGCAAGGGGCCATGGGGTGATGTCATGATCTGAACAGCCTTGTATATTGGGTTTCATGTTTCATCGCGGCGATATCGGCCATCACCGTGCAGCCGCCCAGATCATCCAGCCCCGCACCTGCCAGTGCCTCTTGCGCCAGCAGATCGCACAGCGGCGTCATCGCCGCCAGAACGCGCTGTCCCTCGGTCTGGCCCAAAGGCACCAGCCGCATCGCCGCCCCGGTCAGGTTCGATGCGAAGCCGTGCAGGTAAAGCGGCAGGACCTGTTCCAGCCCCACCCCGATCAGTGCCGCCGCGCGCCCCACCGCCACGGGATAGCATAGGGCCGGCAGGTCCATGTCCCAGATCTCAGCGGTCGTGCGCACGAAGGCCGCGCCCTGTGCTGTCGTCTCCAGCAAGCGCTCGGACGAGGGAGCAAGCGCGCGGGCTACGGCGTCCACATGGGCAAGGGTGGCCGCATCCTCTGCGCGGTACGCTGCGGCCAGAAGGATCGCATCGTTGCGCCCGGTGCCATATTCCAGCACATCCGCCAGCCAGGCCTGAAACCCTGCCGCTTCCGTCACGTCCCCGGCCGCCACGGCCCATTCCAGCCCATGCGAATAGCTGAACCCACCCACCGGATAGGACGGAGAGAGCCATTGCATCAAAGTGACGAGGTGCGGTGTCGGGGTCATCTCAGTGCTCATGCCTCTGATGGTGGTGATGCTCATGCTCATGTTCATGCGCGTGCCCGTGATCATGCGCATGCTTCACCACCGGGTTCCCCTGTGCATCGCCATGATGATGCCCATGGGTGCGGCCAAGTCCGTATGCGCCACCTTCGGGGGTAAAGGGTTCCGTTACCTCAACCACCTCGGCCCCCAGCAGGGCCAGCATGTCGCGCATGACCTTATCCCGCTGGATCAGCAGGCGATCCCCCTCGATCTGGCAGGGAGTGTGGCGGTTGCCGATATGCCAGGCCAGCCGCACCAAATCGGCCCCGCGCACTTCCAGCAGCGCCTCGGCGGCGGCCTGGACCGCGATCACACGGCCATCCGACAGGATGAACCCATCGCCTTGATCCACCGAGACAGTCTGCGCCAGATCGATCAGAAAGGGCACACCCGTCACCGTCTCAAGCCGTTTGCGCCGGAGAAACCGCGCGTCGTAGGTCAGCAAGCAGTGATCATCAGCAGCAGGGATATCGGCCGCACGGGTCAGATGATGGGCATGAGGCAGGGACATCGGATCGGCCTTTCGGGATCAATACAGGAAATAGCGCTGCGCCATCGGCAGCACGGTTGCAGGCTCGCAGGTCAGCAATTCGCCATCCGCGCGCACCTCATAGGTTTCGGGGTTCACCTCGATATGCGGCGTTGCCGTGTTCAGCTTCAGATCCGCCTTGCCGATCCGGCGCGTGTTGGTCACCGCCAAGGTCTGTTTCGCCAGACCCAGCTTGCCGCGTATCCCGTCAGCCTGCGCCGCCTCGGACACGAAGGTCACCGCCGTATGCTCCAGAGCGCGGCCATACGCCCCGAACATCGGCCGGGAATAGACCGGCTGCGGCGTGGGGATCGAGGCATTGGGGTCGCCCATCTGCGCAAGCACGATGCTGCCCGCCATCAGGACCATCTCGGGTTTCACGCCAAAGAAGGCCGGGTTCCACAGCACCAGATCGGCGCGCTTGCCTAGCTCGATACTGCCGATATGCGCCGAGATCCCATGCGCGATGGCCGGGTTGATCGTGTATTTGGCGATATAGCGGCGCACGCGGAAATTGTCGTTCTCGCCCGTCTCCTCGGGCAGGCGTCCGCGCTGCTTGCGCATCTTGTCGGCGGTCTGCCATGTGCGGATCAGCACCTCGCCCACACGCCCCATCGCCTGACTGTCGCTCGCGATGATCGAGAACGCCCCCATGTCATGCAGGATATCTTCGGCGGCAATCGTCTCGCGCCGGATACGGCTTTCGGCAAAGGCCACGTCTTCGGGGATAGACTTGTCGAGGTGATGACAGACCATCAGCATGTCCAGATGCTCGTCAACCGTATTGACGGTGAAGGGCCGCGTCGGATTGGTGGATGAGGGCAGGACATGCGGCAGCCCGCAGATCTTGATGATGTCGGGAGCATGACCGCCCCCCGCGCCTTCGGTGTGAAATGCGTGGATCGTGCGCCCCTTCAGCGCCGCCACGGTATGTTCCACAAAACCGCTTTCATTCAGCGTATCGGTGTGGATCATCACCTGCACATCCATGGCATCCGCGACGGACAGGCAGCAATCTATGGCCGCAGGCGTAGTGCCCCAATCCTCGTGCAGTTTCAGCGCACAGGCACCCGCCAGTATCTGCTCCTCCAGCGCTGCGGGACGCGAGGCATTGCCCTTGCCCGCGAAGGCAAGATTCATCGGAAAGGCATCCGCCGCCTGCAACATCCGCGCCATGTGCCACGGCCCGGGCGTAACTGTCGTGGCCAGCGTGCCATGCGCGGGACCAGTGCCGCCACCCAGCATCGTGGTCACGCCGGAATGCAGCGCATCCTCCATCTGCTGCGGGCAGATGTAGTGGATATGGCTGTCAAACCCGCCCGCCGTCAGGATGCGCCCTTCGCCCGCGATCACCTCGGTTCCCGGTCCCACGACGATCGTGACACCCGGTTGCGTATCAGGGTTGCCTGCCTTGCCGATGGCATGGATACGCCCGTCCCGCAGGCCGACATCCGCCTTATAAATCCCGGTCCAGTCCACGATCAGCGCATTGGTGATGACCGTATCCACCGCCCCGCCTGCGCGCGTCATCTGAGACTGCCCCATCCCGTCGCGGATCACCTTGCCGCCGCCGAACTTGACCTCTTCGCCATAGATCGTCAGGTCGCGCTCCACCTCGATGATCAGATCGGTATCGGCCAGCCGTAGCCTGTCGCCCGTGGTCGGGCCATACATCGCGGCATAGTCGGGGCGGGAAATCTTGACGGGCATCGGAACGATCCTTTGACGAATGATATGCGCGGCAGGGCCTAGAGCGGCCCCATCACCGCCTGATTGAAGCCCTGCACGATCCGGTCCCCGGCATAGGGGATCAATTGCACCTCGCGCCGCTGACCGGGTTCGAACCGCACGGCGGTGCCGGCGGCGATGTCCAGCCGCATCCCGCGCGCAGCCACGCGGTCAAAGTCCAGCGCCGGATTCGTTTCGGCGAAATGGTAATGACTGCCCACCTGTACCGGGCGGTCGCCGGTATTGGCGACCATCAGCGTAATGGCCTCGCGCCCGGCGTTCAGGGTCAGATCACTGGATGCGGGAAACAGCTCGCCGGGGATCATCTGCGCCGCCATGCAAGATAGGCCGCAGCACCCACCACAGCCGATGCCAGCACGATCAGCGACCACGCCGGGTGATCGGCATGAGGATGCAGATGCATCCCGTCATGCGCCAGAAGTGGCGTGGCCCAGAGGGTGGCGGCTATCAGGATCATTCGTTTCATCAGTTGGGCTCCTTGCGAAAATCAGCGGATCGGATTGTGGACGGTCACCAGCTTGGTGCCATCAGGGAAGGTCGCCTCGACCTGAACCTCGTGGATCATCTCGGGCACGCCCTCCATGCAATCGGCGCGGGTGATCACCTGTGCGCCTGCTTGCATCATGTCGGCCACGGACCGCCCATCGCGCGCCCCTTCGACCACCGTGTCGGTGATCAGGGCAATCGCCTCGGGGTGGTTCAGCTTGACGCCGCGCGCCAGACGTTTGCGCGCCACCTCGGCGGCCATCGCGATCAGCAGCTTGTCTTTTTCGCGGGGGGTCAGGTTCATCTCAGATCATCCATGTGCGGGGCAGGGGGCCGTCATTCAGCTGTGCCAAGAGGGGCAGCAGCCTGCGGCGCAGGTTGAAACTGTCTGATGCCGTCAGGCGCAGAAACAGGAGGCCCGGACGGATCAGCGATGCGCCAGCCCCGGCGGGCAAATCCTGGCGCAGGCGGTCCAGATGTGCGGCGGCCTCGGGGCTGTCCTCAGGGGTTGCGAAAAGCACGCTGGCCATCGCCACGGCACCGGCACCAGTGGCACGGCGTGCCAATAGATCAGCCGCATCTCCTGCAAGGCGCATCCTGTCGATGAAAAGCGGCGCGCCGTCTCGCCAGACCTCGATCCGGTCGGAGAGGTGCAAGGCGCGCACGCGCTCGCCCATGGCCTTTCGACCGAAAACCAGTGTCTCGACCAGAAGGCAGCGCGCATCCGCGGCCAGATCGACACGCAAACGCCGATCCAGCCGGGCGGCGTCGAAGAGGATCGTTTCCTGCGGCAGCCAATCCAGTCGGCCCCCTGCGGCCACAATGATCCTTGTGGTGACGCGCGCGGGCTCAATCCCGCTGGCGCGGTAAATCCGTTCAGCCGCCTGCGATGTCAGGCTCAGACGGCTGTCCACACCCACGTGCCCCTCGATTCGCAGGTCGTCGCCGCCCGTGACCCCACCTGACGTGTTGACGATGACGGCACTCAGTCGATCCGCCGGGCCTCGCGGAAACAGCGCCTTCAGGCATCCGGCATGGCGCAGGTCGTCAAGAACCGGAGCGCCGCTGCTGACCTGCGCCTTGCTGTGCAACAGCAACGTGCCGATGGCGCGCTGGGCCCGGGTCGGACCGTCGAGCGGCAAGACCTGCGCTGCATCCAGAATGATCGCCTCCCCCGGCTGCGTTGACCCATCGCGCGCCTTGAAGAAAGCCCCAGAGCCGGGCAGCGCCACGTGATCATGGCGGGGGAGATGGGCGGGAAACATCCGCCGACCTGCATTTCCATCGCGTATCCGGCTGATTTGCCTGAAAAGAGGGCGCGAAGATGAAAATTTCAGCAATCACGAAACCGCCATGTCCGCCAGAAAGGTGCGTCCGGGCCACTCCCCTGATGGTCAAGCAGCGGCGTTCGGGGATGACAGGTCCGCGCCGGTTTTTTCTGATTCACCGCAGCAGATGCGGTTTCGCCCTTGACGGGCCAACCGTGCTTTCGTAAAGCCCGTCACGCTTCGGCGGAGTAGCTCAGTTGGTTAGAGCAGCGGAATCATAATCCGCGTGTCGGGGGTTCGAGTCCCTCCTCCGCTACCAAGCTTTCCTTACAGTTGATGACCACGGATAGGGCCACAATACTGGTCAGTCCGCTCTATAAGGCGCGGGCATTGCTTCCGCCGAGACGGCGTGGCTGCCGTGGGCAACCGGACCGTTCTTGAATGCAGGTGCGTTCATCAGGACAGTCAAGATCAGTGCAAACACCGATGCAGCCGCGATCATGATCCGGAAAAGGGGATAGTGCTGTCCGTCCAAGACGCCAAGCGCGGCAAAAAGGATGCCTGATGTCGGGTCAAAAAAGGCATGCGCCGCTCACCTTGGGTGCGAACGGCGCATGATCAAGACCGGGGATCGCGAGGGCCGGTCAAAAGGTAAGCTGTCTCGGATCGTAGTGGACTTCGCCTGAACGCTTCAGCGCAGGCCCAGGAACCCGAGGATAAACAGGACGATTACCACAAGGCCGACGATATAAATGATCTGGTTCATTTGATTTCTTGCTCCGTTCTGACTGCGTGTCATCAGCACTCCGGTGAGACCGGCCGGAAAGCTCCCGCCGGCGTCTTAGGCTGAATCGAGTTCACAGCGTGGTTTGCTTCACCGCCGGGGCGTGGCGACGATCATTCAGTTAACGCGGATGAAACGGGTTCAGTTCCCGAGACGGCCACCAATCACCCCACAGTCCGCAGCGCGGTGCATGCAAGCGGCGATGATCCGCCGAGCAAGCGCTATCTGTTGCCGGGCGTGGAACCAGAGCGCATGCGAGATGGTTAATCCATACGAGCCGCCAACATCCGTGGCGACAGTGACAGTCCACAACACCCCAGCCATTGGCCAGCGGCGTTCACAGCGTGTGACTGCGGCCACTCATGAAGGAGAAAGACAATGGACGAATCGAAAGTGCAGAGACCTTCGACGACCACCCATACAACGATCAACCGCACCGCGCCCAAGCCCTCGGGCGGTGGTGGCACGATGTGGTTCCTGCTGGGAGGTGTGATCGTCGCGGTCGCCGTCATCGCCTACCTGGTTCTGGGTGGATCACAGATCACCACAGACACGGCAGAACCCGCTGGTGGCAACACATCCATCAGCGTCGAGACCACGGACACGCCCGCAAGTGATCCGGCGCAGGCTCCTGCAGCAGATACGCAGACTCCTGATGCACCAGCCACCGACGCACCAGCCGCCGACGCACCGGCAACCGATGCACCGACCGAGACCGCACCGGTGCCGCAAAGCGACTGATCTTCGCTGTCGGAAAGCCAATCCCCGCGCCACCTGTCCTTGACGCGTCGCGCGGGTTCTCCCTGTTCTTATGTCTTGCCGCGCATCGCTTGCAGAAGGGCCGCGCCAAGCGCGTTGTTGGCGTCAGGCGCAGACCGGCCTGCTTGCTCCGACGGTTTCGGTTGCCCCACCTTGCCGCCCGGCGCCGACTTGCGCGGCGCCTTGGCGTCTGCGGTGGTTTTCGCAGCCGGGCGCTCAGCCCCGGACGTGCTTGCAGCCCCTGCATCCTTGCGCATGGATAGCCCGATCCGTTTGCGGGGGATATCGACCTCGGTCACGCGCACCTTGACCACATCCCCGGCCTTGACCACCTCATGCGGGTCCTTGACGAAGCGGTCGGCCAACTGGCTGACATGAACCAGCCCGTCCTGATGCACCCCGATATCAACGAAGGCCCCGAAGGCCGCGACATTGGTCACCGTGCCTTCCAGCAACATGCCGGGGCGCAGATCCTTGATGTCATCCACCCCATCGGCAAAGCGGGCCGTGACAAAGCTGGGCCTTGGGTCGCGACCGGGTTTTTCCAGTTCAGACAGGATGTCGCGCACCGTGGGCAGGCCGAAGGTGTCATCGACAAACTGTTCCGCGCGCAAACCGCGCAGAGCAGCAGGCTCTCCCATGATCTCGCGAATGTCGCGGCCGCAGGCCTGCACGATCCGGCGCGCCACGCCATAGGCTTCCGGATGGACAGAGGTCGCATCCAGCGGCTCGGCACTGTCGCGCAGACGCAAGAAGCCTGCGCATTGCTCGAACGCCTTGGGACCAAGGCCCGCCACCTTGAGCAGCGCCTTGCGCGAGGGAAAGGGTCCCTGGGCATCCCGATGCGCCACGATCGCCTGTGCCAGTGACGCCCCCACGCCCGCCACCCGCGCCAGCAGCGGGGCCGAGGCCATGTTCAATTCAACCCCTACGGCGTTCACGGCGTCTTCCACCACAGCATCCAGTGCCTGCGTCAGCCGCCGCTGATCCACGTCATGCTGATACTGCCCCACGCCGATGGATTGCGGGGTGATCTTCACCAGTTCCGCCAGCGGGTCCTGCAGGCGGCGGGCGATGGATACGGCTCCGCGCAAACTGACGTCCAGATCGGGAAACTCCTTCGCCGCCAGTTCCGAGGCGGAATAGACCGACGCCCCCGCCTCGGACACGATGACACTGGACGGGCGCTTGGCGGCTTGAGGCAAGAGTTTCAGGGTTTCCGCCACCAGCTTTTCTGTCTCCCGGCTGGCTGTGCCGTTTCCGATGGCGACCAGTTCCACACCGTGTTTGCGGATCAGTTCGACAATCGTGGCCTGTGCGCCGCGCAGATCGTTCTTGGGTTGAAAAGGATACAGCGTGGCCGTTTCCAGCAGTTTGCCCGTCGCATCGACAACCGCCGCCTTCACGCCCGTGCGGATGCCGGGATCAAGACCCAGCGTCGGCCTTGGCCCAGCAGGTGCCGCCAGCAGCAGGTCCTTGAGGTTGCGCGCAAACACCGCAATCGCCTCGTCATGGGCGCGTTGGCGCAATTCGCCCATCAGATCAACATACATCGACAGGCTGAGTTTCACGCGCCATGTCCAGCCCGCCGCCTTGCGCAGCCAGTCGTCGCCGGGACCATCTCCGCTGATGCCAATGGCGGCCGCGACCATGTTGACGGCACGGGCCGCGCCGGTTTCGGGATCGGGTGCGATATCGACGGTCACCACTTCTTCCTTGGCGGCGCGCAGGATCGCAAGGGCGCGGTGCGAGGGGATCTTGCCCCAAGCCTCGCAGTGATCGAAATAGTCCGAGAACTTCGCGCCGGCGTCTTCCTTGCCGGGCACGACCTTGGCGGTGATCAGCGCTTCGGCTCGCATGAAATCCCGCAGTCGGCCCAGAAGGGCTGCATTCTCGCTCAAATCCTCGACCAGAATATCGCGCGCGCCGTCCAGCGCTTCCTTCACACCGGGAACGGCATCGGACAAATAGCCTGCGGCCAGCGCCTCGGGGGGAACGTTGCGATCCGCCAAAATCGCCTGCAACAGCGGTTCCAGCCCGTTCTCGCGGGCGATCATCGCCTTTGTTCGCCGCTTTGGCTTGAAAGGCAGATAGATATCTTCCAGCGCGGCCTTTGTCTCGGCCCCGGCAATGGCGCGTGCCAAAGCATCCGTCAGCTTGCCCTGCTCTTTGATTGAACCAAGAATGACACCCCGTCGCGCCTCCAGTTCCCGCAGATAGGCCAGACGGTCCGCCAGATTGCGCAGCTGCGTGTCATCCAGCCCGCCCGTCACCTCCTTGCGATAGCGGGCGATGAAGGGCACGGTCGCGCCCCCGTCCAGCAGGGTCACCGCAGCGGTCACCTGCGCGGGGCGGGCGTCGATTTCGGCGGCGATACTGCGGGCGATACGGTCGGCGGTGTCAGTCACTGGCAAGATCCTTCGATGGTTCCGGAAAGCCGTGATAATCGCTGCGCCGCCCCGCGCCAAGTGGCCGAGATTGGCCAGCGGGGAAAATCGCCGGGATCAGTGCGGGCCTATGGGGCCAGCCATTGCCCGGCCCAACCATCCGCACGATCAAACCGCGCACGACGGTGCTGCGGGCCAAGATGAACGATATCCATCGCCTGCACCGCGCAGCGAAGCACGGCGAAACTGTCCGGATCGGCGGGTTTGGCATAGGCCAGCGCCTCGGCAATGGGCGTTCCCGGCGCGGGTGACGTGCCATAGCTTTGCCGTGACGGATCGGGCACCCTGGCCCATGTCGCCGCCACGGCCCCGCCCGACAGGATCGTCACTTCGCTCTGAAGCCTGATCTGAAGATGCGCGGAGGCGTCCCACACATGAAACGCAGCTTGGGGATTGGCGCGCAACGCCGCTACCTTGGCCGAATGCAGATCGGTATGCACCTCAAGCAGCGCCGCCACAGGATCAGCCGCGCGCAGCACGACCGTCCGCGCCTCGGGCCAGCCCTGGGGCGAGACGGTGGCAAAGGTAGGATGCCGCGCTGGCGCGTGGCGGTCGTTGACGCCCCGCACCAGCCGCGCCCAGACCTGCGCCAACAGCCCGTCCAACCTGGCCGCCCAAGGATGCGGATCAGTCACCATAACCTGTCATCTCCAGATAGCCGACACCCTCATGGCTGCCGCTGATCGTCACCGGACCCTCCCAGTAAGGCACGGACGTCTGCATCCATGCTCCGGGGTTCAGGGCTGTCACCGTCACATCCACACCCCTGGCGGGCAGACGCGCGCGCCATATCACAGGCACCTCGCGTCCCGCCACCTCATGCCATTCCTGCGGCGCGGCGACAAAGGCCCCATCGGGAAAAGCGGTCGCCTGCCCATCGGCGCTGATCCATGTCGCGGCGGTGTAATCGGTGCTGCCGCGCAGCACAAAGCCCATCATCTTGTCGCCCGTCTCGAAGGACAAAGAGAACCAGTCCCAGCCCGACTGATCCGCGGCCAAGGGTTGAGAAGACCATTCCCGGTCCAGCCATGCCTGCCCCGTCACGGGGATATCGCCACCCGGCAGAGTCAACGTCCCCGCCAGATCGAAAAAGGGCTGCGAGTAGTAATAGCTGGCCTGCCCGGCGGCGGATTTCACGGAATAGCCGTTCTGCCCATGCGTGATCAGCGGCCCCGTCGCGCGCAATGCCACGTCATAGGCAAAGTCCGCCCCCGAAGCCCGCAGGCGCAGATTGTCGAAATCCGGGCCCTCCATCACCCAGTCGTCGATCCAGGCCGAGAAGGGATCAGCCTCCACACCGGCCTGTCCAATGCCGCCGCGTGCTAGCCGTTCGGCCACGAAATGCGCCTCTGGCGTCGTGACGGCGGCATGTCCCATCCAAAGTTGCGGCGTTTCCCACCCCTGCCCATCGCGCGGGGCAAGGGCCGAGCGGAACAGCGTCCATTGCAACCCGTAGGGCGTGCCGTCGGGGCCGGTCATGTTGGCGGTCAGATACCACCATTCGATGCGATAGGCGGGATGCGCGCCGTGATCGACAGGAAACTCCAGCACGCGGCCGGGGACAGGGACCGCGAAATCCTCGACAGCAGCGCCAAGCCCGGCAAAGCCCTGTGCCATGGCCTGCATCGGCAGCAGAATGGCAAGAATAAAGGTCCTAGCGTTCATGGCGGAACACCCCCAACAGTTGCGCGGGCGGAGTGTGGGACAGGCGCCACGCTGGCCAGAGCGCGGCCAATGCCGCCGCCACCAAAGCCAGAGCACCCAGCCTCAGATAATCCAGCGGAAACAGATACATGGGCAGGCGCCAGCCGAACGCCTCGACATTGACGACCGCGAGCAGCGCCCAGGCCAGCGCCAGACCCAGCGGCAAGGCCAGCGCCCCTGTCAGCGCCGCCAGCACAATGGCGCGGACCAGATCCAGCCCCGCCAGCCTGCGCCGGGTCAGACCCAAGGCCCAGACCGGGGCCAGTTGTGGCAAGCGCATCGCGGCCAGTGTCAGAAGGCTCATGAGAATGGCGAAACCTGCGACCGCCAAGGTCAACACGTTCAGGGCGGTGGTCACCGTGAAGGTGCGTTCAAAGACTGCCAGCGACATCGCCTTGAGCGCCGCCTGATCAACCATCGCGGTATCCGGCAGATCCGCCTCATTTCGCAGGGATACCCGCAGGGATTCGACCCGCTCAGGATCGCTGCGCAGACCGAAACGCAGGGCCGTGATCTGCGGAAACTGGCTGCGGAACAGATCTTCTGTCACGATGACCTGACCGATGGGATTGCCATAGTCGCCATAGACGCCAAGGACCGGCAGGGTCAGCCCTGCGCCGACAGGCACCATCATGCCCAGGTCCAACCCGGCACGCCGATAGAGTTGTTCATTGACCAGCACGCCTTCGCCGCGCGCCAGCACATCCCAGACCGCCGGGACTGCCTGAAGAAACTGCCAGTTCTCGCGGTAGGTGGCGTGGTCACGCGCGCCATAGATCTGCGCGGGCAACCCTGCCAAGGTTACCTCTGCGGACAGCAGGGGCAGAATGGCATCCGCATCGCGCGCGGCGACCGCGATGATCGCCTCGGCCTGCGCGGTGTCTGCGGCGGTGACATACAGCTCGGACGCCAGACGCTGATCCAGAAAGCCCGTGAAGGTCAGCCGGAAGGACGATACCATGGTCGACACGCCCACATTCGCCGCCATGGCCAGCAAGAGCGCCATCAGCGCCAATGACAGGCCCGGCACCTGCTGTCTTGTGTCAGCCCAGAACCATTGCGCCATGGGGGCTTGGGAAAGGCGTTCGGCCCATCGCAACACCTGCGTCAACAGCGGCGGCAGGGCCAGCGCGCCGCCGATCAACAGAGCGCCCAGCATCGTGAACCCCGCCATCAACCCTTCTCCCCAGACCGCCAGCGTCCCTGCCAGCCCCAACAGGGCCAGTGCCGCGACCGCCTGGCTTCTGCTTTGGCGACCCATGGCCCATGCCCGCGGATGCGCGCCACTCAGCAGCGGCATCCGCGCCAGCGACCAGAGCGCGCCGCCTGCCGCCACGGCGGTGCCGCCCATCGCGATAGCCAGACCCGACAGCCACCAAGCCGGACGCAGGCTCAACTGTCCCGCTACATCCGCCCCGTAAAGCCCGCGCAATGTGGCCGCGACATCGGGCAGCAGGGCCGCAGCGATGACATAGCCAAGCCCCACCCCGATCAGTCCTGCAATCAAGGCCAGCACCGCCAGTTCGACCGCCATCAGCGCGATCAGCCGCCGCAATGGCGCGCCCAAGGCACGCAACGTCCGCACCATCGGGCGGCGCTGCTCAAAGGCCAGACCGATGGCGCCATGCACGATGAACAACCCGACGGCAAAGGACAAAAGACCAAAGGCCGTGAGGTTGAGATGGAAACTGTCGGTCAGCCGGGCCACATCGCCGCCCTCGGGAGGGGGGCTCTCAACCAACTCCGGGGCGACTTGGGCCAGTGATGCCCGTGTCAATGGCTGCACGTTGGCCACGATCAGACGATCAATCTCTCCTGCGCGGCCCAGAAGGCGCTGCGCCAGACCGATATCCGTCAGCGCCGTATTGGGCGCGACATCAGGCGAGGGGACCTTTTGTGCCCCGGTGTCCGACAGGCGCGCCAAGGTTTCTGTGCGCGCAAGGATCTGTCCCTCACCCGACAGAAAGGCCCCAAGATCCGCGCCTTCGTCCAGTCGTACCGGTCCCAGACCGCCGGGCGCGGTCAAAGGTTCCAGCCCGATCAGTCGCACGCCTTCCAGCCGTCCTTCGATCACCGGCGACACCGCCCATCCCACGCGGCGCAACGCCACATAAGTGGCTTGCGGTATCGCGCCTCCGTCGCGCGCCGTGATCTGCGCGAATTGCCCTTCACCCAGCGTGGCGGCAGCGGCGTCATAGCTGGCACGCGCTTCGGCATTGATCGCTTGCACCCCAGACCATAGCGCAGTCGCCAAGGCCAGACCCGCAAGCAGCGTCATCAATTGCATCGGGTTTCGCCGCCAGTGCGAGGCCAGCGCGGACAGGATCGCAGCCGTCACGCCAAAAGCCCCGCGCGCAGATGCAACCGTCGCGGCATCAGCGCGGCCAGCCGTTCCGAATGAGTCACAAGGATAAGGCCCGCGCCTGTCTCTGCCACCAAGTCACGCAGCAACGTCAGCACGGCATCGGCGGTCGCCTCGTCCAGATTGCCCGTCGGCTCGTCCGCCAGAACCAAGGCCGGGCGTGGTGACAGCGTCCGGGCAATCGCCACGCGCTGCTGTTGCCCGCCCGACAGTTGCTCGGGGTATTTGTGCAGATGATCCGAAAGCCCCAGACGTTCCGTCAGGATCCGGTCACGCGCCGGATCATGCCGCCCGGCCAACCGCGCCTGAAAGGCAATGTTCGCAGCCACGTTGAGCGAGGGGATGAGGTTGAATTGCTGAAAGATGACACCCACGATGCCCCGCCGCAGCGCTGCTCTTCCGACATCGTCCAGCGGTGTCAGATCGGTGCCATTGATCGCGACCACACCCTTGTCCGCCGTATCCAGTCCGCCGATCAGATGCAGAAGAGTGCTTTTCCCCGACCCGGACTCGCCTGTCAGCGCCAGCATCCCGCCGCGATCCAGATCGAAGGACACGCCACGCAGAACCGGCGCCTCGGTTCCCGGATAGGTCTTGGTTACATCGCGCAGGTTCAACAGCATATCGTCACCTCTGACACCGGACATAAGCCAAGGCAAGCAACTGAAAAGGGCGACAACCTGCGCAGGTTTGGCCAGTGAGTTCAACTCACTACCACGGCACGGGGCAGTTTTGCCATTAGTGGGCGGAGTGCGGCCCGATCATTGGTTGTCGGAAGCCGGGGGCCTGGTTGGAACCGGCAAGGAAAACTCGCTTCAATTCCGGAAAAGTCATGATTCGATTTCACAAAGCCATTCTATATATCCTTAAGTATAGAATTGCGCCAAATTGCTGCGGATTATTGAGGATGTTGTTTTTAAACACATTTCTCAATCGCTTTAAATAATGGGAAATTCCGCTTTCTTTTCGTCAATTCATGCCTGCTTCTTTGCGGTGCCAAACATTTAACACAATTCAAGGTCAGTCATATGCCGGTTAGCGGGATGAGTTTGCGGTGCCAGTATGTCGCCAGGATTCTGACCGGAGGACCCAATGAGAATCTCAGCCAAGACACCCGGTTCGCTGCGAGGCGAGACGCGTGACGGACGCGTCTGCTTCGCCACGGGACCAAATCTTAGGACGTCCAACACGTTCAAAGCCGCCCTGAATCGCTTTGCCCGCTGTGAGGCGGGAAGCTATACGATCGAAAGTGTGATCTGGCTTCCGATCTATGTGTTCGTGCTGGCCCTGATGATGAACATCTCGATGGTGTTCTTCAACGAGTCCCAGATCCTGCGGGTCGTTCAGGACAGCAACCGCTCATTTGCGGTGGGACGCATCAGTTCGCTTGAGGCGGCAGAGCAATATGTGATTGATCGTATCGCCTATCTGAATGTCACGCCGTCCGTGAATTCGCAGCTTGTGGATGGGATCATTTACACCAACCTCAGCATCCCCGCGACCCAGCTGATGCCCTTCGGCATGCTGCACAAGTTCTTCCAAGGCACGAATATCGTCGTCTCCGCACAGCAGATCGTGGAGTTCTGAGACATGGAACGTTCACGCCTGCGCCGTGTCCTGCGGGATGTCATCAGGGATGAAAGCGGCACCGCCACCATCATGGCGCTGTTCTTCTTCTTGATTTCAGCCGTTCTCGGCGGTCTCGCCGTTGATTTCAACAAGGCGATGGCGCGACGGACACATCTTCAAGTTACCGTGGACGCCGTGGCACACGCGGCACTCTACACCCGCGAACGCAAGACCAAGGAGGAGGCCATCGCCAAGGCGCTGGAAATCGCTGCGGTGAATCTGCCCGTAGCGCGTAATGGCAATGCGCTTCTGCCGCAGGATATCGAATTCGGCGTCTGGGACCCGGATACGCGCACCTTCACGCCCGACCCCGGTGCCAAGGGGGCGGTGCGGGTCAGTGCCTACCGCATTCTCGAACGTGATAATGCCGTGAAAAACATCCTTCTGCGGATGATCGGTTTCGATACCTTCGATCTCAGGCGCGCGGCGGTCTATGTCACCTATCAGCCGACCTGTTTCCGCGAAGGTTTCGTGGCCAGAGGGATGGTCGATGTCCAAAGCAACAACGCCTTCCAGAATGGTTTCTGTATCCATTCCAACGATCATGTGAAGGTCAGTTCAAACAACTATTTCGGCGAGGACACGATCGTGTCGATGCCGAACACGGATCACCTGCAATTGCCCCGGTCGGGTTTCGAGACGAACCAGGGACTCGAGGAGGCGCTGCGCGATAACGGCTATCACATCCGCGTCTTGAACAAACTCGACGAGATCATCGCCAATCTGGCGACCAACTCTGCCGAAACCCGTCCAGAATATGTCGGATCGGGCGTGGTCGAGGTGCTGGACGGCAGGACCGTCGGCGGTAGCGAGTTCCTGCCCGGCAAGGCCTATGTGGTCACCTGCAACGGCGGGGGCAGCATGTTCATCAATGATGCTGTGGTGATCCGGGACACGACAGTCGTGACCAATTGCCCGATCAAGTTCGGGCAGGGCACCACGCTTGAAAACGCTGTCATCGCCACGACGAATACCAGTACGAAATCCATCTCGGCGCCCTCTACCCTGCAAATCGGCAAGAATGACAGTTGCGCGGATGGCGGCGGAGCGCAGATCCTGACTCTTGGCGGGGTCGATCTTGCGGCTGACATGCGGATGTATGGCGGGCAGATCATTGCCAAGGGCGATGTGGCCTTTGCCGCCAACGCCAACGGGATCGAAGGTGCGTCGATCATTGCCGGTGGCACGATCAGCGGCACCTCGAACATGACCATGGGCTTTTGCGGCGATGGCATGGAAGACAGTTTCCGGGCCGAGTATTTCCGTCTCGTTCAGTGATCTTCGCGAGGGTCGCGGGCTGACCCCGTCCTTGTGACGGGGTCGTTCGCGCCTTTCGGCTTGGCAATCGCACGCGGGCCCTATATGCCGCGTCGCAGCGAACATGGACTTGGGTGCAATCCCCGAGTGGCTCTTCCGGCCGCCGATCCGCCGGACAAACCGAACACGCCCTGACCAAGGCCATCGACAGCATCGGGCAACGGTGCAGGTCGACGATGAACGGATTGCAGATGATTTCACTTGATGCCTACCGCGCGCAATGGACGGACAACGTCCGCGCTGACCTGATCGCGGGCCTTGTCGTGGCGCTGGCCCTGATCCCCGAAGCGATTGCCTTTTCCATCATCGCAGGCGTCGACCCAAAGGTGGGGCTCTATGCCAGTTTTTCCATCGCGGTGCTGGTGGCGATCACGGGTGGGCGGCCCGGCATGATCTCGGCCGCGACGGCGGCCACAGCGGTGCTGATGGTGACATTGGTCAAGGATCACGGCCTGCAATACCTGCTGGCGGCCACGGTGCTGGCGGGGCTGATCCAGATCGCGATGGGTCTGCTGCGACTGGGTTTCGTGATGCGCTATGTGTCGAAATCGGTGATGACGGGTTTCGTGAACGCACTGGCCATCCTGATCTTCATGGCGCAATTGCCAGAACTGGACCCCCGCAACGTCACATGGCTGACCTATGCGCTGGTGGCGGCTGGTCTGGCGATCATCTACCTTTTTCCGCTGCTAACAAAGGCCGTGCCATCACCGCTTGTCACCATTGTCGTCCTGACCGCGTTGACCCTGCTGTTCGGCTGGGATGTGCGCACCGTGGGCGACATGGGCGCGCTGCCGGACACGCTGCCAGTGTTCCTGATCCCCGACATTCCGCTGACGCTTGAGACGCTGATGATCATCCTGCCCTATTCCGTGGCGGTGGCTGTGGTCGGTCTGCTGGAAAGCCTGATGACACAGAACATCGTCGATGACCTGACCGACACCAAGTCAAACCGCAATCAGGAATGCATCGGCCAAGGCATTGCCAATACCGCCACGGGCTTCATCGGCGGCATGGCTGGTTGCGCCATGATCGGCCAGTCGATCATCAACGTCAAATCCGGCGGGCGCGGGCGCTTGTCCTGCTTCACCGCAGGAGTGGTTCTGTTGATCCTTGTCGTGTTTCTGGGCGATCTGGTCAGTCAGATCCCGATGCCCGCACTTGTGGCGATCATGATCATGGTGTCGATCGGCACCTTCTCATGGTCCTCGATCAAGGCGCTTCGGACACATCCGCGCTCGTCCTCGATCGTGATGATCGCGACGGTGGCGACCGTGGTCTATACCCACAACCTTGCCATCGGCGTGCTGGTCGGCGTGCTGCTGTCAGGTATCTTCTTTGCCGGCAAAATCGCGCAACTGTTCAAGGTCACCTCGACCATGTCCAAGGATGGGCGGCAGCGCACCTATGTCATCGAAGGGCAGATGTTCTACGGCTCGGTCGAGGATTTCATGAACGCGTTCGACTTCAAGGAGGCGTTGGACAAGGTGACCATCGACGTCAGCCGCGCGCATATCTGGGATATCTCAAGCGTGCAGGCGCTTGATATGGCTGTGCTCAAGTTCCGCCGCGACGGGGCCGAGGTCGAGATCGTGGGTATGAACGAAGCTTCAGAAACCATCGTCGACAAGCTTGCCATTCACGACAAGCCGGGTGCGATGGACAAGCTGATGGCGCATTGAGGGAGCACGCACCATGACACAGAAGATCATCGCAATGGTGGATGGCTCGGTCTATTCGGCCTCGGTCTGCGACCACGCGGCGTGGATCGCGCAACGCACGGGTGCGCCGGTGGAATTGATCCACGTCCTTGGCCGCCGCGAGGCGCCCCAGACTCAGGATCACTCCGGCACGATCAAGCTGGGTGCGCGCACGGCGCTGCTGGAGGAATTGGCCGCACTCGACGCGCAGCGCGCCAAGCTCATCAGCCATCGAGGCCGCGCGATACTGGACGATGCCCGCGCCATTCTGGAAAAGCACGGTGTGAGCGATGTCACCACCCGCCTGCGTCACGGCGATATCGTCGAGGCCGTGGCCGAGGTTGAAACCGATGCCCGCGTCATCATCATCGGCAAGCGTGGCGAGGCGGCGGATTTCGCCAAGGGCCATCTGGGGTCAAACCTTGAACGGATCGTCCGCGCCAGCCACAAACCGGTTTTCGTGGCCTCTCGCGCCTTCCGGCCGATCTCAAAGGTGCTGGTCGCCTATGACGGCGGCGTATCGGCGATGAAGGCGGTGGGTCACATTGCCAACAGCCCGCTGTTTCAAGGGTTGGAGGTTCATGTCGCCACGGTCGGCACCGCCTCGCCCGAGGTCACGAAGGGGCTTGAGGATGCCAAAGCCCTGCTTAAGGCCGCAGATCTGACGGCAGACACATCCATCCTGCCGGGCCAGCCCGAAACAGCACTGGGCAAGCTGGTGGATGAAGCAGGGTTCGACATGCTGGTGATGGGCGCTTACGGCCATTCCCGCATCCGCAGCCTGATCATCGGCTCCACCACCACCGCGATGATCCGCTCCTGCAAGGTGCCTGTCGTTCTGATGCGATAAGGCAGACCAAGCAGGGGCTTGCACCTTGGCGCAGGGCTTGGCAGCTTGCAGGCGACGGCATCCCGATGCGGGAGGGCCAGAGGACATTGGCCCGATGATGCAGACCCGTCCCCTCATATCAACCTGCCCACAGGGCCAGCGGGCATGAACGCGCCGCTTGCCCGCCCATGGCTGGTGCTGACAGGTCTGGCGCTGGGCGTCACCGTGACCAATGGTTTCGCCCGTTTCGCCTATGGTCTGATCCTGCCCGCCATGAAATCCGAGATGGGCTGGACCTACGCGCAGGCGGGTTGGCTGAACACCGCCAATGCCTTGGGCTATATCGCAGGGGCGCTGCTGACCATGGCGCTGATCCGCCATATCCCGCCCACGCGCCTCTTTGCCATCGGCCTTGTCACAACCACGCTGGCCTTGCTGGCGACGGGGCTTCATGCCGCTCTGTGGTGGCAGACGGTCTGGCGCATCACGGCGGGCGTTGTGGGTGCCATGTCCTTTTCCACGGCGGGCGCGCTGGCGGCAGGCTTGTTTCAAGGCGATCCACGCCGCAACGCATTGGCTATCGCGATCCTGTTCGGATCGGGCGGAGGCTTGGGGATCGTGCTCGCGGGTGCGGCGCTGCCCCTGATGCTGGATGCTTGGGGGGCAGCCTCGTGGCCGCTTGGCTGGATCGTGATCGGTGCCATGAGCCTGTCTTTCGTGCCCTTGGGCCTCTGGGCCGCGTTCCAACTGCGCGCGCCGGTCCAGAAACAAGGCAAGCCTGTGCCGCTCCCGATCCGGCGGATGCTGCCGGAACTGCTGGGCTATGCGGGCTTCGGGCTGGGCTATATCGTCTACCTCACCTTCCTGTCGGCATGGATGACGGAACAGCAGGCCAGCGCCCCCTTCATCGCGCTGGTCTGGGTGGTCCTGGGCGTCAGCATCTGCCTGTCGCCCCTCGTTTGGCGGCCCATACTGGCACGTTTTGCCTCGGGCGTGCCGCTGGCCATGATCCTCACGGGGATCGCCATCGGTTCAGCCCTGCCGGTCCTTCTGCCCAAAGGGCCGGTGCTGCTAATCTCGGCGGTGGTGTTCGGTCTGTCGGTCTTCATGGCGCCGGGGGCTGTCACGAACTTCGCCCGCCAGAATCTGCCGGCAGAAAGCTGGGGCCGCGCGATCAGCCTGTTTACGGTCGTGTTTGCCGTGGCCCAGACAGCGGGTCCTTATGGCGCAGGGCTGGTGGGTGACCTCTTCGGCAATATCGGCATCAGCCTGCTGGCTGCATCGGGACTTCTGATGCTGGGCGCGTTCGCGGCGCTGATGCAGAAGCCGCTGGACGATCGCCCCTAAAGATACAAATCGCGTGGACGGTTCTCGAGGATTCCTTCCATAGAGAACAACCCCGTCACCGTCGTGAAATCGAACCCGGTGATGAGCCGCTGATAGAACTGGTCATAGCCGCGCATCCCCCGGCAGACGACCTTGAGCATATAGTCCCAATCCCCCCCGATCCGGTAGAAATCCACCACCTCGGGCAGGCTCTTGACGTGGCGGGCAAAGATCTCGGCCCAGTCTTTCGAATGGTGGCTGGTGCGGATCATGACAAACACGGTCAAATCCATCCCCAGCCGCGACAGATCCACCGTCACCCGCGCATTGCTGATGAGCCCTGACGACTGGAGCCGTTGCAGCCGCCGCCAGCAGGCATTCTGCGAAAGCCCGACACGATCCGCCAGTTCGCGCTGCGACAGCGAGGCGTCCTTTTGCAGGCAGGTCAGAATTTTCAGATCAAGATCATCAATTTGGTCCATAAATTCGATCATATGACACATAATATCAGGTCAACAACCAAAAATTTGGGATAAATCCCGTCCTTCCGTGCGTTACCCTCACCCCAGCGAACAGGAGGACCCATGCGCGACCTGACAGGCATCACCACATCCCCGATCGAGGCGTTTCGCGCCGCGCTGATGACTGATGACCGGTTGGCCGACCTGCGTGCCGATCTGGTCGGTGAAGGCGTCATGATTGACGGCCCCTGCGGCCCGAAACCGCTGGTCTATGCCGACTACACTGCTTCAGGCCGCGCGCTGATGCAGGTGGAGCGCTTCGTGATGGAGCATGTGCTGCCCTTCTACGCCAATAGTCATACCGAGGCGTCCTTCTGCGGCAGTGCCATGACCCGCCTGCGGGCCGAGGCGCGGACCACCATTGCGCAGGCCTGCGGGGCAGGGTCCGAACATGCGGTGATCTTCTGCGGGGCAGGGGCCACGGCAGGGATCAATCGTCTGGTGGCGCTGCTGGGCGCGGATGATCGCAGAACGCCTGTCCGCGTGATCCTCGGCCCCTATGAGCATCACTCCAACATCTTGCCGTGGCGCGAAAGCGGGGCCGAGATCGTGACCCTGCCCGAAGCATCCACAGGCGGCCCGGACCGCGACGCCCTTGCGCAAGCCATGCGTGATGCCCCCGGTCGCGTGATCTGTGCCTTCTCCGCCGCGTCCAACATCACCGGGATCGTGGCCGATGTCGAAGCCATCACCCGTGAGGTCAAGGCGGCAGGTGCGCTGATGGTCTGGGATTACGCGGGCGGCGGCCCCTATCTGCCGATCCACATGACACCTGCGCCGGATGCGCCCATCGACGCCATCGTGACCTCGCCACACAAATTCACCGGCGGGCCTGCCGCATCCGGCGTCATGATCCTGCGCCGCGATGCGGTGCGAACCCACTCTCCCACATGGCCGGGTGGCGGCACGGTGCGTTTCGTCTCGCCCGACAGTCACGATTACAGCAGCAGCCTTGAAGCGCGCGAGGAAGCGGGCACCCCTGACGTGATCGGTGACATCCGCGCCGCGCTCGCCTTTGTCGTGAAGGACGTGATTGGCACCGATCTAATTGCCGCGCGCAACCGCGCCCTGATCGCGCGGGCCGAGGCGCGGTGGCGACACCATCCACGCATCGACGTGTTGGGACCGGCCTTGCCAGACCGACTCCCGATACTGTCTTTCCGCATCCGCGACGGACAGGGCGGCTATGTGCATCAGCAACTGGTCACACGGATGCTGAGCGATCACTACGGCATACAGGCGCGCGGTGGCTGCGCCTGTGCCGGGCCTTATGTGCATGACCTCTTGGGAATCGACGCCGCCGCGTCAAGCGGGCTGCGCGCGGCGATCATGTCGGGGCAGGAGGTGGCGAAACCTGGCTTCACCCGGCTGAACCTGAGTGTGCTGATGACCGAGGCCAAGGTGGACTTCATTCTGGACAGTGTCGCCGCACTGGCGGACCACGCGGCGGAACTGGGCAGCGACTATGCCTGCGACACATCCCGTGCGATCTTCGTTCCGCGTCACCACACGACCAAAGGACAGAAACCAGCCGCCTGATCGTCTGGATGGGATGGTCACTCCTTTTTTGGTCCGACCGCGTTGGGCCCCTTGATCGCGGCGGGGACAAGGATCACAAAAGACGGGATCAAGCCGTTTGAACACAAACAACTCATCCGCGAAAACAACAACAGGAGGTTCCCATGACTGCCCGCATTCTGACCGCTGTATCCGCCCTGACCCTTGGCCTGACAGCGACCATTGCCGCTGCTGAAGCCGTGACATGGCGCTTCAACAACAACTATGCACCGACCCGCCCCGAATCTGCCCATATCCGCAACTTCGCCGAGAATGTCGCGGCGAATTCCGGAGGAGATTTCACGATCAACGTGATCGAAGGCGGCGGGATGAATCTCAAGGATGCGGATGCGCTGCGCTGGATGCAGACGGGCACACCCGAGATCGCCTTCATCTGGCCCACCTTCATCGGTCGCGATGCGCCGGATCTGGCCAGCCTCTATGTCTATGGGTCGGTTTCGACCGCCGAGGAACATCTCCGCGCCCTACCCGCCGTGGAAGAGGCGCTGACCACCGGTTTTGCCGAACGCAACATCCCCGTTGTCGGCTTCATGGCGCTGCCGATGATCGACGCCTCGCTCTTCTGCCGCGAACCCGTGCAGACGCTGGACGAGCTGAAGACCCGCAAGCTGCGCGTCGGCTCGCGCGAGCAGGTAGAGACGTTCACAGCCCTTGGCGTCGCCGCGCAGATCGTGCCCCAGAACGAGCTTTATGCCGCCCTGCAAACCGGCGTGGTGGATTGCGCGCTTTATGCCGCGCGCTTCGCCAAGTCGATCTCCTTGCAGGAAGTGGCGAAACACGCGGTCTATACCGGTTTCCCCTTCCCGCCCGCGCCCTATGCCATCGTCGCCCACAAAGCCACGCTCGAGGGCCTGAGCGCCGAGAATCGCGCGGCTTTGGACAAGGCACTGGTCACCTTGAAGGAAGACTCCTTCCAGTTCGACGGCGACGCCGAAGCCGAAGCGGCCGCGCGCGCCGATCTGACGGCGGCGGGTGTGACATGGTATGACGATTTCAGCGAGGCCGATGTGGCCGCCATCCGTGAAGCCGCAGCGGCCACATGGCTGAAACTGTCCGAAGAGGGCGGCGAGGCGGCTGTTGCTTACCGCGCCAAGATCCTTGACCTGATCGGCCAGTAAGGCCGTATCGGTGGCATCCTTGCCCGAACAGACGGACCGGGTGATCCTGTGGATCACCCGCGCCTTGGGGGCGCTGGGTGCAGCCTGCATCGCGGCCATGGCTGTGCTGACGGTGCTGGCCGTGGTGATGCGCTATGCCGTCGGCGCGCCCTTCGCCTTTACCGAGGATCTGGCCGGTCTGATGCTGGTCAGCGCCGTCTTTCTGGGGATGCCCTATGCGCTGGCGACCCATGCCCATATCCGGGTGAACATTGCCTATGACCGCACCCGTGGCTGGCTGCGGCGATGTCTGTTCGTGCTTGGGCAACTGGTCTTTCTGGCCTTTGCAGCCGTATTTTTCCGCGATGCGCGGGCTGACCTGAACCTGACCATGATGCTGAACCTCAAGTCCGAGGTGGCGCGCATACCGCTTGCGCCATTCGTGGCGATGATGTCGATCGGTGTGGCGCTGGCGGCACTGGTCGCAGCATGGCAGATGCTTCGCCCACCGCCAGAAGGCATGGCTGGCCCTGATCTGCCTGAGAAAGGCTTCGAGCCATGATCTGGCTGGCGATGGGGGGAACGCTTCTCGGCACGGTGTTGACCGGGGCGATCCTTGGGGCGTCTCTTGGCCTGACAGGGTTCGTGATCCTCCATGTCTGGTCGGGTGGTGCCACAAGCCTGGGTGTTCAGGCCGTCTGGAACACCTTCAACAGCTTCACCCTGACGGCGATCCCGCTCTTCATCCTGCTGGGGGAACTCCTTGTCGCATCGGGCCTTGCGCGCGGTGTCTACCGCGCAATGTCGCCGGTTTTCGCCCGCCTGCCGGGAGGATTGCTGCATACGAATATCGCGGTCTGCGGCCTGTTCGGGGCCGTTAGCGGATCGTCCATGGCTGTGGCGGCGGCGGTGGGTTCGGTCGCCTATCCCGAACTGACCCGGCGCGGCTATGACAAGGCGACCGTGGTGGGCAGTCTGGCGGGGGGCGGCACCTTGGGCCTTCTGATCCCGCCCAGCCTCAGCCTGCTGATCTATGGCGCCTTCACTGAAACCTCCATCGGCAAGCTGTTTCTGGCGGGGATCATCCCCGGCATGCTGGCGGCCCTGCTGTTCATGCTCTGGATTGTGGTTTCGTCCATGCGCAACCCGCATTTGGCCCCGGAACCGACACCGGACCAAAGCCTAGGCCGCGCGCTGCTGGGTCTGGTGCATATCTGGCCTCTGCTGGCATTGATCGGTGCGGTGCTCGGCAGCCTTTTCGCCGGTCTGGCCACACCGACGGAATCCGCCGGTGTCGGCGTGCTGGGGGCCATCGTCATCGGCTATCTGGCAGGCGACCTGAATCTGCGTGGAATCCTGCAAGCCTTGATGAACACATTGGTCACCTTCTGCGTGATCGGCATGGTCTTCATGGGAGCAGTGATCCTGGCCCAATCCATCAGCGTGCTGGGACTGCCGCAAGAATTGCTGCGCGGCGTCGAGGGGCTGGGGATCGGGCCCTTGGGCATCCTTGGGCTTGTCGTGCTGCTCTACATCGTGATGGGCACGATCTTCGACGGCCTGTCTATGATGATCATGACCCTGCCCATCGTGTTCCCGCTGCTGGTGGGGTTGGGCTATGATCCGGTCTGGCTGGGCGTGCTGATCACCCTGCTGATCGAAATCGGGATGCTGACACCGCCCGTCGGCATGAACATCTTTGTCCTGACAGGCATGACCGGCGGGCAGGTCAAACTGGGGCAGGCGGCAGTTGCGGCCTTGCCCTATTGGCTGGCTTTGCTCTTGCTGATCGGGCTGATCGTGGCCTTTCCCTGGCTTGTCACATGGCTGCCAAGCCTCGTTTCACTCTGAAGGATCTGACCATGCCCGCATTTCTGGACAGGACCCGTGCGCAAAACCTCATGGCAGAGGCCGGGATCGACGCGCTGATCCTTCTCTCGCCCGAGGCATTCCGTTATGCGACTGGTGCCCCCGCGGGCGTGGCGACCATGTGGCGCAGGGCAGGGGCCGTGGCTGTGCTGGTCCCTGCGGATGTGGGCCTTCCTGAAATGGCTGTGGCCAGTGACCTGTTCGCGCCAACCTTCCGTGCCGTCAGCCATATCACCGACCTGCGCGAAAGCCCCATCTGGGTCGAGGCGCTGGAGGCCGAAGGCTTCGATCCGAACGCTCCCGCCGCCCCTCAGATTGCCGCGCGCCGCGCCGCGCGTCCGGGGCCGGCGGCGCGTCCCTCGACCTTTGACGCAGGCCAGACCTATGCCCATCTGCGCGATGCGCTGGCCGAGCGCGGTCTGGGGCATGCCCGGATCGGGGTCGAGATGTCAGCAATATCGGCCGAGGATCTGCCGCTCTTGCAGCACTCCCTTGCGGATGTGACGCTGATTGATGCCACCCGAGTCATTCAGCGGCTCCGTGCGATCAAGACACCGGGCGAGGTGGCGCGGCTGCGTCAGGCCGTGACACTGGCCGAAACGGGCATCCGCGCGGTGCAGGCCGCCATCCGCCCCGGCATGAGTCGCGACGCGCTGGCCGGTGTCTGGTCCGACACGATCCGCGCCAATGCGACCGGTCTGCCCCTGACAAGCGCATGGGAATACATCGCGGTCGGGCGCAACCCGTGGGGTGGCAACGCGGTGGCGGAACCGGGGGATCTGATCAAGGTGGATGTTGGCTGTCTGATGGACGGCTATACCTCGGACACGGGCCGCACCTTCGTGCTGGGCCAGCCGCCCCGCGCCGCGACCGAGATCCACGCGGCCCTCTTGGCCGGTTTCCATGCCGGCTTCGCCCAACTCACACCGGGCACGCCACTGTCCGAGGTGCACCGCATCACCACCCAAGCCATCCGCGCCCACGGCTTTGACAGCTATGCGCGCGGTCATTTCGGTCACGGGCTTGGCACCGGACCGGGCAGCGAGGAATGGCCTTTCATCGCGTCGGATTCCACCGAAGTGGTCACGCCCGGCATGGTTCTGGCCTTCGAATGCCCGTGGTATGTCACCGGTCTTGGCGGCTTCATCATCGAAGATCAGGTCGAGATCACACCGGATGGACCCAAATCCATGAATACCCTGTCATGTGATCTGATATCGCTCTGAGGACGCGACGATATTGGAAAAGATCAATCTGTCGTCTTGCGGGCAATATAGAACCCGTAGCTGACATAGTCGGCATTGCGTTCATAAAGCGCGATCTCGGCCTCCTCTGCGGCCACAAGCTCTGCGGCCATCGGGTCCGCCGCATGACGTGACAGGAAATTCGCAAATCGCGCCTGCAAGGGGCGGTAGTAGTTGTCCAGCCAGCAGTGCCGGGGCAGGGCGAAATAGCCTGTCGGGGCAAAACCGTCGTCTTCGAGCACCGCCATCTTGGCCGATGCGGTGTCAACCTCGGGGTATGCGCGCATCCAGTGATCGGTCAGTTCGGCGGGGCGCTCCCGTGTCAGCCACGTCAGTTCCGACACCGCCAGTATCCCGCCCGGCTTGAGAAACCGGCGCCAGCTCTGGATACCCTGGGCAAAACCCATGTTGTAGATCGCCCCTTCCGACCATATCGCATCAAGAGATGCATCGGCAAAGGACAGCGCCTCCATCGAGGCGGCATGCGTTGTGATCCTGTGATCCAGACCCGCCGCCTGCGCGGTGCGATCCAGCTTTTCCAGAAAATCCGGCAGGAAATCCACCGCCGTCACGTCGGCCTTCAGATCCTGCGCCAGAACAAGGGAAGACGCGCCGGTGCCGCAGCCGATATCTGCGATCTTCAGCCCCGTCCCGGCACGCAGGCCGGACAGCCTGATGGCCAGACGTGTTTCCTCCACCCCGCCCGGACCCTGACGCTGACCCTCGCGGTGCAGATCTGCAAGAAGGCTCAACTCGTCCATTGTCGTGCTCCTGCTGGGCCATGCCTGATCTTTTCTAGCGGCGATGATGCGGCGTGCAAAGATTCCAACGCTCCCCGATACGGTCCGCGCCAAGATCACGTCACCGCGAGACTGGCGCGATCCGGTAACAGAACCGCAGTCCAGACGTAGTGCCAGACAAGAAACCGGGTTCGCCCCCATGCGCAACAGGACAGGACCAAGGCCATGTTGGAGATCGCCCAAGGCGACACTGTCCATGAACTGCTGTCGTCTCCCTCCGGCGGCACCAATGCGTGCAGCCATATCCTCATCACCAAGATATCAGGCGACATGGACAAGGGTTTTGCGGCAAACTCTGCCGGACAGTCACGGACATCGGGCATGACGGATCGCGAAACGGAACTGGCTGACCTGCTGCGCGCGGCCCTGTCCGGGGATCAACGCGCCTATGCCCGTTTCTTGCAGACGATCACCCCGATCCTGCGTGGTATCGTGCGGGCGCGCGGCGGCCAGTTCGGACCCGAGGCGCAGGAGGATATCGTGCAGGATATCCTGCTCTCGGTCCATGCCAAGCGCCATACATGGACAGCGACAGCCCCCGTCCTTCCGTGGCTCTATGCGATCACCCGCTACAAGGTGATCGACGCGCAACGGCGAAAGCGTCATCGCGACCACGAACCGATCGACCCCATGATCAACCAGATCGAGGCCGAACCCCATGCCGATGACGTCACCGCCGCCATGGCCGCCCGCGACAGCGCCGCGCTGATCGACCATTTGGATACACGGTCGGCCCGGATCGTGCGCGCCGTCAGCCTTGAGGGCGATACAACAGCAGAGGTCGGCCAGCGTCTGTCGATGACCGAAGGCGCCGTGCGCGTCGCCTTGCACCGCGCGATCAAGAGGTTGGGCGCCATCGCCCGGAAGGACAATACATGAGAACCGAAGACCTTATTGCCGCATTGGCGCAGGATCCGGCTGCCACACCGCTCAGATCAGGACGCATCGGCGCGGCGGTCATTGGCATCATCGCGCTATGCGTTGGGGTTTTTCTGACCGTGATCGGTCTGCGTGCCGACCTGGCGACAGTTCTGACCACACCGCTGCTGGCATCCAAGACCCTTTTGCCCGCCGTTCTGTCCCTCGCAGCACTTCCCGTCGTGGTGCGCCTGATGCGACCCGAGGAAACCGGGCCAGTCCTCGGCCGCGCAATACTGTGGACGGCCCTTGCCGTGGCGGCTCTTCTCTACGCGGTCGGGTTTGCCACGCAGAGCCGCGCGCGGTGGTTTGCCGATGTCAGCCCGGCCTCAGTCCTGCAATGCCTTGGATTCATCCTGCTTATCTCATTGCCGGCACTCGGCCTGTGCTTTGCATTGGTGCGTCAGGGGGCGACCACCGCCCCGGCGCGTAGCGGCGCGATGCTGGGCCTTGCCGTATCAGCCGGGGCCACGGCGGGCTATTCGCTCTATTGCACGCAGGACAACCCGATTTTCTTCGTCACCTGGTATGGTCTGGCAATTCTGATCGTGACCATTCTGGGCGCAGTTGCCGGCACGCGGTTGCTGCGTTGGTAGGACGTTGACGCAACATCTGCATCACGGTCTGTCACCGATACCATCCCGCAGCGGATCAAAGATCCTTCCATCTGGACAGGCGATAGCGACGACGCTGGATCGCGACGAAGGTTCCGAAGGCCGCGCCGAACACCGATCCTGACACAAGGACGCCGATCAGCGGGCCGACAAGGTCATCGCTGTGCCGCCATGACAGCAGATACATGCCACCGCCATAGGAGAGGCTGAAATAAAGGCCGCCGAACAGCGCGACCTGCCACGGGCTGTAATAGTTCAGCGGGCGCAGGCGCAACCCGCAGCGGCGCATCAAGCGATCGAACCAGGAGTCACGGTAATCTTGCTGAAGAGAGGCGACCTTCATTTCTTCAAGCGCGCGGGCCAGTCTGCGCTCATATGCAGAGAAATCGTTCATGGCTGCCAACCCCGCAGCACAGGCAAAACCCTCGCCCGATCCTTGTGGCCGTTGCACAGGACGGAAAAGGGAAGAACTGACAAAACACAACCCAACATGGCATACCGGCACGTTATCAAAATCGTGATAACGCTACACAATGCCGGGGAACAAAGCAATCTCGCACAGCCTAGGGATGTATCTTCCCGCCAGGATTAAATCGAGACTCAATGACAAACCGGGGGTGCAGCCACGCTAGTGATGCCATTTGGTTATCAATGGATCAGCCCTTTCCATTATACCGGACCTTTCCCCTGCTTTACCCCAGTGTGCAGGAGACCCCCAAGCCACAGGTGCGGCGGCTCTGCCAGGAGGAGGAAAACCCATGTTTCACGTCACCAAAGGCCTGTCCGCAGGCCTGATCTTCGCCGTCGCGTCCTTTGGCGCGGCACCCGTCATGGCCGATACCTATATTGTCGCTGTCGGCGCGGCATCCAACAGCCTGCAAGGCCGCAGCGCCGCGCGGTTTGCCGAAGAATTGCAAGCCAAGCTGGGCGATGCGCACAAGGTCGAGTTCTACGCCGACGCCCAGCTTGGCGATGAAAAGGAGCTGATGCAGAAGCTGCGCCTTGGCACTGTCCAGTTCACGCTGATCTCGTCGATCATGACCAACGTGGCACCCGAATTCGGCCTGTTCGAGATGCCGTTTCTGGTCAAGGACCGCGCCCATCTGAAAGCGATCGACGCCGAGATCGTGCGCAACGAACTGGCTCCCAAGGCCGAGGAGCAGGGCCTGCATGTCATCTCGACATGGGAAAACGGCTTTCGCCATATCACCAACAATGCGCGCCCCATCAACACGCCTGCCGATCTGGCCGGGTTGAAGATCCGCACGCCCTCGTCCGAATGGCGCGTGGCGATGTTCCAGGAATGGGGCGCGAACCCCACTGCCATGTCCTTTTCCGAGGTCTTCGTGGCGTTGCAGACCGGCACCATGGACGGTCAGGAAAACCCCCTGACCAATATCGTCGGCGCCAATTTTCAGGAAGTTCAGAAGTTCCTCAGCATGACCGGCCATGTCTATTCGCCGACCTATCTGACGACCGGTCTCAAGGTCTGGGAAGACCTGCCCGAGGACGTGCGGACCGCGGTCAACGAAGTCGCCGCGGGGGTGCAGGACTGGTCGTTGGCCGAGGGCGAAACTGCGGACAACGAACTTGTCGCCAAGGTCGAAGCCGCCGGTGCCGCCGTGAACCAGGCGGACAAGGCGGCCTTCATCGCCGCCTCTGCCCCCGTCTATGCGGCCTTTGCCGCACAGGTGCCGGGTGGGGCCGAACTGATCAGTCGCGCGCAGGCTCTGGCCAACTGATCCGTCGCCTGTCCTCATGACCAAGCGCCGGCCGGATCATGATCCGGTCGGCCCGAACATGGCCGCAAACACATGCTCACACTCATCGAAAAGACGCTTCTGCGTGTGGTCGAGACCATCGGTCTGGCCCTGCTGCTGGCGCTGACCTTCGCGATCATCTATTCCACGACCATGCGCTATTTCGGCGCTTCGCCCAGCTGGTATGACGAACTGGCCAGCGTTCTTCTGGCATGGCTGACCTACTTTGGCGCCACCTATGCCGTCTTCATGCGCGCCCATATGGGGTTCGGCGGGCTTGTCACGGCGCTGCCCCGCGGGGTTGCCGTCGCGCTCACCCTCGTGTCCGAGGTGCTGGTGCTGACCTTCTTCGCCCTGATCGCCTGGTTCGGCTATCACGTTCTGGCCGTCGCCGCCTATGACTCCCTGCTCAGCCTGCCATGGCTGACCTTGGACATCGTGCAGGCGGTGATCCCGCTGACGGCCGTTCTGATGATCATCGGCACCCTGCTGACCCTGCCGCGCGCCCTGCGGGATGCTGCCGCCGGGATCGACGCCGATCACGCCGAAATCGCCCATGCCATCGCCGAGGCCGAGGCCGAGATCCGGCAAGACAAGGACAAATCGAAATGATCCTTCTTCTGACAACCCTGGCCCTGATCACGCTGATCATGATCAACGTGCCCATTGCCGTTGCCATCGGGATGGTCGCCGTCGGCGGCTTCCTCATGACCTCGGGCACCTCCAGCCTCTATGACGTGGCCATCGCGCTCTATACCGGCGCCACGTCCTTTCCCTTGATCGCGATTCCGCTTTTCATTCTTGCGGGCAACCTGATGAACACCTCCGGCATTTCCGTCCGGCTGATCAACTTCGTCACCTCCCTCATCGGCTTCGTGCGGGGCGGTCTGGGCATGGTCAATATCGGCGTCTCGATGGTCTTTGCGGAAATCTCCGGCTCGGCCGTGGCCGATGTCGCCGCCACCGGCACCGTGCTCATCCCCGAGATGAAAAAGCGTGGCTATTCCCGCACCATGGCCGCGGCGATCACCTCCTCCTCGGCCTCGCTGGCGATTATCATCCCCCCCTCGATCCCGATGATCCTCTATGGCGCGATTGCCGAAGTGTCGGTTCTCAAGCTGTTCGTGGCCGGTATCGTGCCCGGCGTGCTGGGTGGCTTTCTGCTGATGGTCGTGACCTATCTTCTGGCCGTCCGCTACGACCTGCCGCGCGATGAAAGGTTCGATCTCTGCAATGTCTGGCGCAGCTTCCGCGAGGCGTTCTGGGCGCTGACCATGCCGGTCATCATTCTTGGCGGTATCTTCTCGGGTCTGGTCACCGCGACAGAAGGCGCAGGCCTGGCCGTTCTGGCGGCCCTTGTGATCGGCCTGTTCATCTACCGCGATCTGGACGTGCGACGCCTGCGCCGCGTGATGCTGGACGGGATCAGCCAGACCGGCGTGGTCATGTTCCTTGTCGCCACATCCGCCGCGCTGGGTCTGTTCCTGACCCAGGCCCAGGTGCCGCAGCAACTCGCGGCGCAGATCACCGAGTTCACGACCAATCCGTTGGTGGTTCTGGCCTTGCTGAACCTGCTTCTCTTCGTGCTGGGCATGTTCCTGCATGGTGCGGCGGCCATCATCCTTGTGGTGCCCATCGTGCTGCCACTGGTGCGAGAGGTGGGGATCGACCCGATCCACTTCGGCATCATCGTGACGCTGAACCTTGCCATCGGGCAACAGACCCCGCCGGTCGCATCGGTGCTGATCACGGCCTGTTCCATCGCCAAGGCGGGTATCTGGGAAACCACCCGCACCAACCTGCCCTTCATCGGCGTGCTGGCCTTCATCCTGCTGCTGGTCACCTACGTGCCCTTCGTGTCGCTGGGCCTGACGGAGTATCTGCAATGACCGACCCCAAACCCCGCCTGATCCTGACCCTTGGCGATCCTGCCGGGATCGGGTCCGAACTGGTGGCGAAACTTCTGGCCGACGCCGAGGCACGCGACATGGCCCATGTTCTGATCCTTGGGGATGAGGACGAGTTGCAGGACGGCATGGCGATTGCCGGGGCAGACTTCCCCTATCGCCGTGTCAGCGATCCATCGGCACTGGGCCAAGCCCCCGACGTGCCGCTGTTCCTGCCCAAGGGGCGCACGGCGCCCAAGGGGGGATGGGCGCGGGGCGAAGCCACGGCCGAAGGGGGGCAGCATTGCCTCGATACGCTGGGCTATGGTCTGGATCTGGTCGCGCGCGGGCAGGCTGATGCATTGGTCTTTGCGCCGCTCAACAAGGCGTCTCTGCACGCGGCAGGCATGACCCAATCGGACGAGCTGCACTGGTTTGCAGACCGCCTCGGCCATAACGGCACCGTGTCCGAGATCAACGTGATGGAGGGTCTCTGGACCAGCCGCGTCACCAGTCATGTCGCCCTGCGTGACGTGGCCGACCTGATCACCGGGGACAAGATCATCGAAGCCGCCCGCCTGATCCATGCTGCGCTGCGCGAGGCCGGGCATGAAAACCCCCGCATCGGCGTCTGCGGGCTAAACCCGCATAACGGCGACAACGGCAATTTCGGGACCGAGGAAATCACCATCATCGGCCCCGCCGTCGAAAAGGCAAAGGCCATGGGTCTGCCGGTCGAGGGGCCCTATCCCTCGGACACGATCTTCCTCAAGGCGGTGGCCAAGGAACTCGATGCCATCGTGACCCTTTACCATGATCAGGGCCAGATCGCGATCAAGCTTCTGGGCTTCTGGCAGGGCGTCACAGTGCAGGGCGGTCTGCCCGTGCCTATTACAACTCCGGCGCATGGCACCGCCTTCGATATCCGCGGCCAAGGCAAGGCCCATGTCGGCCCGATGCGCGCGGCATGGACCATCGCCAGCACCATGGGCCGTCGCGCCCGTTCCTTCACATCATCATAACAAGTGGACTGACCCATGAAGATCAAATCTGTTCGCACCCGCGTCTGGAACTGGACCGGCCCGACTGTCCCGCCGCAGGGCAATTTCTGCACCAACGCGTCGGACGCGCTCTGGATCAAGGGGGATGCCATGTCATCCTTCCGGTTCCACCAGTGGTTGACCTGCGAGGTGGAAACCGAAGACGGCACCATCGGCATCGGCAACGCGGCGCTGGCTCCCACGGTGGTGAAAAAGGCCATCGACGACTGGTTCGCCCCGCTGGTGATCGGCGAAGACCCCTTCGATTACGCCTATATCTGGGAAAAAATGTATCGCCGCAGCCATGCTTGGGGCCGCAAGGGCATCGGCATGACCGCGATTTCCGCCATCGACATCGCGATCTGGGATCTGATGGGCAAGCTGACGGGCAAGCCGGTGTTCAAGCTGCTCGGTGGGCGCACCAAGGAAAAGATCCCGGTTTATTATTCCAAACTCTACGCCGCCTCGATCGAAGAGATGCAGCGCGAGGCACAGGAGGCCGTGGATGCCGGCTATCAAGGCTTCAAAACGCGCTTCGGATATGGCCCCAAGGACGGCATGAAAGGCATGCGAGAGAACCTCAAGCGGGTCGAGGCCGTGCGCGAGGTGATCGGCTGGGACCGCGACATCATGCTGGAATGCTACATGGGCTGGAACCTTGACTATGCCAAGCGGATGCTGCCGAAGCTGGCCAAATATGAACCCCGCTGGCTGGAGGAGCCCGTCATCGCGGATGACGTGAACGGCTACCGCGAGTTGAACGCCATGAACATCGTGCCCATCTCGGGCGGCGAGCATGAGTTTTCCGTCATCGGTTGCGCCGATCTGATCCGCTCGGGCGCCGTCAGCGTGATGCAGTATGATACCAACCGCGTGGGCGGCATCACCGCCGCGCAGAAGATCAACGCGATTGCCGAGGCGTTTCAGGTCCCCGTCATCCCGCATGCCGGGCAGATGCACAATTATCACCTGACCATGGCAAACGTGAACTGCCCGATCAGCGAATACTTCCCGGTCTTCGATGTCGAAGTCGGCAATGAGCTGTTCTACTACATCTTCGAAGGCGATCCCGATGCGGTGGATGGTTTCATTGATCTGGACGACACCAAGCCCGGCCTTGGCATCACGATCACCGACAAGCACCTGCACCATTTTCAGATCACGGAATGACCATGGCCCCGTTTCAGAACCTGATCGGCGGCCAATGGGTTGCCGGTGTCGATACCGCCCCGAACATCAACCCGTCCGATACTGGCGACATCATCGGCCATTACGCGCGCGGCGATGCATCCAGCGTCGATGCGGCGGTCGAGGCTGCTCGCGCCGCCTTTCCGGGCTGGGCCTGGGCAAGCCCGCAACTGCGCCATGACGTGCTGGAAGGGGCGGCGGCCCGCATCCTTGCCCGCAAGGACGAACTGGGCCGCCTGTTGTCACGCGAGGAAGGCAAAACCCTTGCCGAAGGCATCGGCGAGGTCACCCGCGCCGCACAGATCTTCCGCTTCTTCGCAGGCGAGGCACTCCGCCTGACCGGGGATGTGGTACAATCCGTCCGTCCGGGCGTCGAAGCTTTTGTCGAACGCGAACCCTTGGGTGTTGTCGGCCTTATCACACCGTGGAACTTCCCCATCGCGATCCCGGTCTGGAAGGCGGCACCCGCGCTGGCCTACGGTAACTGCGTGATCCTGAAACCGGCGGATCTGACACCCGGCTGCGCGTGGGAAATCGCCAGCATCCTCAAGGAGGCCGGCTGCCCGGACGGGGTGTTCAACCTTGTCATGGGGCGCGGCAGCAACGTGGGCGCGCGCATGGTCGAACATCCCGGTATCGACGCGATCAGCTTTACCGGATCGGTCGCCACGGGCTGCCGGATCGGGCTGCAATGCATGGAGGCAGGGAAAAAGGTCCAGATGGAAATGGGCGGCAAGAATCCGATGGTCGTGCTGGACGACGCCGATCTGGATGTCGCGGTGGGGGCCTGTGTGAATGGTGCTTTCTATTCCACCGGGCAACGCTGCACGGCCTCGTCCCGCCTGATCGTGACCGACCGCATCCACGATGCCTTTCTGGACAAGCTGACCGCCGCGACCACCGCCCTGCGCGTGGGCGATGCGCTGGACCCGGCCACCCAGATCGGCCCCGTGGTGGACCAAAGCCAGCTTGAGCAGAACCTGCGCTACGTCGAACTTGCGCGCGAAGAAGGCTGCGACGTGATCGGGGGCGAGTCGTTGGACGGGCAGGGCTACTTCCAGCGCCCCGCGATCTTTGCCGGGGCCACCAATGCCATGCGCTCCAGCCGCGAGGAAATCTTTGGCCCCTGCGCGAGCGTGATACGCGTCGCGGATTATGACGCGGCGCTGGCCACCGCCAATGACACGGACTTCGGCCTGTCGGCTGGCATCTGCACGACCTCGCTGAAACACGCCAGCCACTTCCGTCGCCATGCGCAGGCGGGGATGGTCATGGTCAATCTGCCCACGGCCGGCGTGGATTACCACGTGCCCTTCGGCGGGCGCAAAGGATCCAGCTACGGCCCCCGCGAACAGGGCAGCTATGCCCGTGAATTCTACACCCATGTCAAAACGAGCTATGTCGCCCCATGAGCAAATACACTGGAATATGGCCCGTCGCGCCGACGCCCTTTCTCGACGATGGCAGCATCGACACCGAAGGGATGCGCCGCGTCCTTGACTGCCTGATTGACCAGGGCGCGGATGGAATCTGCATCCTTGCCAATTTCTCGGAGCAGTTCCTGATCGCCGATGACGAACGCGCGATGCTGACACGCCTGTGCCTTGATCATGTAGCGGGCCGCGTGCCGGTGATCGTCACGATCAGCCATTTCGCCACGCAGATCGCGGTCGAACGCGCGCGCTATGCCAAGGATCTGGGCGCGGCGATGGTGATGATGATGCCGCCCTATCACGGCGCGGTTTTGAAGGGGAATCCCAAGCAGACCTTCGAGCAGTTTCAGGCCGTGGGCGAGGTGGGCATCCCCATCATGATACAGGATGCCCCCATGTCCGGCGTCGATCTGCCCGTGCCCTTGCTGGTCAAGATGGCGCGCGAGATCGAGATGGTGAAACTCTTCAAGATCGAGGTGCCGCAGGCCGCAAACAAGCTGCGCGCGCTGATTGCCGAAGGCGGTGACGCCATCGAAGGCCCGTTTGACGGCGAGGAAGCGATCACTCTGCTGGCCGATCTGGACGCAGGTGCCACCGGATCGATGACTTCGGGCATGATCGTCGATCAGATCAAGCCCGTGATCACCGACTACCATGCAGGCCGGATCGACGCGGCGGTCGCTGGCTATGCCCGCATCCTGCCTGCGGTGAACCATGAAAACCGCCAATGCGGTTGGCGGTCCTGCAAGGCCGCCATGGTGGAAGGCGGCGTGATCCGCTCGGAATACTGTCGCCATCCGATCGACCCCCTCCACCCCGAGATCCGCAGTCGGCTGATCAGCCTGCTGCGCCCTCTGGATCCTCTGGTCTTGCGCTGGGGGCATTGAACCGTCCGGCCCCGTACGGGGCCGGGCCTTTCCCTTTCACATGAAGTTAAGGCTCGAAAACCGACAGATGCGAATGCTAGACTGTTCTTCAGTGGCGACCGACCCGGACCGGCCCGAGGTGCAGCGCCCCGCGTCGCGAAGGACATTCAGCGTGCATAGCGGTTTTGACATGGCGACCCTGTCGCGCCTGCGCTTCAAGCAGCTTGCGCTGGTGGCCAGCCTGACCGAGACACGCAACCTGCATGCATCGGCCCGAGATCTGAACCTTTCTCAGCCCGGCGCCACCAAACTTCTGAAAGAGGTGGAGCGCACGCTGGGGGTCGAACTGTTCCACCGCGGCGTCAAGGGAATGGAGCCCACGTCTTTCGGTCTGGCCGTGGCCCGTCACGCTCGCACGATCCTGTCGGAAACCGCCCGATTGAAATCGCAGGTCGATGCCATGGCGCGCGGTGAATTGGGCACCGTCCGTCTGGGCGCGATCATGGAAGCCGTGCCCGATGTGCTGACCCGTATCTTTTCAACGGTCATGGCCGATGGCGCGGGACCTTTGGTAAACCTGACCGTTTCGACCTCGGACCACCTGATTGCCGCCATGAACGAAGGTCAACTTGATCTGGCCCTCGGGCGGCCGGTCGAACATCTGGATATGGGCAATATCCGGTTTGAACCTCTCTGGCTTGAGGAACTGTCCATCGTCGCCGCCGCGCACCATCCGTTGATAGGACAGGCCGATCTGTCTTTGCAAACCCTGCAAGGTTTCGAGTGGATCCTACAACCAAGGCCCAGCCCCATGAGAACGTCTATCGAGCTGGCCTTTGCCCGGGCGGGGCTGCCGCTGCCGGTGAACAGGCTGGAAACGGCGTCCATGCTGATGACGACAGTCATGATCAGCCGCAGTGCCTTTCTGGCGGTGTTGCCGCGGTCTGTCGCGCAGTTCTATATCGAAACCGGCATGATCGCCGAGATAGACGTTCCGCTGGAAGGCTTCATCGGTCGCTACGGGCTTTTGTTGCCCAACAAGGACGAACCCGATCCCGCGATCGAAGCGCTGGTGCGCCAGATCCATCTGGCCGCCTCTGGCGTGGTGTGACGGCGGGCTGGCCTCTTCTCAGGCGATCCGTTCAACAGCGCCCGTGTTCGACGATTCAAGTGGCAATACAATCGTGATCGTCGTGCCGTGACCGGGCTGGCTGACCAGATCAATCTCGCCATCCATCAACTCGACCAACCGCTTGACCATCGCCATGCCAAGACCCGTGCCACCGTATTTGCGTGCAATGCGTGGACCAGCCTGTTCGAATTCGTCAAATATGGCACCCTGCAAGGCCGCAGGGATCCCGATCCCGGTATCCGCAACCTCGATCTTCACATTGCCATAGCTGTCATGCGACAGCCTGATCCCGGCATGACCCTTCTCGGTGAACTTGACCGCATTGGCAAAAAGGTTGTCCAGAACCGACGCCAGCGCCATCCGGTCGACCAGATAGGTCAGTCCCGACAGATCTCCGCTGACCCATACATCGACCGACTTGAGCGCCGCAGCCGGGCGATGGCTGTCAACAATATCCTGCGCGATCCCGTGCAGATCACAGTCGTCCTGCGCGATCCGGAACGTGCCCGCATCCATCCGCGACAGATCCATCGTGTCATTCACGATATCCAGCAATCGCAGCGATGAGCGGTTCAAGAGGGCAACCAGATCCCCCGCCATGCCGGTCAGGTGCAACTTGTCCAGCAGACGGATCGAACCGACCATCCCCGTCAGAGGCGTCCGGATCTCGTGGCTGATATGGGTGACGAAACTGGACCTTGCCCCCGCAATCGCCCTGAGCTTGCGATTGGCCTTCTGCTCTTCGATCTGAAGGGTCTTCAGCGCGATCAGGTCGTCCACGCAAGCGGCCAGTTGCTCCATCGTCTCGATCTGGCTGTCGGTCCAGTCGCAGACCTCTGTCTTGATACAGCAGAGCGCGCCGATGGTTTGACCTGCCGTGGTGTGGATCGGCACACCGATATAGGAGCGCAGGCCATGTGCCTGCACCAAAGCATTCGCTGCGGTGCGCGGATCGTCCAGCAGGTCCTGAATCACGACCGTCTTGCCACTTTCCTGCACATGGCGACAGATCGACAGGTCCAACGGCACTTGCCGCGACTCGGCCAGATCATCGGGCAACCCCTCCCACGAGGAAATGAACTGACGTCCAAGATGTGGCTGCATCACGGACACCATGGCAACCGGGGCACCGATCACCGTCGTGACCAGCCGCGTGATGGCATCCAGTCGCAGATGCCTGTGTTCCGCGACAAGTCCCAACGATTCGTACGTGTTGATTTTTCCCAAGATTCTGGCTTCCGGCTAAAACCTCACCATTCCGCATACTTGGCCTTTGTCGCAGACCGAAGTCGCCTGGCCCCATGGTGACCTGTGTCGGGCTAAAGGAGTATCTACAATATCGCTAATGGCGGATACTAGGGCCGAACGTCCAATCATCGGTCGAACACGCCATTTTCCGCTCAATCATGAGGATAATCTGCCACGGTTCCCAAACAGACCGTCCGGCGTCTGTCCTTCGCCCGTTGGATGGCCTTTTCTGACCTTACCGCTGGGCAACCCTCATGCCTTGACCTGCTGTACGTCAGCAGCAGTCAGATGGCGCTCGATCTGCTCGAAAAGCAATTGCCGCTTCACCGGCTTGGCAATCACATCGACAAACCCGGCGGCCAGATGTTCGGCGATCTGATGCGGCATCAGATTGGCAGTGAAGGCAATGGCAGGTGGCAGATAGCGCCCCTCGCGCGCAGCGATCTCCGCCATTTGCCGCAAGGCTGCGGGGCCGTCGATCACCGGCATCGAAATATCCAGCAAAAGCATGTCGAAGGACCCGTCCTTGAAGGTCTCGACTGCCTGCTTCCCGTTGCGGGCCAGCACCAGAGAGACCCCCGTATCCTCCAGCATGGCCGCCAGCACATCAAGGTTCACTTCGTTGTCATCCGCGGCAAGGATGCGCCGACCGCTCAGGTCAAGCGTGGCGGCGGCCCGTGGTGCGAGGGTGGTGACGGCGCTTTCGCTCCGCGCTTCGGGCAGCGACAACGTCACCTTGATACGGGTGCCGCTCCCCATTTCGGACTGAAGGCTCAATGTCCCGCCCATCATGCCCGTCAGGCTTCGCACGATGGACATGCCCAGACCGGTGCCGCCGAACCGCCGGGTCATCGACCCATCGGCTTGCACGAATTCATCAAAAACTCTTTCCTGCTGCGCCTGAGTCATGCCGATACCTGTATCGACCACCTCGATCTGCACATCATCGCCGCGCAGCACGCTGATCCAGACCGTGACCTTGCCCTTGTCGGTGAACTTGATCGCATTGCTGACAAGGTTGTGCAGGATCTGCGTCACCCGATGCGGATCACCCATGCGGGGCAGGCTGGCGCGGCTGTCGGTAAAGACCTCAAGCCTCAAACCCTTGTCCTGCGCCTTGAGGCGATGCAGCGCCTCGATCCGCAATGCCACCTCGTCCAGCCGGAACGGGATGACCTCCAGTTCCAGCTTGTCAGCCTCGATCTTGGACAGATCCAGAATATCGTTCAGGATCGCCATCAGGGACTCGCCGCTGCTGCGGATCACACCGATCATCTGCTTCTGCGCAGGTTCCTCAAGCGACCGCTCAAGGATCTCGGCCATCCCCAGAATGCCGTTCATCGGCGTGCGGATCTCATGGCTCATATTGGCAAGGAACATCGACTTGACGCGATTGGCCTGTTCGGCCTCAACCACGGCGGCATGGATACTGGTGACATCCGCTCCCGCCCCGCGATACCCCGCGAACTGCCCCTCGGCGTCCAGGATCGGCGTGCCGCTGATCATCAGCCACAGATCACGCCCGTCCTTGGCACGGAAGCCGTAGCTGAATTCGCTGAACGGTTCGTGGTTTCTGATCCGCTCCTCCAGCCACGCCCAATCGGTGCCACTCAGAACATTGGACCATGTCGCGCGGAATTCGGCGCGGGTCTTGCCCAGAAGGTCATCCGGACTGAACCCCGTAACCGAGGCAAAGCCGCTCGACAGATGCGTGAAGCGCAGATCGGCATCCTGCTCCCAGACCCATGACCGGCTGATCTCGGTCACTTCCAAGAAATGCGCGTTGATCTGTTCCTGCCGCTCCAGCGCCTCCCGCAACTGGTGCTCGGTCGTCTGCTGTCTGGCGCGCGCCTCTTCCAGCGCGGTCATCTGATCGCTCAGCGCTGCGTTGGACGATTGCAGATCGGCGATGTTGCGCTGCCGCTCCTCGATCAGGCGCCCCATCAGAACGCTTGGCAGCAACAGCAGCAATCCGGCCGCCAGCATGACCCCGCGCAGGATGGGCGTGCTGGGCGGGACAGTGTTCCAGCCTTCAACCGGCACCGCTGAAATCCGCCAACTGCCGCTGGGCAGCAGCACCGACAATGTCACCGGGTCTTCGTCCATGATGGATGGATCGCCAAAGAAGACATCTCCTCGCCCGACAAGACCGTCACGCCCCGACAGGGCGATCCGCATCGTCAGATCCGGGTTCAGCAAACCCGCCTCGCGATACAGCGACTGTTCGTCCAGCACAGCCGAGACGATACCCCAGAAACGTGGCTCTTCCCCCGGGCTGGGGACGAAAACCGGGAAACGCCCGACAAATCCCGTGCCGCCCTGCACCAGATCGACAGGCCCGGCCAGCACCAGCTCGCCAGTGTCCCGCGCACGGATCGCAGCATCCCGCTGCACGTCGTTGGCAAGGTAATCCAGTCCGATGGCAGCCTCGTTCCCCGCGACCGGATAGACCATCCGGATCACCATATCGGGTGCCGCAGCCACATTCCGCACCACCGTATCGCTGCCGATCAGGCCGGCGGCGATGCTGGCAAAACGGTCCTGCTGCATATCGGGCTCAGTGATCAAGGTCGCGATCAGGCCACGCACCAGCTGCACATCGGCATTGACTGTGCCTTCAAGCTGCGTGCGCAGAACGGTCAGATCCTGAAGCAGGTCGATCCGCAACTCCTGTGCATGAAACATCCTGTTGCGGATTTCAGCAGCGACCCACAGGCCGGTGATCACCAGCAACGCCAGAATGACTGCAAGATTCGTGGGACGCATCAGGGCACGCCATCTGTCCGGAGCAGGCTGCCGGTCCGTGTCGGGCCGTTCGGTCATACGTTCTTCCTAGAGGCGCGGCGGTTGAGGGGTCAAAACGGAACCGATGGGAAGCACGCGAAATACATGCAGCCGATGCTAATGGCCACAGGTCAGGAAAGCGATAGAAGATTGCGCGGCATACCCGCATTTCTGCACCGGATGATGCAAAACAAGGCAAGGACACCTGCTACGCGCCCTTGCCTGTGATGGCTCAGCTGTCCTCACCCTGCGGGGCTTCCCCGTCAGCGTCCCTCGCTTCATCCGGCGCGTTGCGCGCCTCGGCATCGCTCAGCGCCGCAAGGGTGAACTCCATCTCAAGGGAATAGCGCCCCGCGCTTTCCTCACGCCGCAACTCGCCCCCGATCTGCTGGGCGAAAGCCTCCAGCAGTTGCGATCCAAGCCCTGTCGGCTCGTCCAGATCTCCGGCCAGTTCGGCTTCGGGTGAGGGCGTCTTGCCCATGCTGTTGACGATGCTCAGAATGGCGCGCGTGTCCGATATGCTTTTCAGGCGCACGTCCAGATAGGGCAGGGTATCTCCGTCCTGTCCGGCATACTTCATCGCATTTGTCAGCGCTTCGGTCAGAAACAGGGAAAGCGGCACCGCCTGATCCGGGGTCAGGCGAACAGGTTCGAAATCTTGCTCGATGGTCATGCGGCGACCCGGTCCCGTGGCCATGTTGACCAACTGCCGCAGGATATCCGACAAAAGCTCATCCGCCCGGATATCGGTCAATCCACTGGTCTGATACAATCCTCGGTGAATCGTGGCCAGACTCATCACCCGGTCACGGACCCCCTTCATCAGCCATTTGGCCTCAGGCGACCGGGCTTGCCGTATCTGCATGTTCAGGATCGAGGCGATCAATTGAAGGTTGTTCTTCACCCGGTGATGCACCTCGCGCAGCAGAACCTCTTTCTGGTGAACGGCATCCTCAAGTTCAGCCTCGTCATGCAGCACCGTATGGGTCATCTGCATGAACGCATCCGACAGCTGTCGCAGTTCCAGTGGCGCCCCCGAAACGTCGATGGGCCGCACCGCCCTGTCGCCGCCCGCAAAGGCCCCGATGGCGCCGCGCAACCGGTAGACATGGCGCGTCACCAGCTGACCTGCCGCCAGCCAGCCCACGATCAGGCTGGCCGTCCACATCAGGGCAGGAAACATCGCCGCAGGCAGGGCGTCCAGCGCCTGTATCCGGTTCCCCTCGCTGGGCCATGTGCCAAGCGCGTAAAGGTTCTCTTCGATCAGCGGCACGACGGAATAGGTCCGTTCCAGCCCGTAATTCGACCGCCCGGTAAAGGCCAGCGGTCGTGCCCCGACCAAAGCCTTGAGGGCGCGGTTGCGCGGCAGCAACTGGTTCACACCGTCCATGCCTTGCGACGAAGTCAACACCTCGCCATTGGCATTGAAAGTCAGGATCGCCGCGCCTTGTCCTTCGGGCATGGGAAGCGGCAGGTTGTCGGGGGGAAAGCTGGAATTCTCGTTCAGCGACATATGCGGCAGCACGATCGACACGACAGCCAAGACGGTATCGGCCGCATCGATCCGCGTGGCGGGGCGGGTAATCGGATGGCTGATGACGATGGCCGATCCCGTGCCAAGCAACCCCTCGCTGTCCAGAACCACATCCGGCTCGCCGTTTTGCATCAGCTTTTCAAACAGGGCGGTGCCGTCCAGATTGTCGACCGTGACGCTGGGCGGGCAGATCACACGCCCGTCCGCCCCGATGATCACAGCATCGGCCTCTTGCGCCAGTTGCGCCTGCACCAGTGGCAGGATCCGGGTACACCTGTCCAGAGGGTTCTCGCCGTTGGCCAGATCCGGCAGCGTGTCGGGGATATCCCAGACCTCGCCCGCGATGGCTGCGGCCATGCCCTGTGCCCGCTGGATCAGGCGCAGTTCGGACTGCACGATCATCAAGGTATCGCCCATCAGAGCGGCTTCGGATCTGGCCCGCGCCTCCTTCAGCAGGGTGATGGATTGCAGGACCGCGATCAAACCCACCGGCAGAAGCGCCATCGACAACAGCAGCGCCAGTCGCACGCCAAGCCGCGCCGGCAGGCGTTTCAGCCGAACAAGCGCAGTGCTCATGCGGCCTGCGTGCCCGATTTGGACATGACCGCCGCCGTCGAACCGTCGATTCCGTCCAGCATATGCTCTCCCACCTCCATGCCAAGCAGCGCGCAAAGCCGCGCCCTCGCGCGGCTGGCGCGGCTTTTCACGGTGCCCTCGGCAATACCGATCATCTCTGCCGCCTCGTGGGTCGAGAAGCCCGAGGCACCGACAAGCAGCAGAACCTCGCGATGCTCGTCCGACAGTTTGGCAAAGGCGACGCGGAAATCTGTCATCGCCAGTTTGCTGTCATGGGCGGGCTTTTCATACAGCCCCGCCGCGTGAATCCCCTCGGGGTCCGGCTGCTCGCGCTTGTGCTTGCGCCGATAGGAATAAAAGGTGTTGCGCAGGATCGTGAACAGCCAGGCGCGCATATTGGTGCCGGGCTTGAAGCTTTCGATATTGGTCCAGGCCTTGACGATCGTGTCCTGCACCATGTCATCGGCCAGCGCCACATTGCCTGTCAGGCTGATCGCAAAGGCGCGCAGCGCAGGCAGATGTGTGGGCAGCGCATCACGTGGGTCAGTGGTGTCAGCGATCACATCTTGCGGCGTGGTGGCTGTCATTGACTGCCCTCCTGTTGACGCAGGCGATTCAGAAGATCCTTGAACCGATCAGGCACATCCTCTTCAAGCACGGACTCGTAGACCCGCTTCAGGTTTTCGTCGATCTGATGGTTCAGACCCTGCTTCCTGCGTTTCCCGGTCTGCTCGTCCTGCGTCATCCGCGCCCCCATGCCTTGCACCGCCTGTTTTTTGCATCCTACAGGGAACCGAACGCGTCAACAGGCGTTTGGTTCCCGACAAAACTGTAGACCGAGGGAAAAACATGTCATCAGACACCATGTCCGATCTTGCCGATCTTGTCGCGGCAAGCCTGCCCTACCTGCGCCGCTATGCCCGCGCCCTGACCGGAAGCCAGGAAACCGGCGACCGTTATGCTGCGGCCACGCTTGAGGCGATCCTTGCAGAGCGCAGTTTCATTGGCGAGATGTCCTCTCCCAAAGTGGCCTTGTTCCGGGCCTTTCACGTGGTCTGGTCCAGCGCCGGTGCCCCGTTGGGCGAGGCGGATGACAATCTGTCGGCCCGCGCGCAGCATCATATGGCGCATCTGACCGCCAACACCCGCGAGGCGCTGTTGCTGCACTCCATCGAAGGTTTCACGACAGCCGAGGTTGCCGCCATCATGAAGATCACCACGGAAGAGGCGCATGACCTGATCGACATCGCCCATGCCGAGATGCGGTCCTCGATTGCCGGCCGCGTCATGATCATCGAGGATGAGCCGATCATCGCAGTCGATTTGCGGGCCATCGTCACCGACATGGGGCACGAGGTTACTGGAATCGCCCGCACCCGGACCGAGGCCGTTGCCCTGGCCAAGCAAACGCCGCCCGATCTGGTGCTGGCGGATATTCAGTTGGCCGACAAATCCTCGGGGATTGATGCGGTGCATGATATCCTGACCGCGCTGGGCGACCGCCCGGTGATTTTCATCACGGCCTTCCCCGAACGTCTCCTGACGGGCGCGCGCCCGGAACCAGCCTTCCTGATCACCAAACCCTATGACGAGGATCAGGTTCGCTCGGCAGTCAGTCAGGCCATGTTCTTCGCCTCGACAGCCACGCTGACCGCGTGACGGTGTTACAGGGCCACAACCATGTGACCTTTCCAGACGACCCTGAAATTGCCAAAGCAGCGCCCCGCGACGGTCGGGCGCTGCTTTTCGTTTCTGTCCGGTCGCAGGCGCTCGTTCTCATTTCCGGCCCATCGACCGAAAAAGACAAATTTCCCGCCTATCACGCCTATGTGAGCGATGCGTTCCGCCAGAAAAGGGAACTGTCCGGGCGGATGGGATGTTGTTCTTTCATAGCGTCGCGGACATACCGTGATGCCCCAAAATGAAGGAGACGACAATGTTTCTGAAATCTGGAGTTCTTGTTCCAACCCTTGCCTCTCTGACGCTTGGTTTGGCCCTGAGTGGGCCTGTCCTGGCCGCAGATGACCGTGGCGTTGCCAATCTGAGCGTCGATGTCGAGCCGGAATCTGCCCAAGGCGCGGCTGCGGCCAACCGGATCACGATCGTGGATGAGGATATCGAAGCTGCGATCACCCGTCGGATCGAAGAACGTCTGGCCGCTGCTGGCATCAACGTGTCCGTCGATCTGGAGCGCATCGAAGTGGCCACCGGCTACGATGCCCTGATGGGGACCGACCAGTCGGTCATCGCGGGCCGGGTTGATCTGCGTGACGTGCGTGAAGTGCCCGTGCACAAAAGCTTCGACGTGACGGCGACGGCTGCGCAGGTCAATGCGCCCTCCATGGACCCTGACTTGACGGTGCTGCCCGCCAGCAGCTCGCAGTTTTACGACGCGATGGTCGAGGCCTTTGCCCTAGGCGTGACCCAGACGATCGACGAATTGCCGATGCCGCCGCGACTTCCCTGATCGCGCATCGCAACACGATATGCGCACCACCGCGACCTGAGGTCCGCCCTTTCACGGGCGGGCCCTTCCTTTTACCGCTCGGGCATAATTTTTTTGGCGCTTGTCGCAATTTTCCGATGTTTCAGGGGGAACCCTTTCAGGGGTCAGGTGTTGTGTAGATGACGGCACAGAGGGTGCCGAGATCGAAGTGAAAAGGAGACCGACATGCTGGGATGGGCCCTTACGTTTCTGGTGATCGCATTGATTGCCGCCCTCTTTGGCTTTGGCGGCGTCGCCTCAGCCTCTGCCGGGATCGCTCAGATCCTGTTCTTCGTCTTCATCGTGCTCTTTGTGATCGCGATGCTGGCGCGTGCCCTGCGCGGCAGACCGCCGATGTAACGGCGCGTCGGGATGTCGGGCGCGTCACCGTCCCTCGGTTGTGTCCGGCATCCCGTTCCGCAGATTCGAAACTTTTTGATCACGTCACGGCACCGTTTTGAGGGTGCCGTATTACCCTGAATGGAGGCCGATATGGCACAACCCGAAACCAAAGCTGCTGCTGACGATCTGTCGAAACAACTGGAAACCCTGCGCGCTGATGTCGCCAGCCTGACCGAGGCGATCGGCAATCTGACCCGCGCCGAGGCCCGCGAAGCGGCCGACGGCGCAAGGCGTGTAGTGCGCAAAGCCCGTGACGGGGTCGAGCACGAGTATGAAAAACTGCAGCATCAGGCCGTCGAAGCCGTCGATCACGCCGATGCGCTGATCCGCGAAAAGCCCGCCATGGCGATGGGTATCGCCGCAGGCGTCGGATTGCTGGTCGGTCTGATGATGTCGCGGAGATCGTGATGTTCGATCCGGCTGCACAGCTTGAAGCGGCCGTGACGGCGCGTGCCCGAAAGGGCGCGCGCCGCGCCGGTTTGCTGATCCTCAGCGGATTGCTGCTGGCCACCGGCGCAGGATTTCTGACGGTGGCGATCTGGATCGTGGCCTCGACCGCATGGTCGCCCCAGGCCGCCGCGCTCATGCTGGGTGTCATCTATCTGGGCCTCGGCGGAATTGTCATCGCGATCGCCTCCACACCGCAACGGGATCAAAGCCACGTGACCGATCAAACTGCGGCCCATGGCGTCAAATCCGGGACAGCAAATCCTTATCCTCCACTGGCCGAAGCCTTCGTTTTCGGTCTGGACACTGCCTTGCGCCTGCGTCGCGGGCGGGACCGCTGATCCGGTCCGCCGATGAACAGATCCACCGATCTGCCGGTCTTCCCCCGCGCAGCCACCTCGGCTTTGGTCATCATGGCCAGCCTGATGATCCTCAGCACCCTGCAAGAGGTGCGCAGCTTCGCCATTCCCACGGTTCTCGCGCTGCTGGCGGCCATCGCTCTGGAACCCATCGCCCGCCACGCCGACAAGATGCATATTCCCCGCAGCCTGTCCGCCGCGGTGATCGTCATCACCTCCATCGCGGCGATCAGTGCGTTGGTCTATTATGTCCTGCCCACCGCTGAAGAATGGAACCGCCGCGCCCCGGACGTTCTGCGCAAGCTGGATGATCTGATGCGAAACGCCATCAGCGGATTGACCGACGCCATTCAAGGCCCCCGCTTCGACAGCGACGGCGAGGAAGTCGACCCGATCGAGCAACTGACCAGTTCCAGCGGCTCCCTGCTGGCCGGTCTTGCCCTGACTGTCCCGATGGTCATCGGCGGCGCGATCTATGCCGCGATCCTCACATTCTTCATGCTGCGCGAGAGGGCGCTTCTGGCCAGATGGATCATGCTGCTGGGAGCATCGCAGCGCCGCCGCCGCGCGCTGGGCAGGGCGATCCGCGATATCCAGAGCAATGTCTCGTCCTATCTGCTGGCGATCACGATCATCAATACCGGTCTTGGTCTGGTCGCCACCTTCATGTTCTGGCTCTTCGGCCTGCCGAACCCGTTCCTCTGGGGGCTGCTGATGGGGGTGCTGAACTTCATGCCCTATATCGGTCCGGCCATCATGGCCGTTATCATTTTCGGTGTCGGCATCGTCAGCTTTCCGCGACCCGAGATGGCCTTTCTGCCCGTCCTCTCCCTGCTTGTCCTGAATACGGTCGAGGGCCAGTTCGTGACGCCGATGCTGGTGGGCCGCCAGATGCGCCAGTCGGCCATGACGATCTTCATGGCGATCACCTTCGGGGCTTGGCTTTGGGGGCCGGCCGGGGCACTTCTGGCTACGCCGGTGCTGCTCGTGGCTTCGGCCTTTACCCGCCGCTGGAAGTTCCCGCGCCGGCAGGCGGGCCGGGTGCCACCACCTGTTCAGCCCGCGCTCAACCGCTCCAGATAGATCCGCACGGCCTCCTGGACATGACGGAAACGGTCGCCGCCCAGGTGCTTGCCGCCATACCAGCGCGTCACGACGACCAGATGGTCATGGACGCCCTCGCGTTCCAGCATCCGCAGGATCACCAGCCCGGCACCGGCTTCTCCATCGTCGGTCTTGATCGCCTGTTCCGCTGTCAGCAGTGCCCAGCTGTGATGCGTCGCGCGGGCGAATTTCTTGCGCGCCCGCAACGCCTTGATCAACGCCTTGGCCTCGGCCTCCGACGTGCAGGGCGCACCCGAGACAGCATAGCGCGACCCGCGATCACTGATGATGTTCTCAAGCACAAGCATGACGCAGGGCTACAGCCGCGCAGTCGTCTGGGCAAGTCGTCCTCTGCGCTCAGGCCGCGCCGGACAGTTTCGGGCCACGTGGCGGATAGGCGGGCTGAACAGGCAGGTCGAAATGGCGCGCCTCGATCTTCATGTCGGCCAGAGTATAGTCGTCAAAGGTTGTCAGGAAATTGTCCAGCGCCTTGTTCAGCACCATCGGCAAACGACAAGCCTGTATGATCCGGCAGGCATTGCCCGGCAGAAAGCACTCGACCATGCCGAAATCCGGCTCGGTCACCCGGATCAGTTCCCCAAGATTGATGTCCTCTGCGCGACGCGCCAGCCTGTAACCGCCGGTGCGCCCGCGCACCCCTTCCAGATAGCCGGTCTGCGTCAGCAAAAGCACGACCTTCTTCAGGTGGGCCCGCGATATATCAAAGACCTTGGCGGTCTCCTCGATCGTCGCCAGCTTGTCTCCCTCAAGGCTGGCTGCATAAAGCAGAACCCGCAAGGAATAATCGGTGAACTTCGTCAGGCGCATCACTATCTCCTGTTTGCGCCATCCTCTGCGCCGCGCGACATTTGGCAAGCGAAACCAGCAGCGACAGTTTGTCTTTGCGCCATTGACACGACCGGCACGCGGCGGAAGATGCGCCCCTGCCACAGAATTGAAAAAGCAGGACAGCCCATGACACCCGATCAGGACCGTATCACCGCCGTCGCACAGGCGCAGCCGCCCTTTGCCGTGACACTGGGCCTGCGCGTGACCCACGCCACGCCGGACCGGGTGGAGGCGGAACTGCCTGTGACCGGGGCGCTGGCCAACCGCAACAACACGCTGCATGGCGGGGCCTTCATGGCGCTGGCCGACAATCTGGGCGGCACGGCCACTTTCCTGAACCTGAAAGAGGGCGAGGGGACCAGCACCATTGAAAGCAAGACCAACTTCTTCCGCCCCGTCGCCATCGGCGATACGGCCCGCGCGGTGACCGTGCCACTGCACAAAGGCCGCTCGACGATGGTCTGGCAAACCACGATCACCACGGGCGAGGGGAAGTTGGCCGCCATCGTGACCCAGACCCAGATGATCCTGCGCCCCTGATCCGGGGTCAGCCGGCCATCGCCTGCGGCACCAGCCACGGCCCGCGCGCAGGCACGGCATTGACCCGGACCGCGCAGCCATAGGCGCGGCTCAGATGCGCATCGGTCAGAACCGTGTCCGCTGCTCCCTGGGCCAGCATCCGCCCGTCCAGCAGCAAGGCGATGTGATCGGCAAACATGGCCGACAGGTTCAGGTCGTGCATCACGGCCACCACCCCGCCGCCCGCATCGGCATAGGCGCGGGCCAGGGTCATGACGGTCAACTGATGCCCGATATCAAGTGCGGCCACCGGCTCATCCAGAAACAGCCAGCGTGGCCCCTGATGGGTCACGGGCTCCCAGACCTGCACCAGCACGCGGGCCAGATGCACCCGCGCCTGTTCGCCCCCCGACAGGGTCTGCACATCGCGCGGGCCATATCCCGACAGCCCCACCTTCTCCAGCGCGCGGCCTGGCAAGTTGTCACCTTCCGTCTGCACGCCTGAGGTCAGGCCAAGGCGCACCACCTCATCCACCGTGAAGGGAAAGGCCAGTTGCGTCGATTGTGCCAGAACGGCCCGGATCGCTGCCATGCGACGCGCCGGCGTCTCGCTCACCTCATGACCGTTCAGCCGTGCTGTCCCCGCATAGCTCAGGTCGCCCGTCAACGCGCGCAGCAGCGTAGTCTTGCCCGACCCGTTCGGCCCCACGATGGCGGTGACCGTGCCGGGGGCGGCGGTCAGGTTGATCCCGTGCAGGATCGGACGACCCGACAGGCAAGCCGACAGCGACGATACCTCCAGCATCACAGCCCCCCCAATCCGCGCCGCTTCAACAGGATCCACAGGAACACCGGCGCGCCGACGGTGGCAGTGATGATCCCGATGGGCAGCTCCGCCGGGCTGACGATCACCCGCGCGATCATGTCGGCGCCCACCAGCAGGCTTGCCCCCAGCAGCGCCGCATTGGGCAAGAGGTAGCGGTGATCCGGCCCCGTCGCTAGACGCAGCAGATGCGGCACCACGATCCCGATGAACCCGATGCCCCCCGCCACAGCCACGGCCGCCCCGGCCGCCGCCGCGACCCCCAGGATCGCCAGACGTTTCACCGTCTCGACGTGAATACCCAGATGCGTCGCCTGCGCCTCACCCAGGGCCAGCGCGTTCAGCCCCCGCGCCAGCAAGGGCGACAGCAGCAGCACCGGCAGGATCAGCGGCAGGCTTGCCCCCAGCTTGGGCCAGCTTGCCCCCGCCAGCGATCCCATGTTCCAGAAGGTCAGGTCGCGCAACTGCGTGTCATCGGCCAGATAGACCAGAATACCCGTCAACGCCCCGGCCAGCGCCCCCAACGCGATCCCGGCCAGAAGCATCGTCGCGACAGAGGTTTGCCCGCCCTTGGTCGCAACCCGGTAGAGCAACAGGGTCGAGGCCCAGCCACCCAGAAACGCTGCCACCGGCACCAGATGCGTCCCCACTAGCGCGGCCAATCCCACGGGCAGAAGTCCGCCCAGAACGATGGCCAGCACCGCCCCCAGACCCGCGCCCGCGCCCACGCCGACGATCCCCGGATCGGCCAGCGGATTGCGGAACAGCCCCTGCATCAGCGCACCCGACATCGCCAGCGCCGCACCGATCAACAGACCCATCGCCAGACGTGGCAAGCGGATATCCATCAGGATCACTTGGTCACGCTGCGACAGCCCCTCGCCGCTGATCAGGTCGCGTGCCATGCCGAACAGGGACAGCCCCGCCGCCCCGGTGCCCAGTGACAGAACCGACACGACGATCAGCAGCACCACCAGCGCGCGCGAGGTCAGTGCCGCCCGCGCCGCGCGGTCACGCGGGGCAGGGGCTTCTCTTTCCAACGACAGGGCAACCATGCCTCAACCTTCCGCCTGATAAAGCGCGTCGTAAAGCGCCGTGGCCGCTTCAGGCGTGCGCGGACCAAAACCCAGCAGCAGCATCCCGTTCATCCGCACGATCCGCCCCTTTTCGGCGGCAGGCGTCAGACCCAGCGCAGGATGCGCCTGCACATCCTCGGCCGTGATCGACAGATCACCTTCGCGGTCCATCATCAGGATCAGGTCAGGGGCGGCGGCGATCACCGCCTCATCCGTCATCTGCTTGTATCCCTGAAACCCGGTCGCGGCATTGACGCCCCCGGCAAGCGTGATGATTCCTTCGGCCGACGATCCCTCGCCCCCCGCCATCACGCGCCCGCCTTGCAGCGACAAAACGAACAGCACCCGTTGCCGGTCCGTCACAGTATCGGCCCGCGCCTGTGCCGCATCCAGCCCGGCGGCTACCTCTGCTTTCAGCGCGGCCCCCTCGGCAGGCAGGCGCAGCGCCATGGCCACGGCATCGATCTTGTCCAGCACCCCCTGCGGGGTCGGATCATCGGGCATGGTCACGAATTCCACCCCCGCCGCTTCCAGCACGGCGATGGCTTCCGCAGGCCCGGCCCCTTGCTCGGACAGGATCAGATCGGGGGCCACCGACAGCACCCCCTCGGGCGACAGCGCGCGGACATAGCCCACATCGGGCAGGTCCATCACCGACGCCGGATAGGTCGAGGTCGAATCCCGCGCGATCAACTGATCCCCGGCCCCCAGCGCCACGGCGATCTCGGTCACCGCGCCGCCCAGCGTCACGACGCGCGGCGCATCCACGGCCTGCGCACGCGGTGCCAGCGGCAGCGCCATCAGCCCCACCGCCAGCAATCCGGCCCCCAGCCCCAGATGCAGCGTTGTCACGGTCAACCTCATGCCATCACCTCTTCGCGTTCGGGCAGGCTGGCGCACAACGCGTCCCAAGCCGCCGGGTCCACATCCTTGCGATACCCGAAGATCTGCAAGATCAATGCGCCCTCCGCATCAAACGCCTCGATGCTGACAGCATCCCCTGTCTTGGTCGGTTTGGTCACGCACCACACCTCGGCGATATGGTCGGCCCGCAAATGCAGGTTGAAGCGCGGGTCCATCACGTTGATCCACGGACCCATCGGCACGATCTTTTCGATCCGGCCACCATGGATCTGGATACAGCCCGCATTGCCCACAAAGATCATCACCGGAATCGCATGATCCGCCGCCCCGCGCAGGGCCAGCGTCACCGCCTCAGCCGTCAGCGCGCGAACATGCGGGGCACCGGCCACGCGATAGGCGCCCAACCGGTTCATCTTCAGTTTCCGCACCAGTTTAAGGAATTGATGCGTGTCGGTCATCCTGTCCCATTCAGCACGCAGCACATCGGCGCGGGACGCATCGGCACGTGCCCCCTCGACCAAAGCGCGCGGCCCCAATGACAGGCTGTCCGCCTGCGCCTCCAGCCGCAGATCGGCCACCATCCGGTCGAACACAGCCACATCCGAGGCCGGTTTCAGATGCACCTTGTGCACCGCATCCCCCGCCGCATCGAACACCTGAATGCTGCGCTTGATGCCATCCTCACCCGCCTCCTGCACGGCAAACGCATGTACCCAGTGTGACGGAAAGATCCGCAGATCGATCTCGGACCCCAGCACCATCTGCGCGTGGGGGCCTGCGTGATAAACCTCATAGGTGCCGATGCGTTCATGCACGCAAGACGCGTTGCGCGTCAGCGCCATCACATCGCCCATCTGGGCGATCCACGGCATCAACCCGTCTGGCGTGGCGTCGATTGCGGTCGCCCAGTGGCCCACATGGGCGGCGACCAGATCGGCTTCGGCAAGCCCGTGCATCTGCGCGAAATCGCGGGCGCGGGCTGTGGAGTTTTCGGCGCGCAGGGCGCGAATCTGATCTGGATGAAGCAAAGCGTGGTCGGCCATGACGGCGATCCTTTCATATTGCGGAAGGGCGCGGATCTGGCGGGCCGAAGGGCTTGGCTGGAGCGCAGGAGGCGTCAAACATATCTCCCGGATATACTTGACAGTTACAGTCGGAATATCTAGAAGCCTTTTTCTGACAGTTCAAGTCAGATATTTCTGCCGCCAGCCAAAGCGTGACCGCAGGCCAGCTTCCCCGCAGACAACAACACCAAGGGACGCTCATGCCTGCTTACATCCTCGCCCCCAAGGGGCGCCTTCTGCTTTCCGTCACCCTTGCCGCGCTGGCCACCACACCCGCCGTGGCGCAAGAGGCCGCAACGGGTGGCTTCACCCCGCTGGGCCGCCTGATTCTGGGCGCGGGTGCCGAAAAAGTCGCCATCGACACGCCACAAGCCGTGACTTCCGTCGAACAGGAGGATCTGGACCGCGACCAGCCCGCCACTGTGACCGAGCTGTTCAAATCTGTTCCCGGTGTGCAGGGCGCGGGTGCCTCGGCACGTCCGGCAGGACAGGCCTTCAACATCCGTGGTATCGGTAACAGCGAACAGACCGCCTCAGAGGCGCGGATCATCGTCAACGTGGATGGTGCCCCCAAGTTCTTTGAACAATACCGGATGGGCTCGTTCTTCGGTGATCTGGAACTTTACAAGCGTGTCGAGGTGCTGCGCGGTCCGGCCTCCTCCACCCTCTATGGCACCGGGGCCATCGGCGGTGTGATCAACTTCACCACCAAGGATGCCAGCGACTTTCTGGAACCCGGCGACACGCAGGCCCTCCGTTTCAAGACCGGCTATGACAGCAACGGCGAAGGTCTTCGCGCGGGTGTGATCTTTGCCAGCCGTCCGTCGGAAAATGTCGAACTCCTTGGGGCCATCAACACCGCCACAAGCGACGATGTCGAGGACGGGTCCGGCGCTACGCTGCCCGGCACCGCCTATGAACGCTGGTCAGGTCTGGCCAAGGGCACCTACCGCTTCGGCAATGACAGCGATCAGTCGATGACCCTGATGCTGTCGCGCACCGACACGCGTCTGGATGACACTGTCGTGGCCCAGACCGGCGGCGCGGCGGTGGCAGGCTTCGGCACAAACGACACCCGCGCCATCGACGATACTGCAACCCTGACATGGCGTCACGAAGCCTCGGCCAACCCGCTGGTAGACCTGACCATCGGCCTGTCCGTCACGGATACGCAGGTCCGGAAGGACGATTTTTCGCTGGGCATGATGTGCGCACCCGGAACATTCCAGGTGCTCTGCGACAGCGAATTCGGCTATCGCACCACCAGCCTGAAGATCGAGAATACCGCCGACCTCTCCAGCGGCGCGTGGCAGAACGTCCTGACGCTTGGTCTGCAACTCTCCGAGCAGAAACGCTCCGCGACGTCGATCCTTGGTCCGCTTGGCTTCCATCCCGAAGGCACCGATCAGAAACTGGGCCTCTACGCGCAGGGCGAACTGGTCTGGAATGACCGCCTGACCCTGATCCCCGGAATTCGCGTCGATTTCGGGGAACTGACCCCCAGCGATGCGGCAAGCGCCGCAGGCGCGCGCAAGCAGTCTGAAACCACGGTCTCGCCCAAGCTGGCGGCCATGTACAAGTTCAACGACAGCTGGGCGGTTTTCGGCTCTCTGGCCCGGACCGAACGGATGCCCACGCTGGATGAGCTTTTCTCGACCGAGGCCGCAGGCCGCTTGCCACAGCGTCTGCCCAGCCTGAATCTGGACAAGGAAAGTGCTGACACGATCGAACTGGGCTTCACCTTCCAGCGCTTTGACCTGCTGTCCGAAGGCGATAGTTTCCAGATCAAGGCCACGGCATTCCATAACGACATCTCAAACCTGATCGCGGTCACACCGCGGGTGACGGGTGGTCCGGCTGTGCCCTATTTCTCGAATATCAACGCAGCGGAAATCTGGGGCGCTGAACTGGAAGCCAGCTATGATGCCGAGCGCTGGTTTGCGCAGCTTGCCTATTCGCAGGTCCGCAGCGAGGATCGCAGCACCGGACTGACGCTGGCCGATACGCCAGCCGAAAATGCCGTGCTGACGTTGGGTGCGAAACTGCCCGAGCAAAACCTGACGATCGGCTGGCGCGCCTCGTACTTCGACGAGATCACCACGTCATCCGCCACGACCTCTGCACCCGCCTATGACACCCATGACATCTTCGCCACATGGTCACCGGATCGCGGCGCATTGCAGGGGCTGGAGGTCAATCTTGCAATAGACAACGTTTTTGATGCCACTTACCGCAATAATCTTGCGCTGGATAACGCGCCCGGCCGCACGATCAGCCTCACTCTCGCCAAAACCTTCTAGGGAGAAACCGATGCGCGCATCCGCATTTCCCCTCATGATGGCTGCCAGTCTGGCAGGGGCACCGCTCCACGCGGAAGCGCCATCCCTTATGCTGGAAATGAACGCGGTGACGGAACAGGACAGCGGATGCCGCGTCACCTTCGTCGCCACGAATAAGCTGGCGGCGGATGTCTCGGCCCTCGTGGTCGAAGCGGTGATCTTCACGCCCGAGGGGCTGGTGGATCGCCTCGCACTGCTGGATTTTCAGACCCTGCCGCAGACGCGCCCCCGGGTGCGGCAGTTCGATCTGCCCGGTCTGGCCTGTGACCGGATCGGGCAGGTCCTGATCAACGCGGTCGGCTCCTGCTCGGGCGCGGGGCTGGCGCCTGCGGCCTGCGCCGATGCCATGACGGTATCAAGCCGTATCGAAACCATCACAATCTCGGGGTGATCTGATGCATGATCTGGCCGTCAGGCTGAATGACTTCATCGAACTGGGCGGCTGGGTCGTGGCCGTGCTGCTGGGTCTGTCGGTTCTGGCCGGGGCCGTGATCCTGTGGAAAGTCGCGCATCTGCGGATGCTGGGCCTTGGCCGCGCATCGCGGCTTCAGGCGGCGCTTGTGCCACTGTCCCAAGGGCAGAGCGCTGCCGCCCGGGACGCATTGGCGCAAACGGATGATCCGCTGTCCCGTCTGGCGCTGCGGGCACTGGCGTCATCCGCCCCGCCCGCCACCCTGCGCGACCGCCTGCATGCCGAGGCCGAGGCCGAATTGGCCCGCGCCGAAAGCGGCCTGCGCTTTCTGGATGCGGTGGCCCAGGTCGCGCCGCTGCTGGGTCTGTTCGGCACGGTGCTGGGGATGATCGAGGCGTTTCAGGCGCTGCAAGGGGCAGGGGCCTCGGTCGATCCCTCGCTGCTGGCAGGCGGCATCTGGGTCGCGCTGATGACCACCGCTGTGGGACTGGCCATCGCCATGCCGGTGTCGCTGATCCTCACCGCCTTCGAGGCGCGGATTGCCGCTCACCGCCGTCTGGCCGACACCATGGTCGAAACCCTCTGTGGTCCCGCGCTGCCGCAACCCGCGCTGCCCGATCCGGTTGCGCGCGCGGACCGTCGCGCAGCGCCAGTCTGACCATGGCCGCGCGCGCCCCCTTCCGCCGCCGCACATTGTCGCTGACCTCGCTCATCGACGTGATCTTTCTGCTGCTGTTGTTCTTCATGCTGACCACAACCTTCACCCGCACCGCCGAACTGCCGCTCATGGCAGGCGGCGGCGGCACAGGCACGGCGCAAACCGCGCCCATCTTCCTGCGTCTCGCCCCGGAGGAGGTGACAGTGAACGGTCAAGGCGCACCGCTGGACAGAGTGACGGATCGCATCACCGGATTGGGACAAAAGGACCCGCAGGTCCTGATCAGCCTTGCTCCCGGCGTGACGGCACAGCGTCTGGCCGATCTTCTGGCCCATCTGCGCCGCCAACCGGGGCTGCGCGTGCAGGTGCTGGGCTGATGCCGCGCCGCCACCCATATCAGCGCCGCCGCGCCGATCCGACGATCACCTTGATCAACGTGGTCTTCCTGATGCTGATGTTCTTTCTGGTCGCAGGCACCATCGCCGCGCCCCCGCCCGCAGATCTGCGGCTGGTGCAACTGGCACAGGCCGACCCAGTGGTCCCGCCCGACGTCCTGACGATGACCGCCGCAGGCACCGTGATCTGGCAAGGCGCGCCCGCCGATCCCGCCGCCTATGTCGCGTCGCTGCCGCCCGAGACGCAGGGCGTCGCCCGCATCATGCCTGACCGTGATGCCCCCGCCGCCGCCCTGATCACGCTGGCCAGCACCCTGCGCGCCGCCGGCGCGACCGAGTTGCGCATCGTTGCAGAGAGGAGCATACCATGACCCGTTTGCGCCAGTTCACCGTTGCAACCCTTGCCCTGACCCTCTCCGGTGGGCTGCATGCCGCCGGTTTCATCGGATTGACCCCTCAGACCGATGTCGCCCTGCAAGGCGGCGCCGCAGACTCCCTGCCAACATTGGGCGACAGTTTCGCCGATATGGCGCAGGGTGCCGCCTTTGCCGCCCCGCCGCCCGACACGGCAAGGCCCGAACCCACGGCCAGAACGATCCCCGCAGTCAGGCAAACCGCGCCTGTCCCTCCGGTTCAGGCATCCCCCGTGCCAGTGGCCGAAACAATTCCTTCCGTGAAGGACCCGCAGATGGCGGCGCTAACGCCAGTTGCAACGCCCCACGCCGCAACGCCCGTCACCCCGAACGGGACCATAGCCCCCGCACCGGAAAGCGACACCGCCGCCCCCGATCAATCCCTGCGCCCGCAATCCCGCCCGGATCGGCCCGCAACGCAGGTGGCCGCGCACCGCGCCACAGCCGAACCGGCACCGCGCCGGCAAACCCGCGCCACGCCGCAGCCGCAGGGCAATGCCGACCGCAACGCCACCCGCGGCACTGCCACCGGACAGGAAACCGCCAAAGCCGCAACCGCCCCATCCCGCCAAGCGACCGCACAGGGCGATGGCGGGGCCGCTGCCAGCGCCAGCTACGGTCGCGCCGTGCTGACCCAGATCAGCCGCACCCGCAAGGCCCGCGCCCCGGCACGGGGACGCACCGTCGTGGCCTTCTCGATCTCGGACGCTGGCGCGCTGGCGTCCGTCAAGGTGCTGCAAAGCTCCGGCTCGACCGATCTGGATCAGGTGGCAGTGGACCATATCCGCCGCGCAGCACCCTTTCCCAAGCCACCGTCCGGCGCGCGCCGCCAATTCTCGTTCGAGTTTGTTGGACGTAGCTGACCGGGAAAACTGGCACTGTCCTTCCGGGGCGCGCAAAGGCTAGCCTGTTCCAAAGCATCAGCGCAAAGGGCCAAAGCATGACCGATCATTTGAACGCTCTGGGCCAGCCGATTGGCGCACCCCTGACGATCACCCTGCCACGCCCGCGCCCGCCACGCACCGCGATGCAGGGGCAATGGTGCGACGTGGTGCCACTCGATCCAGAGGCTCATGCCAGCGCCCTTTTCCACGCCTATTCCGCCGATTCCGAAGGCCGCATCTGGACCTATCTGCCCGCCGGCCCCTTTGCCGATCTGGCCGCTTACCGCGCATGGATGGACGCGACCTGCCTGACCGATGATCCGCTTTTCCACACGATCCTTGTGAACGGCACACCCTTGGGGGTCGCCAGCCTGATGCGGATCGACCCGGCCCATGGCGTGATCGAGGTGGGCAATATCAACTTCTCCCCCGCCCTGTCCCAGACCCGCGCCGCGACCGAAGCGATGTTTCTGCTCATGTCCCGCGCCTTCGACGAACTGGGCTATCGCCGCTATGAATGGAAATGTGACGCGCTGAACGAACCGTCGCGTCGCGCGGCGCTGCGGCTGGGTTTCACCTATGAAGGCACCTTCCGGCAAGCCATCACCTACAAGGGACGCAACCGGGACACGGCGTGGTTTTCCATCATCGACAGCGAATGGTCCCGCCTGCGCGCGGGATTCGCGGCTTGGCTCGATCCGGCAAACTTTGATGCGGACGGCCAACAGCGCCACAGGTTGCACCAGGGCTGACAGGCCGAATGCCGGAAATTCAGGCGGATAAGGGTTAATCCGGGCCTCCGCGCAGTTTGTGATGGTATGACAGGGGGGGCTGTGAAAAAACGAGGGGGCAGCCCTGACCCCAAAGGTGCCCATGTCCATCCTTGCCAGCATTCATCACCTGACCCATTACCAATATGACCGCCCGGTCAGCCTTGGACCGCAGATCATCCGCCTGCGCCCGGCGCCGCATAGTCGGACAAGGGTCGTGTCGCACGCGCTGAAGGTCAGCCCGGCCAATCACTTCGTGAACTACCAGCAGGACCCCTATGGCAACTGGCTGGCCCGCTATGTCTTTCCCGAGCCCGTGCGCGAGCTGAAGATCGAGGTCGATCTGACCGCTGACATGACCGTCTACAACCCGTTCGATTTCTTTGTCGAGGAATCGGCCGATACCTGGCCCTTCACCTACCCCGAGGATGTGGCCGAGGATCTGGTGATCTACCGCACCACCGAACCCGCCGGGCCGCTGTTGCAGGCATGGCTGGCCACTGTCCCGCGCGATCCCATGCGCACCGTCGATATGATCGTCGGCCTGAACGCCCGGCTTGCGCAGGAGATCGGCTATGTCATCCGGCTGGAACCGGGCGTGCAGACCCCGGAACAGACACTGGAACTGGCCAAGGGCTCCTGCCGCGACACAAGCTGGCTTCTGGTGCAGGCGCTGCGCCATCTGGGCTTTGCCGCGCGCTTCGTCTCGGGCTACCTCATCCAGTTGAAGCCCGATCTGATCGCCGTCGATGGTCCCGTGGGGGCCACCCATGACTTCACCGATCTGCACGCCTGGGCCGAGGTCTATCTGCCTGGCGCCGGCTGGATCGGGCTTGACCCCACATCGGGCCTTCTGGCGGGGGAATCCCATGTGCCGCTGGCCGCCACGCCGCATTACCGCAACGCAGCCCCCATCTCTGGCCTCGCCAGCGCGGCCAATGTGACCTTCGATTTCGACATGACCGTGACCCGCGTGGCCGAACATCCGCGCATCACCAAACCCTTCTCGGATGCGGCATGGTCTGAACTGAATAGCTTGGGCGAAAAAGTGGACGCAGCCCTGCGCCAAGGCGACGTGCGCCTGACCATGGGCGGCGAGCCGACCTTCGTCTCGACCCTCGATTTCGAAGCGCCTGAATGGAACACCGAAGCCGTCGGCCCCACCAAACGCATCTTTGCGGATGCCCTCATCCGCCGCCTGCGCGACCGTTTCGCGCCGGGTGGATTCCTGCATTACGGACAGGGCAAATGGTATCCCGGTGAAAGCCTGCCGCGCTGGACCTTCTCGCTCTACTGGCGCACCGATGGCGCACCGATCTGGTCCGACCCCGCCCTGATCGCCCCGGAAAAGACCGACGCGACCGTGACCCCGGATCAGGCGTCGGCGCTGCTGTCAACCATGGCCGAGGCATTGGGCGTGCCGCCCGAAAACGTCACGCCCGCTTTCGAAGACCCCGCCGAATGGATCATCAAGGAAGGCAATCTGCCCGAAAACGTGACACCGCAGAATTCCGAACTCAAAGACCCCGAAGAACGCAGCCGCATCGCCCGCGTCTTTGCACGCGGCCTGACAGAACCATCCGGTTTCGTGCTGCCGGTGCAACGCTGGCAGGCCCGCGCCACAGGCCGTGTCTGGCGGTCCGAGAAATGGACCCTGCGCCGCGGCCATCTCTTCCTTGTCCCCGGCGACAGCCCGGTCGGCTATCGCCTGCCGCTCTCGGCCCTGCCGCATATCCCCGAGGCCCAGTATCCCCATGTGATCCCCGCCGATCCTTTTGACAATCGCGGCCCGCTGCCGGACGACGCACGATCAGCCACATCACATACGCCTGCGGATGGTCCTGCCTCGGAACCGGCGCAGCATCCCGCGCAAGCGACACGCTTCACCGCCACCGAACCCGGCCAGACCCGGAACGAGCAGGTCATCGGCGAACTGGGCGGCGCGGTCCGCACCGCAGTATCGGTTGAACCCCGCGACGGGCGGCTCTGCGTCTTCATGCCCCCCGTCGAACAGGTCGAGGACTATCTTGATCTGGTTGCCGCCGCTGAAGCTGCCGCCAAGAAACTGGGCCTGCCCGTCCATATCGAAGGCTATGGCCCGCCGCATGACCCGCGCCTGAACGTGATCCGCGTCGCCCCCGATCCCGGCGTGATCGAGGTGAACATCCACCCCGCCCACACATGGCAGGACTGCGTCGCCACGACCGAGGCGGTCTATGAAGAAGCCCGCCAACTCAAACTCGGCGCCGACAAGTTCATGATCGACGGTCGCCACACCGGCACCGGCGGTGGCAACCACGTTGTGGTCGGCGGGTCCACCCCCGGCGACAGCCCCTTCCTGCGCCGCCCCGATCTGCTGGCCAGCCTCATCCTGCATTGGCAGCGGCACCCCTCACTGTCCTACCTCTTCTCTGGCCTCTTCATCGGCCCCACAAGCCAAGCCCCCCGGATTGACGAGGCGCGGATGGACGCGCTTTACGAACTGGAAATCGCGCTGGCCCAAGTGCCGTTGCCGGGGCAGGGCACCCCACCCGCGCCTTGGCTGGTGGACCGCCTTTTCCGCAACCTGTTGGTGGACGTCACCGGCAACACCCACCGGGCCGAGATCTGCATTGACAAGCTCTACTCCCCCGATGGCCCCACCGGTCGGCTGGGTCTGGTCGAATTCCGCGGCTTCGAGATGCCGCCCAACCCGCGCATGAGCCTCGCCCAACAACTCCTGATCCGCGCCCTGATCGCGCGGATGTGGGCCAGCCCCATCAAAGGCAACCTTACCCGCTGGGGCACCACCCTGTCGGATCGCTTCATGCTGCCGCATTTCGTCTGGGCCGATTTCCTCGAAGTGCTGTCCGACCTGCGCCAGCATGGCTTCGACCTGAACCCCGACTGGTTCAAGGCGCAGGCCGAATTCCGCTTCCCCTTCTGCGGCGAACTGGCGGTCGAGGGCGTGACCCTGGAACTGCGCCAAGCGCTGGAGCCGTGGCATGTCATGGGCGAAACCGGGGCCATCGGCGGCACCGTGCGCTACACCGACAGCTCGGTCGAGCGTCTGCAAGCCAAACTGACCACATCCGATCCTGATCGCTACACCGTCACCTGCAACCGCCGCCGCCTGCCGCTGCAAAAGACGGGCACGAATGGCGTCAGCGTCGCGGGCGTCCGCTTCAAGGCATGGCAGCCACCTTTGGCGCTGCATCCCGCCCTGCCGGTCAATGCACCGCTGACCTTCGACATCTACGACAATTGGACAGGCCGCGCGCTCGGTGGCTGCACCTATCACGTAGCCCACCCCGGCGGGCGCAACTACGACACCTTCCCCGTGAACGGCAACGAGGCCGAGGCGCGGCGGCTGGCCCGGTTCGAGCCGCATGGCCATACGGGGGGCTTTTATGAGCCGGTGCCGGAAACACCGCATTCCGAGGCACCGATGACCCTCGACCTGCGGCGGGCGGCGGGGATCTGATGGCCTCTCTGGCGCATCCAACGGACGGAGGCGTTCCCCTGTTCCAGCGATATCGCCCCCTGCCGGGCGTGCCGGACGAGCTTTGCGACGAAAACGGACGCATGCGGCCCGGCTGGGCCGGTCTGCTGGCCCATCTATCGCGCCTGAAACCGGACGAGATCGCCCATGATTTCGCGCGCGGCGATCAGTATCTGGCCGATGCAGGCGTCTTTTTCCGCAGCTACGGCGACACCACCCTCTCAGGGCGCGACTGGCCCTTCAGCCCCGTGCCGATCATCCTGCCCGAGGCGGAATGGACCAAGATCAGCGCGGGCCTCATCCAGCGCGCTGATCTGCTGGAGCAGGTGGTCGCCGATCTCTATGGTGACAACCATCTGGTGGCCAAGGGGCATCTTCCCGCCAGCCTGATCGCGCAAAGCCCTGAATGGCTGCGCCCGATGGTGGGGGTCAAACCCCGCTCCGGCCACTTCCTGCATTTCGTGGGGTTCGAGATCGGACGCGGTCCCGACGGGCGCTGGTGGGTGCTGTCGGACCGCACCGACGCCCCCTCTGGTGCCGGCTTTGCGCTGGAGAACCGTGTCGCTACCTCCCGCGTCTTTCCGGATCTGTTCCGCCAGACCAATGTGCACCGCCTTGCCGGGTTCTTCCGCGCCTTCCGCGAAGGTCTGGATCACCTGTGCAGCGATCCCGCCGCACGCATCGGCATCCTTACACCGGGTCCGCTGACCGACACCTATTACGAACAGGCCTATATCGCGCGCTACCTCGGCCTCAGCCTCCTTGCGGGCGAGGATCTGACGGTAGATCAAGGCCGCCTTCAGGTCCGTACCGTGCAAGGGCTTGTCCCGGTCGAGGTGCTGTGGCGGCGGATGGACTCGATCTGGACCGATCCGCTGGAACTGGCCGCGCAGTCACAGATCGGCACCCCCGGTCTTGTCTCGGCGATCCGTCAGGGGCAGGTGACGATGGTCAACGCGCTGGGCGCAGGTGTGCTGGAAACTCAGGCGCTGATGGCCTTCCTGCCCCGCATCAGCCGCCATCTGACCGGGCAGCCGCTGGCCCTGCCCAACGTGGCCACCTGGTGGTGCGGTCAGCCTGCGGAACTGGCCCATGTCCGCGCCAATGCCGCGCGGATGATGATCGGACCGGCCCTGTCCACCCGGATGCCGTTCGAAACCAAAGCCATCCATGCCATCGGCGGGCAATTGCGCGGGGGCGAGGGGGGCGATCTGGACGCATGGCTGACGGCCCACGCAGCGCAGCTTGTCGGGCAGGAGATGGTGACCCTGTCCACCACCCCCGTATTCGAAAATGGCACCCTTGTGCCCCGTCCGATGACGATCCGTGTCTTTCTCGCCCGCACACCGCAGGGCTGGCAGGTCATGCCCGGCGGCTTTGGCCGCATCGGGACCGGTTCGGACGCGACCGCCATCGCCATGGGGCAGGGCGGGGCCGTGGCCGATGTCTGGGTCGTCAGCGATACAGCGGTCGAACCCGTTTCGATGCTGACCCCGCCCGACACGCCCTTTCAACGCGCACAGCTTGGTCCGCTTCCGTCACGCGCGGCAGACAACCTGTTCTGGCTTGGCCGCTATGTGGAACGCACAGAGGGTATCCTGCGCCTGACCCGCGCCTATCACAGCCGACTGGACGAGGCCGCGACCGAACCGCTGCTGGCGCTGATCCGCGACCGTCTGCGCGCCTTGGGGATCGACCCGGGGCAACCACTTCCCGACGGGCTGCGCGGAACGCTGGCCTCTGCCGTCAACAGCGCCAGCCAGATCCGCGACCGTTTCTCGGTCGATGGCTGGGCCGCGCTCAAGGATCTTGAAAAATCCATGGGCCGCATCGCCCAGACCGCCGAGCTGGGGACGGACGCCGCGCTTGTGATGAGCGTGCTTCTGCGCAAGATCGCAGGCTTCTCGGGCTTGGTGCACGAGAACATGTATCGCGCGGCGGGCTGGCAATTCCTGACCATCGGGCGTTCGCTGGAACGCGCAGCGATGATGGCGGACCTTCTGGCCGTGACCACCGCGCCCAAGGCCCCGGATGGCGCGCTGGATCTGGCCATCGAATTCGGCGACAGCATCATGATCCACCGCCAGCGCTATGCCGTCACGACCACCCGCAGCAGCGTCATCGACATGCTCGCCCTTGACCCGCAGAACCCGCGCTCGATCCGGTTTCACCTGATGGCCATACGCAACCGTGTCGACGATCTCGCCGCCCACCGCCCCGAAGCGCAGATCACCGAATTCGAACGTCGCGTTCTGGAACTGGACACGCGGGTGGCGCTCCACACCGTCGAGACACTCGACAGCGAAGCCTTGAAGACGCTGCATGGCGACATTCTGGCGTTGTCCACGGCGCTGCATGACGCCTTTCTGCTATAGTCTGGGGGATGATCCGTGATCTATGACATCACCCTGAACATTCACTACGACTATACCGGTGCCGCAGCAGGCGGGCGGCAATTGCTGCGGATCATGCCGCTGGAAGTGCCGGGCCGTCAGCGCGTGATCGCGTCCCTTGTGGACATCGCGCCCCGCCCGGCAGAGCGGCGAACATGGACGGACTTCTTCGGCAACCCTACCGTCGAATTCGCCCTGCGCGGCGCCCATGACCATGTCGATCTGACACTCAAGGCCCGGATCGAACGGTTTGACCCTGCGCCGCAGACCGGCGCCTCCGCCGATTTGGCCGACATGCCAACGCTGCTGGCCCAATGCCGCGATCTTGGCGCGGACTCGCCACTGCACTTCATCGCGCCCTCAGCGCGGGTGCCGCATCTGCCGCAGATCGCCAGCTTTGCACGTGACATCGTCGCAAGCCTGCCCCCATCCCCCGACACATGCGACGCGATTACGGCGATAGGCTCTGCCCTTCACGGTCATATCCGATTTGATTCCAAGGCCACCACGGTGGACACGCCCATGGCCGAAGCTTTTGAAAAGCGCCGCGGTGTCTGTCAGGACATGTCCCATATCATGATCGGCGCGCTGCGCAGTCTGGGAATTCCCGCAGGCTATGTCAGCGGTTTCCTCAGAACCCGACCGCCACCCGGTCGTCCCCGTCTGGAAGGGGCCGACGCGATGCATGCCTGGGTCAGGGCCTGGTGCGGCCCGCAAGCCGGCTGGATCGAGTTCGATCCGACCAATGATTGCCGCGCCGGCGCTGATCATATCGAGGTGGCCCATGGTCGCGACTATGCCGATGTCTCTCCGGTCAAGGGGATGCTGCGCGTGGCCGGTGGGCAAAGCAGCCGCCAGGCCGTGGATGTGATCCCGCTGCTGAACTGACGCCGCTCTACTGACCGGCCAGCCGGCGCTCCAGCCCGTCCCGATCCTGCAACCGGATCTTCCCCTTCTCGACCGAGATCAGCCCATCTTCGCGCAGAACGGCAAGCGCGCGATTGATCGACTGCCGCGAGCAATTCGCCAGATTGGCAATATAGCCCTGACTTTGCGGCACGCGATTGTTCCGATCCGCAAGCCGCAGCAGATAAGCACAGACCCGCCGGTCAAGCGGGTAATTCTGATCCATGTATTTCCGATGATTATCCCGCAGCAGTCGGCTTTGCGTGATTCGCATCACATTCCGCCGCACCAGAGGATTGGTCAGAGACTCTGCCAGCAGTGACACCGGACAATGCAGCACCGTGGCCGGACCCACGGATGTGCAGCTGGCCAGACACGGTTCGCAGGAGATGGCTTCGATCTCACCCAGGGTTTCGCCCTCGCGGGCATGATGGATGATCGCGACATGACCCTCGCAATTCATCAGCGAAACCTCGATACAACCATGGGCAATCAGGATCATGCCCGTGACAAGCTTTCCCTGTTCCAGCACAACCGTACCGCTGGGTACGGTGCGCAACTCACAGGCGTCAATAAACTGCGAAATATCTGCTGAGGACATGTCCTCGAAGAAATCTGCTTTCGCAAGTTGCGGAAATTGCCGACTTAAATTCATCGTCCCCTCCGGGCACCACAATTTTGACATAGTGGCTGACCGTGAGGGGGACTACAAGAGAGCAGCGCAAAAGCAATACACTCATGAGGCGAATTAGGGAAACTGTCCCGATTCCGGTACGGGAGCGTAGCCTTCCAGCGGCAGCGATTTCAGCGACCGCAGCAACCCGATCAGACCCGTGACCTGATGCTGGATCGTTGCCTGTCCTTTCGCGGCGGTGGCGATTGCGGCATTGCCTACAGTGCCCGCCAGGTTCAGATCGGCGGAAATCCAGGCCAGCGAGATTGGCCCGACCGGCGGAATGTCGGCCCCCTCTGCTGTCGAGGTGAAATCCCGCGCCGCACCCATGTCCACCAGTTCGGGATGGAGCGCCAGCATGATCGACGTTTCAACATCGCCGCCATGGATGCCAAAGCTCAATTCACGCGGTGGATACATCCCCTCCGGTTGTCCAAAGGAACTCCACTGGCATTTGACCGCCATCATCCCGGCGCGCACCCGCAATTCGCGCGACAGGATCGACACCAGATCCAGATTGCCGCCATGGCTGTTGACGATCACGATCTTGCGCACTCCGGCGCGGGCGACCGACAGGCCGACCTCGACCCATGCCGCCAGCGCCGTCTGTGCCGACAAGGTCAGGGTGCCCGCCGCGTGCAGATGCTCGTTCGACTTGCCCACCGCCTGCACAGGCAGGATCCGGATATCCAGATCATCCGGGCATTGCCGCCGTAATTCGGCCAGCATCCCCTCGGCGATCATCATGTCCACACCCACGGGCAGATGCGGCCCATGCTGTTCCACGGCGGCCGTGGGCAGAATGGCGATCGTCTCCATCGGATCGATCAAAGCGAATTCGGGGGCGCGGTATTGCGCCCAGTCCAGTCGTCTCATGTTTGGCCTTCGGGTTTGTGGGTGGCATCCAACCGCGCGCGCAGATAGTCGGCGGCAAGGATCGGGGCATGGCGCGGGATGCCGGTTCCGGGCAGGGCGGCGATCATGCTGTCGGGGTTCGGGTCCAGAAAGAAGGCAACCGACCGCCGCGCACGTGGCGGTGGCAACACCCGATGCGGGGTCGAGGCATAAAGGTCATTGCTCCAGCGCATCAGGCAGTCGCCGATATTCACGATCAAGGCCCCGGGCACATGCGGCACGTCCCGCCAGCCGCCATCCTTGCCCTGCACCTGCAACCCGGCTGTGCCATCCGTGGCCAGCAATGTCAGCGCGCCGTAATCCGTATGCGCGCCCGCGCCGATCTCGGCACTGTCTCCACGCGCAGCGGGGTAGTGCAGCAAACGCAGCGTCGCCATCGGCGAGTCGAAATCCAGATCGAAGAACTGCGGATGCAGTTTCAGATCACTGGCGACAGCCCGCATCAACCCGACCCCCAGCGACCAGACCGCGTCGAAATAGGTCAGCATCGTGCCGCGGAACCCCGGCAGATCAGGCCAGAGGTTCACGCCGCGAAACGCCTCGCCGCGCAACAGGCGGGGATCGTCCGCCGTCATCTCGAGTCCGATATTGAACGCCTCTTTCCGGTCGATCTGGCCCGAATCCTCGTCCAGCCGCTCCGCACCCATCATCACCCAACCCCGGTTGTGCGGATTGGTCCGGATGGACAAAGCCGCCTTCTCGCCATCGGGCAGCGCGAAGAAGGCCGCCGACAGGCGGAACACCTCCTCCAACAATGATTCCGCCAATCCATGCCCGATCAACAGGAAGAATCCCGTCTCGCGGCAGGCCAGCCCAAGCTCTGCGACAAAGCCCGGCCGCGTGCTGTCCTGCCGGTACTGCCGCCAATCAAGGATGGGAATCCCGCTCATGCCCGGCTTTCCTGTCTCTGGCTGGATCTGTTGCCGACCAGCCGATCAATCGCGCGCCCGACGCGTGCCAGATGCGCCGTCCGGCTTTCAGGCGTCGAACTGTCCATCAGGTAATGCGCCGCAAAGGCCGTGCGGCATCCCCGCGCGCAAAGAAGACGGACCCCGCGCAGCAACGTCCGCTTGCCGGGTGCCCCCACCAGAAAGGTCAGCCAACGGCTGGCCCCGCAGGTGGTGAACACGCCCAACCGCGTGACATGGGTCAGACCGGGGCGGATCGTCTTGTTCACACCGTCGGGCATCAGAAACGCCACATCCGGCAGCATCACCCGGTCAAGCCACCCTTTGAGGACAGCCGGCAGGCCATACCACCATGTGGGATAGACAAAGATCAGCGTATCGCACCATTCCAGCGCAGCGACATCCTCGGCCACTGGCAAGCGGTTGGCGGGGCTGTCCAGATAGCCGCGCCATTCATCCCGGCTCAGCGCGCCGTCAAACCCGCGCGCATAAAGGTCCAGCACCCGCAGATCCGCCCCGGCCTCCGTCAGCCGCGCGCAGATCAGATCGCGGACGGCGGCGGTAAAACTACCGGGATCAGGATGGCAATAGACAACCAGCGCACGCATTCAGAACACCTTCATTTCCTGTTCTACCCGGCCCTGAAACGCGCGGCGCTGCGCGTCCGTGGCCCGGTTCATGTCGTATAGCGCCAGATATCGCAGGGTATCGGGCCGCGTCACATGCCAGACCGCCCGCTTGACCACATGGCGCGGCGGATCACCCGCCAGCAGCGCCCGCATCCGCGTCCCGCCATAGGTGGTCACCGCTGCCAGTTTGCGGATATGCGTCAGGTTCGGACGCACCTTGCCATCCTCCAGCCGAAAGGACACGCCGGGCAGGAACACCCGGTCAAAGAACCCCTTCAGGATCGCCGGATATCCGAAATTCCAGACCGGAAAGACCAGCACCAAAGCCTCAGCCGCCCGCACGCGTTGAACATAATCCGCCACCGGCGCGATATTGGGTCCCACCTCGTGATAGCCGCGCCGTTCCTCCTCTGACAGAACCGGGTTGAACCCCTCGGCGTAAAGGTCGCAATCATCGACCTCCCACCCCCGCGCGGTCAGGGTTTGCACGACCGTGCCATGCAGACTGGCCGAAAAACTTTCAGCGCAGGGATGGGCAAAGACGACCAGCGCGCGGGTCATTCCGCCGCCCGCATCCGGGGATAGTGATAGACGCCCTCGAATTTCCAGTCAGGATCATCCCAGGCGATCATCTTGCCAGGATTGAGCAGCCCCTTGGGATCGGCCTCGCGCTTGAAGGTCAGTTGCCGGTCATCCACGGTCTGCCGCCCACCTTCCTCCAGCGTATAGCGATGCGGGTTAAAGATCATGCAGCCCAGATCCTCGTGAATCTTCACGATCTCGTCCAGCCGTGCCTCTGTGGTGAACTTCACCAGACTCAGCCCCGCGAACATCACCTTGCCATTCTCGCGCAGCACTTCCAGATGCTGCATCACCTCGCCATCCTTGCCCAAGGCCTTGCGGATCGCCGCCACCTTGGCCTGATGGTCCGGGTATCCATAGCGCACCTGCAAGTAAGTAATCGACGGGTCCACCTTCAGCGCGCGCAGCGTGGTATGGTTCCAGCCATATTCGAACACAGCGCCTGGCCCGCGCTCCCATGTGTCAGCGTCCGACCGGTAGATCACCTGCGCCTTGGGCCGCCGCGCGGTGAAGGTGTTGAACCCGTCCATCGCATGCGGCGCCACCATCAGCCCCACCATATGCTGCCCTTCGCCGATATGGGGCTTCACCCGCTGGAAATACGCTTGCGGGATCGGGGCCTCGAACACCGTCACCAGCTTCAGCAGAATCCCGTCCTGATTGGCGATCTCCTCGGCATAGACCGCCGCATCCTCGAACGTATCAAAGGCCACGAACAGCCCGGTCCAGTCATAGGCGGGGGCAAGCGGCATCTCCAACTCGGTGATGATCCCGTTGGTGCCGTAAGCATGGCTGACGCGCGCCAATTCCTCGCCCCGGAACTCCAGCACGCGGGGCTCTGCCTCCATCGTCACCACACGCAGGCGGATGATATTGCCCAGATCACGCAAACTGCCCCATGTCACAGACCCAACGCCACCCGATCCGCCCGCAACAAACCCGCCGATCGTCGCCGTCGCCCATGTGCTTGAGAACATCCGCAACTCCTGCCCGGAATGGGCCTGAGTCGCCGCATCCACATCCTTCAACAGGCAACCCGGCTCCACGATGACGCGGCCGGGATGCACCTCTTTCACGGCGGTCATGTTCTTCATATGCAGGATACACCCCCCCGCCAGCGGCATCGCCTGCCCGTAATTGCCCGTCCCCGCCCCTCGCGTCGTTACCGGCACGTCATGGGCGTAGCATGTCTTGAGAACCTCGATCACCTCGGCCTCGTTCCGGGGGGCCACGACAAAATCACCCACCAGATGATCCAGCCGGGTCTTGAGAACCGGCGAATACCAAAAGAAATCCCGGCTTTTGGATTTCAACGCTGCGGGATTCTCGTCGATTTCAAGATGGGCCAGCGCATCGCGCGCGGCTTGCACATTGGGTGTCATGGGATGGCCTTTCAAAGGGCTGGGTCTGCATGTCGGTCCCACAGGTTCTGCCACCCTGCCTGCGGACGTGGCATATGGCAGGGACATGCAGCCGCGTGATTTCCGCGGTTGTCCTGCCGCTTCGCTCAATTTAGCGGCAGGGAATGCTGCGTCTGCACAATAATTCCCCATGTGCGCGCGGGCCGAAGCGATTCCCGCCGGTGTTGCTTCCTGCCTTGCAAAGCGCAGCCCTAGGAATGGGGCAGAAACCAGACCCAACGGGGAGTCGCTCAATGAAACTGACAGGGAATCGAATTGCTGCAACCGTCACTGCGGTGGCGCTGACCGCCGTCGCCATGCCCGCCGCCGCGCAGCAGAAGGTGGTGTTCGGCACCAACTGGCTGGCCCAGGCGGAACATGGCGGCTTCTACCAATCCGTGGCCGATGGCACCTATGCCGCCTGTGGTCTGGAGGTCGAGATCGTGCCCGGTGGCCCGCAGGTGAACAACCGCGCCCTGCTGATGGCCGACCGGATGCAGTTCCACATGGGCGGCGACATGCTGCAAGCCTTCACCGCCGTGGCCGAGAACATTCCCATCGTTTCCGTCATGGCGACCTTCCAGAAACACCCGCAGGTCATCATCGCCCATCCCGGCGAGGCCGACACATGGGAAGAGCTGAAAGACCTGACCCTGCTGATCGGCGATCAGGGCTATGCCTCCTATTACCAGTGGATGATCGCGGAATACGGCTTCACCGCCGAACAGCGGCAGCCCTATACGTTCAACCCGGCACCTTTCCTGGCGGACAAGCGGATGGGCATGCAGGGCTTTTTGTCCTCTGAACCCTATGCCATCGAAAAGCAGGCCGGTTTCGTCCCCAATGTCTTTCTCATCGCGGATGCGGGCTATTCCACCTATGCCACCACGGTCGAGGTGATGAAGCCCTTCCTCGAATCCAACCCCGAAGCCGTCAAATGCTTCGTCGAAGGCTCGATTCTGGGCTGGTATAATTACCTCTACGGCGACAACGCCGCGGCCAACGAACTCATCAAGCAGGCCAACCCTGAAATGACGCAGGACAAGATCGACTTCGCCATCGCCAAGATGATCGAGCAGGGCATCGTCGACTCGGGCGACTCGCTGGAAAAAGGCATCGGCGTGATGACCGAAGAAAAGGTCGAGGACTTCTTCACCAAGATGGTCACCGCCGGGGTCGTGCCGGATACGATCGACTGGAAAGCCAGCTTCACGACCGAATTCGTGGGGCAGGGCTTGGGCATGGACCTGCGCCCCAAGAACTGAGGCAGGGCAGGGGCCGGGCGACCCTCGGCCCCATTCCACTCCAGCAAGGACCCCAAGACATGAGCAGACCTGAACGCCCCCCCTTGGGCCAACGCCCTCCCGTGCTCGAGATGATCGGCATCGACAAGACCTTCAACGGCGATGTCGTGGCGCTGAACGCGATGAGCCTGACGGTGAACCAAGGCGATTTCATCTCGCTTCTGGGGCCGTCAGGCTGCGGGAAATCCACGGCGCTGCGCCTGATCGCGGGCCTCTCGCTGCCCAGCCGGGGCAAGATCGCATGGGCGGGCGGGCAGGGCGAGAATGACCTTGGCGTGGTCTTTCAGGAACCCACCCTGATGCCTTGGGCCACGGTGTCGGAAAACGTCTGGCTCCCCTTCCGCCTGCGCGGCCAACCCTATGCCGCCGTCAAGGATGACGTGCTCGAGGCCCTCAAGCTCGTGGGGCTCGAGAAATTCCAGAACGCCTATCCCCGCGAATTGTCGGGCGGCATGAAGATGCGCGTCTCCATCGCCCGCGCCATGGTGACCAAGCCGCGCCTGATCCTGATGGATGAACCCTTCGCCGCGCTGGACGAGATCACGCGCTTCCGCCTGAACAACGACCTTCTGAAATTGAAAGAAGCGATCGGCTGCACAGTGATCTTCGTCACCCATTCCGTCTTTGAATCCGTCTTCCTCTCCGACCGCATCGTGGTGATGGCCGCACGCCCCGGTCGCGTCATCCGCGAAGTCATCGTCCCCGCCCCCTATCCGCGGGACGAGGAGTTCCGCACCTCCGCCGACTATGCCGCCCTCTGCCGCGAAGCATCCGCCGCGCTGCACGAAGCCATGGGAGAGCACGCATGAGCCTGACCGATACCCGCGCCACGGCCGCTGAACCCGTCGCCCTCGACGCCGAGGATCTGCGCCGCCTGCGCCTGCAACGCTTCGACAAGATCGGTAAGTGGCTTTTGCCGCTGGCCGTGCTGATCCTGACCATCATCGGCTGGGATCGTCTGGTCGTCTGGAACGACATCCCCCATTACATCCTGCCCGGTCCCGGCCTTGTCTGGACCACGCTCGTCACCGACTGGGCCATGCTGTTCGAGGCGCTTCTGGTCACGCTCCAGATCACCATGATGGCGCTGGCCGTGGCGGTGATCGGCGGGGTGGGGCTGGCGGTGCTCTTCACCCAGTCGCGGCTGGTCGAGATGTCCTTCTATCCCTATGCCGTGATCCTGCAAGTCACACCCATCGTGGCCATCGCGCCGCTGATCTTCATCTATGTGGACAGCCGCACGGCGGGCCTTCTGATGTGTGCATGGCTGGTGGCGTTCTTTCCGGTCCTGTCCAACACCACGCTGGGCCTGAACTCGGCCGACCACAACCTGCGCGACCTCTTCCGCATCTATGGCGCAACCCGCTGGCAAACCCTGCGCTACCTGCGCTTGCCCTCGGCGCTGCCCTATTTTCTGGGCGGCCTGCGTATCGCGGGTGGCCTTGCCCTGATCGGGGCGGTGGTCGCAGAATATGTGGCCGGCACCGGCGGGATCGGATCGGGCCTTGCCTTCCGCATCCTCGAAGCAGGCTACCGGCTGAACATCCCGCGCATGTTCGCGGCCCTGCTGCTGATCGCGGTGACAGGGGTTGTTATCTTTGCCGGCCTGTCGTTTCTCAGCCATATGCTCCTGCGCAAATGGCACGAAAGCGCCATCAAGCGCGAAACCTGAACGGGGAAGATGATGGATTTCAAAACCCTGCCGCAGGCCCCCCGCCTGCGCCTCGACAACCTGACCGTGCCTGCCTGCCTGATCGGGCAGGGCGCGGGCCTCACCCGGATCGGCCTGACCATCGCGGATGGCCGGATCGTCGACGGTCCCGGCGACGTGACCGTGGACATGCGCGGGGCCATGGTCTTTCCCGGCTTCACCGACATGCACACCCATCTGGACAAGGGCCATATCTGGCCCCGCGCCGCCAACCCCGATGGCAGCTTCATGGGCGCGCTCACCACCGTCAGCGCGGATCGCGAGGCGCACTGGACCGCCGAAGATGTCCGCCGCCGCATGGATTTCGCCCTGCGCTGCGCCTATGGCCATGGCACCACCGCGATCCGCACCCATCTGGACAGCATCGCACCGCAGGACAGCATCAGCTGGCCCATCTTCCGCGAGATGCGCGCCGAATGGGCCGGGCGCATTGCGTTGCAAGCCTCCTGCCTCGTAGGGGTGGACCGCGCGGACATGGACGGCGATTTCGTCAAGACCGCCGATATCGTGGCCGCCAGCGGCGGTGTGCTGGGCATGGTCACCTATCCCGTGCCGGATATCCGCGAACGCCTGCGCGGCTTCTTCCGTCTGGCGTCCGAGCGCGGGCTGGAGGTCGATTTTCACGCTGATGAAACCGGTGACCCCGATGTGGCCACCCTGCGCCTGATTGCCGAAACCGTGCTCGAAACCGGCTTTGACGCGCCTGTGACTGTGGGCCATTGCTGCTCGCTGGCGGTGCAGGACGCCGCCGAGTGCGAACGCACCCTTGATCTGGTTGCCAAGGCCGGGCTGAACATCGTCTCCCTGCCCATGTGCAACCTTTACCTGCAAGCGCGGCAAACAGGCCGCACCCCCCGCTGGCGTGGCCTCACCGTGGTGCACGAGATGAAGGCCCGCGGCATCAATGTCAGTTTCGCCTCGGACAACACCCGCGATCCCTTCTATGCTTACGGCGATCTCGACATGCTGGAAGTGATGCGCGAGGCAACGCGGATCGGCCATCTGGATCACGCGGACCCTGACTGGGTGAACGCCTTCCTTGCCAACCCCGCCCGCGCCTGCGGCTTTGCCGCGCCCTCGCTGACCCCCGGTGCCCCCGCCGATCTGGTCATCACCCGCGCCCGCGACTGGTCGGAACTGTTCTCGCGCCCGCAATCCGACCGCATCGTGCTGCGCGCGGGCCGCGTCATCGACCGGACACTGCCCGATTACGCGGAACTGGACGATCTGTTCACCTGACCGCACATAAAAGAAAGGGGCGCCGAAGCGCCCCTTTCCCGATATCGCAGCGAAATCAGATCACTCGCGGCCAACCAGCTTCCAGAGGCCATTCTCCACCACCGAGATGGTGATGTCATTGGCACCCTGATGGTTGTCGGGGCTGTATTTGATCTGGGTATCCAGCAGGTCGCTGTAATATTCCAGCCCTTCCATCGCCGCCTTGAAGCTTTCCTGCGTCAGGTCGGGACCTGCCGCTTCCAGCGCACGCACCACGGTTTCGGCGGCGTTATAACCCAACATGGCAAAGCCGGTGGCAGGCTGGCCAAAGGCCGCCTCATATTCGGCAATGAACTTGGCCGGTGCAGGATCTTCGCGGCGGGCCTGAAGGTCCACCCAGCCCGACGCCGCATAAAGACCATCGGTCACGCCACCCGGCACAGCGGCCACGGCTTCAAGAAAACCGGCCGAGGTGGCCAGAAACTTGACGTCGGTCCAACCCAGCTGCTTGGCAGTGCCCACGACGGTGATGCCGGCGCGCACACCCAGCGCCATCGTCACGACTTCGCAGCCATCGGCACGCAGCTTCTGCACCGCACCCACGAATTCCTGCTCATCCGGCTTGTGCGTGGTTTCAGACACAAAGGTCATGCCCACGGCTTCGGCCTGCTCCTTGGTCGCTTCCGAGATCTCAAGACCGAAATCGGTCGGCAGATACATGGTGCAGACCTTGGTCAGCCCGTATTCATTCGCCAGATAGCGCATCCCCGCCGTGGTCTGGTCATAATAGCTGGAAAAGCCGGTGAACTTGTTGTCCACGGGCTCCTGCAACATCTCGCGCGCGGCGGTCAGCGGGTTGATGTTGAAGATCCCCTTGGGGTCCATCAACTGGAATCCGGCAAGGTTATGCGGCGTGCCAAGGCTCAACAGGTTGGCAAAGACCTGATCGCGGTTGATCAGCTTGTTATAGGCCTGCGTCGATTTCGGCAGCTGATAAGCGTGATCCTCGACCACGAAACGGATCTGACGGCCATGCACGCCGCCGGCTGCATTTACCTGATCGAACTTCAGGTTCGCGCCGTTGATCGCGGGCACACCGACAGCGGCAAAGATACCGGACAGGTCGTTGACCGATCCGATCACCACCTCGGTGTCGCTCACGCCCTGCGTCTGCGCCACGGCGGCCTGGGCCATGCCCAGCGCGACCGCACCGGCAAACAGCGATGTCATCATTTTCTTCATGTTTGGTCTCCTCCCAGAAACACCCCGATTGCGGGATTCATTTGTACATATCATCAATCAACGCCTTGTGGCGCTTTTCCACAAAGCTGCGGCGCAGTTTCATCGTCGCCGTCAGCTCCTCGTCCTCCGCCGTCAGCAGAACGTCGATCAGGCGGAAATCCTTGATCTGTTCGACTCGGGCGAATTCCCTGTTCACCTGATCCACCTCGGCGCGGATCAGATCCACCACCGGTTCCGCCCGGCAAAGCGAGGCGAAATCCGAAAACGGCACCTTGTTGTCCTGCGCGTATTTCTCGACATTCTCCTGATCGATCATGATCAGACAGGTCAGGAACTTGCGCTTGTCCCCGATCACCACCGCATCCGAGATATAGTGGCTGAATTTCAACCGGCTTTCGATCTCGGCCGGGGTGATGTTCTTGCCTCCCGCCGTGATGATGATGTCCTTCAGACGCCCCGTGATGGTCAGGAACCCATCCGCGTCGATCCGGCCAATATCGCCCGTGCGCAGCCACCCGTCATCGGTATAGGTCTCGGCGGTTTTTTCGTTATTGCGCCAATAGCCCATGAAGTTGTTCAGACCCAGCGTCTGGATCTCGCCATCCTCGGCGATCCGCAGCTTGACCCCCGGCACGGCACGCCCCACAGAGCCGGGACGGTTGGCCGCCTCGGAATTCACAGTGGCAAGGCCCGCATTCTCGGTCATGCCATACCCCTCCAGAAGCGGCACGCCTATGGCACGATACCACATCAGAAGGGCAGGGCTGATCGGTGCCGCCCCGGATGTGCCCTGACGCAGACGGTCCAGCCCCAGCATCTGCCGCAGATTGCGGAACACCAGAACATCCGCCAGCCAATAGCCCATGGCGGTGGTGGCGGGCACCGGCTTGCCCTCCTGCATCAGCGTGGCCCGCTTCATCCCCACAGACAGCGCCGCCTTGAAGGCGAACTTGCCCAGTGTCGTCGCCTCCATCGCCAGCACGGTCACGCGGGAATAGACCTTTTCCCAGACGCGCGGCACGGCGGTAAAGACATGCGGGCTGACCTCTCGCAGGTTGTCGAACACTGTCTCGGGGCTTTCGGCAAAATTCACCGTCGAACGCACGGCCAGCGGGAAATAGATCGAACTGTCCCGCTCAAGGATATGGCACAGCGGCAGGAAACACAGCTGTTCAGCCGTGCCATCCGTGGGCAGGGCGCGGATGCCGCCCTCGATCGCGGCCATGATATTCTCGTGACTCAGCATCGCACCCTTGGGGGCGCCCGTCGTGCCCGATGTATAGATCAGCAAAGCAATGTCGCCGGCTTGCGCCTTCTCGATCTCGGCCTCGAACATCTTGGGGTTCTCGGCCAGATGCTGCCGGCCCAGATCGTAAAGCTCCTCCAGAAACAGAAAGCGGTCGCCTTCCAGATCGTGCAGCCCTTCATCCTCAAGGATGATGACCTTTTCCACGCCGGGCGCGCCGTCGGGGATTTCCAGAAACTTGTCCAGTTGCTCCTCGTTCTCGACGATCAGGAACTGGGTGTCGCTGTCTTTCAGGATATAGGCCAGCTGGCTGGAACTGTCGGTAGTATAGACGCCGGACGAAATGCCGCCGACGCATTGGATGCCCATATCGGCATACAGCCATTCCTTGCGATCCTCCGACAGGATCGACACGACGCGACCCCGCTCCAGCCCCAGCCGCCGCAGGCCCAGACCGATCAGCCGCGCGCGTTCCCAATAGTCGGACCAAGTATAGGCTTTCCAGATGCCAAGGTCTTTCTCGCGATGCGCCGTGCGACTGCCCAAAGTAGTGCAGCGCGCCTGAAACAGGGCGGGCATGGTGGTACAGCCGTCGATCACCAGCGGACGCTGCCCCGGTGTCGCATTCAGCGATACGCCATTGACCACTTCCTGCGGCTGGATGGTTTCGTGCTTTGTCATGCCCTTACCTCCATGTCTTCTTGCGCTTCCAGCGGCGCTCACCGCGCGCCCCTTCGGTGTCATGGCCCAGATAGAAGCTCTGGATATCCTCGGACGCGGCCAGACGATCAGCCGTGCCCGACATCACGATCCGTCCCAACTCCATGACATAGCCATCATCCGCCAGATCCAGCGCGACGGCGGCGTTCTGTTCCACCAGCATCATCGTCACGCCCTCGTCCTTGTTCAGCCGCTTGAGGATGGCGAAAATCTCCTGCGTCAGCAGGGGCGACAGGCCAAGGCTGGGTTCATCCAGCAGCATGATCTTGGGCCGCAGCATCAACCCGCGCCCGATGGCCAGCATCTGCTGCTGCCCGCCCGACAGGGTGCCCGCCTCCTGCTTGCGCCGTTCGGCCAATATCGGGAAATAGTTGAACACCAGATCCCGGTCCCGCGCGATTTCGGCCTTGTCGCTGCGGGTATAGGCCCCCAGCGCCAGATTTTCCTCGACCGTCAGCAGGGGAAACACCTCGCGCCCCTCGGGCACATGCACGATCCCGGCGCGCACCACCCGGTGCGGCTCCCAGCCCTGAATCTCCTGCCCCTCGAAGATGATCTTGCCCTTTTCCGGGTCCATGATCCCGGAAATCGTTTTGAGCAGCGTCGTCTTGCCCGCACCATTGGCCCCCAGCACGGTCACCACGCGGCCCTTGTGCACCTCAAGACTGACGCCCCGGATCGCCATGATCGGGCCATAGAAAGTCTCAAGGTTGCGCACTTCCAGCAGCAGGTCACTCATGCCACCTTACCTCCCTTGCTGACGGCATTCGTGCCTAGATAGGCTTCGATCACCTTCGGATGCGACTGCACCTCGGCGGGCGTGCCTTCCGCCAGTTTCGCGCCATCGGCCAGCGCCAGCACCCGATCACAGACCTTGCTGACCAGCCCCATATCATGTTCGACCATCAGCACGGTGATCCCCATCTGGCGACGGATATCGTCGATCCACCAGCGCATGTTCTGCGTCTCCTCGACCGACAGGCCCGAGGCGGGCTCATCCAGCAACAGAAGCCGCGGCTTTGACGCCAGCGCCCGCCCCAGTTCCACCACCTTGCGCACGCCGTAAGGCAGGCCCGCGATGCGGCTGTTGCGATAGGGTTGCAGGTCCAGAAAGTCGATCACCTCCTCGACCGCATGGCGATGCGCCCGCTCCTCGGCCCGCACCGACGGCAGATGCAGCATCTGCGCGATCATGTTCGTCTGCCGATGCCTGTGCCGCCCGACCAGCAGGTTCTGCAACACCGTCGCCTGATGAAAAAGCTCGATATTCTGGAAGGTCCGCGCGATGCCCAGATTGGGCACCTCATGCGGCGCCATCTTCAGCACGTCCTTGCCGTCAAAGGTGATGGACCCGTTCACCGGCGTATAGAACCGCGAGATCAGGTTGAACACGGTCGACTTGCCCGCCCCGTTCGGCCCGACCAGCGCGAAAACCTGCCCTTCCTCGACCCGCATCGACAGGTTGTTCACCGCCGTGACGCCGCCGAATTTCAGCGTGACGCTGTCAATCTCCAGCAAACTCATCTCAGCCGCTCCGTCTTGAGGTAGCTTTTCTGCCGCTTGAACATGTCCTTGCGCGCAAAGGGGAACAGCTCAAGAAACACCCTGATCTTCAGCCAGCGCCCATAAAGCCCCATGGGTTCGAACAGGATGAACAGGATCAGGATCACCCCGAACACACCCGACTCCAGCCCCGGAATGGCCACGCCACGCCCGAACAGATCGGTGGTCATCGACAACACCTGCGGCAGGAAGGCGATCACCACCGCGCCCAGAAATGCCCCGTGGATAAAGCCAAGCCCCCCCACCACGATCATCATCAGCAATTGGATCGACAGCAGGAAATTGAAGGTCTCGTTGTTGAACGCGCCTGCAAACAGCCCCATCAGCGCCCCGCCCAGACCCGTGATCGCGCAGGAAATGCCAAAAGCGATGGTCTTGGTCTGCGCCACGTTCACGCCCATGGCCTGCGCCGAAATCTCGCTGTCGCGCACGGCGGCAAAGGCCCGGCCCAGCGGCGCCCGCAGCAGGTTGCGATAAAACAGCGTGACCATCAGTACGACGACCAGCACCAGATAGTACCACTCGACCGGGTTGTTCCAGCGGTTGATCTCATAGCCGAACAGATCAATCGGCGGCGACATCTTGCCATTCACCCCGTCGGTCCATTCCTTCAACAGAACGATGATGTCATCGGCCAGAATCGCCAGCGCCAGCGTCGCAATCGCCAGATACACCCCATGCAGTTTCAGCGCCGGAATGGCGATCAGCGCACCCACGACGCCGGTAATGACCCCCGCCAGCAGGAAGGCCAGCACGAAGGGCACATTCGCTTCCATCATCAGCACGCAGGAATAACATCCCAAGGCCATAAAAGCCGAATGGCCAAGGCTCACCTGTCCGGTCTGCCCGGTCAGCAGCATCAGCCCCAACCCGGCAATCGCCCAGATCAGCACGTTCGTCGCCTCACCCAGAAAGAACGGATCAATCAGCAGCGGCAAGGCCAGCGCCAGCACCAGCAAAGCGGCATAAAGGGTGAAATTCCACCAGTCCGGAAACAGCCGGATGTCCTGATCGTAATCTGTCTTGAAATGAAACTTCATCGCATCACACCTTCTTCGCTCGGACCTGCGCGAACAGGCCGTGGGGGCGGAACAGCAGGACCGCGATCAGCAGCGCATAGGGCGCGATCTGGCTCCAGCCCGGCGGCAGGTAGCGCGCGGCGAAAGGCTCGATCACACCAACGATCAGCCCACCCAGCAACGCGCCCGGCAAACTCCCGAACCCGCCGATCACCGCCGCGGCAAAGGCCTTGATCCCGATGAAGCCCGCGGTCGGATCAAGCGCCCCCTTTGAGGCGTAGAGGATACCCGCAACCGCCGCCACGATCCCCGCCAAGGCCCAGACCATGCCCTGTATCCGCTTGACAGGAATCCCCATGTAATAGGCCGCCATCTGGTTCTGGCTGGCCGCCTGCATCGCAAGCCCCATCTTGGTATGCTGAAAGAACTGCCACAGCAGCAAGGTCATGATCAATGTGACGATGATCACGGCAATATCCGCCAGACCCAGCACCAGATCCCCGATCCGCACATCGCCCAAGGCCAGTGGCGAGCGTAGCGATTGCGGCTCATGCCCCCAGATCTCGCCCACCGCAAACCGGATCACGAAACCCAAGGCGATGGTCACGATGATCACCGCCACCTGGCTTTGGCCAAAGACCGCCCGCAGCACCACGATATCCAGCAGATAGCCCAGCAGACCCATGATGATGAACACCAAAGGCAGCGCCAGCCAGAACGGAATGCCCGCATATTCGGGATTGACCAGCCCAAGGGTCACGAAAGCCCCCAGCATCATGAAATCGCCTTGCGCGAAATTCACGGCCTCCGTGGCCTTGTAGATCAGCACAAAGCCCAGCGCGATGAGGCCGTAGACACAGCCATTCGCAAGCCCGCTGATCAGAAGTTGCAAAACCTCCACGCGATCCTCCCTGTTTTGCGGCCCCCGCTTGTGGTGCAGGGTGCCCCGGCTTTGCGCCGTTATTCTTTTGCCCTGCGAACGGCCCTCCTCCAAAAGGTCCGGTGCGGGGTCCGAGGTGATGTGATCCTGCATCCAATGGTGGAACAGGCAGCGACCTCAAACTGGCCCTACCTCTCCATGTTTACCCAAATCCGTCAACAGATTTGCCCCTGCCTGACGCAGCGGAATACGCATTTTCGGGATAAAATTCTGCATTGCGGACAAAGGCCGGTTGCGCGGGCCACGATTGCGCCCCGCGCACAGCCCCGTCAGGTCGCCGCAAACGCCACCGCGACCTGCCCGAAATCGCCGAAATCCGCCGCGATCCGGCAACCGGGCGGACATTCCACAGGCCGGATGAAGCTGCCCGACAGGATCACCTGTCCCGCCTCGATTCGCTGCCCATACAGTGCCATCCGCCGCGCCAGCCAGACCACCGCCTCGACCGGATCGTTCAGGACCCCGGCGCCCAGCCCCGTCTCTTCGACCTCTCCATCCCGCGTCAGGATCGCGCCCACCCAGCGCATATCGACCGCGTCCACCGCATGGCGCTGCGATCCCGTCACGATCCCCGCATTGGCGGCATTGTCGGCAATGGTATCAAAGATCCGCCGCGTCTGCCCCGTGGCAGGATCAGCCCGCAGGATGCGCGTGTCCAATATCTCCAGCGCAGGCGTCACATAATCCGTCGCCGCCACCACATCGGCGCGCGTCACCGATCCGCCCGCCAAAGGCGCTTTCATCACGAACGCAATTTCCGCCTCGACCCGCGGCTGGATGAACCGCCCGCGCGGGATCACGGCCCCGCTGTCGAAACCCATGTCATCCATCAACACCCCGCTGTCGGGGATATCGATGTTCAGCGCCGCCTGCATCGCGCGTGACGTGAGGCCAATCTTCCACCCGATCACCCGTCGCCCCGCCGCCAGCCGCCGCGCCACCAGCGCCTTCTGCACGCCATAGGCATCATCCATCGTCATGCCGGGATGGGCGATCGACAACAAACCGATCTGCCGCCCTGTCACTTCCGCCTGAAACAGCGCCTCACCCGCCGCCGCGATCTCTGCCTCAGTCATGCCTCATCCTCCACGGTATTGCGCAGCACTCCGATCCCCTCGGCCTCCACCTCGATCACATCGCCGGGCACCAGATAGCGCGGCGGATCAAACCGCGCCCCCGCCCCCGTGGGCGTCCCCGTCACGATGATGTCGCCGGGCACAAGTGTCGTGAAGGTCGAGATATAGGCGATCTGCCGCGCCACCGGGAACAGCATCCGCCCCGTGCGATCATCCTGCCGGACCTCGCCATTCACCCGCGTCTGCAAATGCACGTCCAGAATCTGCGCGGGGTCCGTAAATGGCACCAGCCAAGGCCCCATCGCGCCGGAGCGATCCCAATTCTTGCCCTGCGTCACGTTGAATTTCGCATGGCGCACCCAATCGCGCAACGTGCCCTCGTTGCACAGGCTCAGCGCCGCAACATGATCCAGCGCCTGAGCTTCCGCGATCCGCCGCCCGCCCTTGCCGATCACCACGGCAATCTCGCCCTCATAATCCAGCTGCGGCGTCTCGGGCGGCCTGATCAATGCCTGCCCATGCCCGGTAAAGGACCGCGCAAAGCGGATGAACAACGACATGTTGGGCGGCGCCTCTTGCCCGTCCTTATACTCGGCATTGCGGTCAGGAAAGTTCACTCCCACACAGATGATCTTCTCCGGCGCCGGGATCGGCAGGTCCCAATCGAACCGCCCCTCGGGATGCGTGACCCCGCGCCCCTCCGTCGCCGCCTCCAGCGCCCCCAAGCCATCTGCCGCGATCACCTCGCGCAAGCTGGGCCACTGCGGAAAATCACCCGACAGCGCCACGAATCCACCCTCAACCACAGCCCCGTAAAGCTGCCGCCCCTCGGCCCTCACCGTCGCAAACCGCATCGCGCTGCCCCCCGCTTCATCTTGCCAAAAATACTCAAACCCGCCGTCACCGCAGGCTCACGGCGCGATGATGGGCTGCGCCTTCAACGCGGATTCCGCTACCGCGACGCCGTCGAACTGGCTGCCCTCCTCGAACCAGCTGCGCGGCGCGGGTGCCCCCCACAAAGTCTGGCGCTGCGGGTCGGTCAGGCTCCAGCGGATCGGCTCCAGATCAGGATCAACCGTCTGATAGTCCGAGCAATAAATCTCGATGCGGTGCCCATCCGGGTCGCGGATATACAGGAAAAACGCATTCGAAATCCCATGCCGCCCCGGCCCGCGCTCGATACTGGCGACATATCCCGTGGTCGCCATCAGATCGAGCAGATCAATGATCGCCAGCGGATTGGGCACCCAGAACGCCGTATGATGCAAGCGTGGCCCGGTCCCGTTGGTGAACGCAACATCATGCACCCCGCCCTTGCGATGCATCCACGCCGCCCACAGCTTCCCGCTCGCGTCATCCTCGGTATACTCGGTCACGCGGAACCCGATCTCGTTATAGAACGCGACACTGGCATCCACATCGCTGGAAAACATGTTGAAATGGTCGATCCGTAGCGGCTTCACACCCTTATACAGCGCGTATTTCTGATGGATCGGCGGCAGGCGGTCCATCCGCACATAGAATTCCAGCGGAATGCCAAACGGATCGCAGGTCCGCAGCACGCGTCCGACAAAGGGCCGCTCGACCCACTCCACCGGCAAGCCCTTGCCCCGAAAGAACGCCTCGGCCTTGTCCAGATCGGGATGATCGAACAGCTTGAACCCCAGCACACCGACGCTCGCCGCATCCGCGCGGCGCAGCACGATGCAATGGTGCCCGCGCTCCTCCATCGCCCTTAAATAAATGGTCTCCGCATCCTCATGCGTGACCTGCAAACCCAGCGTGTCCACATAAAACGCGCGCGAGGCTGCCAGATCGGTCACGCGGTATTCCACATGGGACAGACGGACGATGTTGAAAGGCGGGTAAAGAACCGGGGCGGGGACGGGCATCTGTGATCCTCCTTCTCAGGCGCCAAGCCGGGGGATGGGGTGCTGGCCCAAGGCCAGACCGATATGTTTCTGCTCCATGTAGAAATCAAACGACCAATCGCCGCCATCGCGCCCGATGCCGCTCGCCTTGACCCCGCCGAAAGGCGTCGGCAGGTGACGCACATTCTCCGAATTCACCCAGATCATCCCGGCTTCCAGCGCATGTGTCACCCGCAGCGCGCGGGTCAGGTCATTGGTCCAGACATAGGCGGTCAGCCCATAAGCCACGCCATTGGCAATCTCCAACGCCTCTGCCTCCGTCTCAAACGGGATCGCGGTCAACACAGGCCCGAAAATCTCCTCCTGCGCGATCCGCATATCGGCCCGCGCGCCCGTGAACAGAGTCGGACGCACATAATGCCCCGGCTGATCCAGAGCCGCGCCCCCCGCGGCAATCATCGCCCCTTCGCTGCGCGCCACGTCGAAATAGCTGCATACCTTGTCGAAATGCACCTTGTGGATCAGCGGCCCCACTTCGGTCGCGGGGTCCAGCGGATGCCCGACCTTGATCTGGTTGACCCGCTCGATCAGCTTGGCGGTAAACGCTTCCGCGATCGAGGATTGCACCAGCAGCCGCGATGACGATGTGCACCGCTCCCCATTCAGCGAATAGATCATGAAAATCGCCGCATCCAGCGCGCGGTCCAGATCGGCATCGTCAAACACGATCACCGGGTTCTTCCCGCCCAACTCGAAATGCACCCGCTTGAGCGTATCCGCCCCCTGCTTCATGATCATCGAACCGGTCTTGGATTCTCCCACAAACGCAATCGCCTTGATATCGGGATGCTCGGTCAGGGCGCGCCCTGCCTCCTCTCCCAACCCGTTGACAAGGTTCCACACCCCCGGCGGAAGACCGGCCTCCTCGGCGATCTCCAGCAGGATACGCGCTGTCACCGGGCTGAACTCGGCGGGTTTGTGCACCACCGTGCAGCCAGCCGCCAGCGCAGGCGCGATCTTCCATGTGGACAGCATGAACGGCGTGTTCCACGGCGTGATCACCCCCACCGGCCCAATCGGCACGCGGGTGGTGATGTTCATGAGCGTGGGCGAGGGCAGGTGCTGCCCATCCCGCGCCGACAGAGCCTTGTCGGCGAAGAACCGGAAATTCTCGGCCCCGCGCAATGCCGCCTTCGACATGAAGCGCAACGCCTGGCCGGTATCCCAGCACTCGGCCAGCGCAATCTCCTCGGCCCGCGCCACAATCCCATCCGCGATCTTGTGCAGGATTTTCTTCCGCGCCGCCGCCTCCATATCCCGCCACGCCGGGAACGCCGCCTTGGCCGCTGCCGCCGCCGCATCAATATCCGCAACCGTCCCCCGCGCCACCTGACAGATCAGGCTTTCATCGACGGGTGAATGATTGGCAAAGGTCGCGCCATCTGATGCCGGACAATCCACCCCGCCGATCCGGTTCATCACACCTGTCGCGGCAATACGCGCCAATATGGGGCGCAGCTTGGCCATATTCGCATCCAGCGCAGAGGTCTCACTCATCAGATCAGTCCTTCAAATGGTCGCGGATCGAGCCAGTCTTGGGCGACAGCGCCGGATCAATATCCCGCATCTCCAGCGACAGCGCCAAAGACCGTCGCGCCATCACCGGGGCCAAAAACTCCTCAGCCGCAGCGAAAATATGCGCCGTCGCCCGCTCCCGCGTGGCCAAATCACGCCCGCCGCGCAGCCGCACGCCAATGTCGATATACCCATGATCCGGGTTGCCATCGGCGATGCTCACATGGCGGGCGGCAAAGGCGCGCACCCGCACACCCGCCACCGGAAACTCACCCGTCTCAATTGCGGCACGCCGCAACAGATCACAGAGGGCGGCGATATCCACCTCTGGCTCCAGATTGGCCGAATAGTCGATGGTGATATGCGGCATGACCCCTCCCCTGACCTTGCCATTAACATGTTAAGTAAAATGCAAACTGCGTCAAGCCCCCATATTGCCTGTGCCGCGAAACCGGGGCAGATAGGGGGCATGGACATCACCCGCGACACCGCCCCCGAAACGAACCGTTCCCTGCCCATCGCGCTGCTGCGCGCGCGGGAAAAGGTCATGGGGCCGATCCGCGCCATGCTGGCCGATGTGGGTGTCACTGAACAGCAATGGCGCGTCCTGCGCGTGCTGGCCGAACGCGGCACGCTTGATCCGACAGAAATCGCCGACCGCTCCTGCCTGCTGATGCCCAGCCTGACGCGGATCCTGCAAACCCTGACCGCCAAGGGCCTCATCACCCGCGAAGCCCATCCCACCGACAAACGCCGCCAACTGGTCAGCATCACCGCTGCGGGGCGGCAGCTGATCGCCGACAACCTCAAGGAAAGCCAGCGCCTGAACGCATGGCTGCGCGAAAGCTTCGGCGCGGACAAACTCGACGCGCTTTTGGACCTGCTGAACGAACTGGACGCGCTGGACCGCGACACGCGCGGCTGAAACAGGCGGGGCAGGGGGCGCTGCACCCGACGTTCAACCTTGTTGAACGCCTCCCCCGGGATATTTCAGGCAAGAAGAAACAGGGACTAGGCTTGGATGATCCCGCGCGCGACCCAGTCGTCGAAGATCTCCAGCACCTTTTCGGCAAAGCCGGCATCGTTGATATGGCAGTCCAGCGCATGCAGCGTGGTCGTGGCGGGCATCGCCCCCTCCATCGCCGCGCAAAACGCAGCCAACCCCTCTGCATCATGCAGCGGGCCTTCGGGCCGGTCCCATTCATTGCACCCGCCGCGCGGCAGGATGAAGGCAGATGGCCCTGTCGCCATGGCCAGTTTCTGCGCGTAAAGCCCCGCAATCTCGCGCCGCTCCTCAGCCGTGAGCACGGTCGAGGTCAGAAGCCGGTTGTGGTCATGCGTGGGCCGTCCCGCCAGACGCGGCGGGATCGGCTGCCAACCGATCAGGTCCACCAGATCATAGCAGGCCGGGGCCACAATCTGCGGGATACCGCGCAATCCTGCATTGGTCATGCGGTCAGCCCCCGCTGAAATGCCTGATCCCATGTGATGGTTCACGATCTCCTGCGTGGCGAAATCCATCACGCAGGCAAAGGCCCCCTCGGCGGCCAGCGATTCAAACGCCCGCCCGCCCATGCCGGTGGCGTGAAACACCGCAACCTCGAACCCCCGCGCCTCCAGCGCCGGTTTCAGATGCACCATGTAATGCAGGATCGTCTTGCCGAAACTGGTCATCCCGATCAGCGGCCGGTCACGGCGAGGCGGCTCCACCGCCCGCGCGGCCCCCAAAACCGCCCCCGCCGCCTGACTGAGCGAGGATTTGCACACCGAATTCAACCCATACAGCCCCCCCGCCCACAGGATCATCTGGATATCGGCAGCAATCCGTTCGGGCGGCAGCATGGCCGAGAAACTGACGGTCGAGACGACATATTTCGGCACCCCCAAGGGCAGTGCGGCGCACAGGTCCAGCGCCAGATCCGTGCCCATCGTGCCCCCCAGCACGATCACCCCGTCGATCCGGCCCGCCGCGTGCAACTGCCGCGCCAGCACCGCCGCCCCCTGCGCCAAGATCTGCATCGCGGTATTCTCATCCCCGCTGTCGATCGCGGTCTGAATGGAACTGCCGCCCGCCTCGGCCACCTCATGCTTGGAAAGATCGGTGCCCCGCTTCGGCTCCCCCAGAACCGACACATCCATGGACATCACCCCACCCCCCTGCGCGCGGATGCGCTCGGCCAGATAGGTCAACTCGTCATCCTTGGTGTCATAGGTGCCGACGACGAGGATGGTCTTGTCAGGCGTGGTCATGTGTGGCTCCGGTCAACGATTGGCAAGATAGGCCTCTGCCAGCGGCAGGGCGGTGCGGATGGCGCGGGCGGATCGCTCTTCGCCCCCCGGCTCGGACAGCCGCGGGATGATCCAGCCGGGATAGGTCAGGGCGCGCAGCAGGATGAACAGATCAAGCGTGGCCGGATCGACCGCGCGGCGGCGGGCGTAACCCTCCAGCAGGGCCGCGCGCATCTGGGGGTAGTCGGGTGCCGTCAGGAACCGCATCAGGAAGGTCGCAAGGTCGAAATCCCGAAACCCCCACCCGCCATCGTCGAAATCGATCAGCGACAGGGCGCCCTCGTGGATCAGGATATTCTCGGACAGCGCATCGGCATGGATCAGGCCGTAATCCAGCGCGCCCTCGATCCCCGCCAGATGCGCATCCGCCTTGACCCGCGCCGCCAGAAGCGTGGCGCGCTGCGCCGCCGTCAGGCCCGGATTGTCCCAGAACGGCCCCCAAAGCGGCGCATCCCCCAAAAGCCCCGCACGATCCCAGGCAGGCCGGGTGAAACCGGGCCGCGGTGCCCAATCATCGCTGATACCATGCAGCCGCGCCAGCAGCGCGCCCAGATCGCGGCACAGGCCCGTCCGATCCGCCACATCCAACTCACCCTGCCGCCCGATAGGCGTGCCCGGCAACCATGTCAGCAGATCGACCAGCGTGCCGCCTACCTCTTCCACCAAGCGACCTGAATGGGAGGGTAGGGGCCGCGGCACATTCAACCCGCCTTGCACAAGCGATTCCATCCACTGCAATTCCGATATCAGCTCGGTATCACTCCGATATCCAACACGGTGCAGACGCAGGGCAAAGGCCCCGCGCGCATCCTCGGCCCGCCAGACGACATTCTCGCGCCGCGCGGCCAAGGTGATCTGCCCCGGCGCAAAACCCCACAACCGCGCCGCCTGATGCGCCAGCGCCTCCATCACGGCTCCAGCGGCGTGTCGCGCAATACCGCGTCCAGCGCCTTCAGCATCCGGTCGGCATCCCCCTTCGAGAACACCATCGGCGGGCGCATCTTCAGCACGTTGTAATGGATGCCCAGGAAATTCAGCAGCACCCCGCGCTGCCGCATCCCATTGGCGACCCGCTTGGTAAAGGCAGTGGCGGGTGCCTTGGTCACCCGGTCCAGCACCATTTCCGCCCCGAAGAACAGCCCCGACCCGCGCACATCTCCGATGCAGTCATGCCGCCCCGCCAGATCGCGCAGGCCATCGCGGGCATAGTCTCCCACGACCCGCGCATTCTCCATCAACCCTTCCTCCTGCACGACCTTCAATGTCGCCATCGCCGCCGCGCAGGACACCGGATTGCCCGCGAAGGTGTTGAAATAGCGAAACGCGCTGCGGAACGCATACATCGTCTCATGCGGCGCAATCACCGCCGCCACCGGGTGTCCGTTCGCCATCGGCTTCCCGATGGTGATGATGTCGGGCGTGAAACCGATCTTCTGAAACCCCCAGAAATGCGTGCCCAACCGCCCGAAACCCGGCTGCACCTCATCCGCGATGATCACGCCGCCTGCACGCCGCACCACCTCGACCGTGGGATCAAGCCAGCCATGGGGCAGGTCGGGAAACCCCTCATTGGCGAAGAAGGGACAGAGGATCAGGGTGGAAAACCCATGCTCCGTCGCCTCCAAGGCGTCGATCTGCGCCTGCACGGCGGCGGCAAAGGCATGGGCATGCGCCATCCCCGCCACCCCGCCCAAGGGGCGATAGCTGTCTGGCGCAGGCACGAAACCCACATTCGTGGCATAGCCCCCCGGCGGCGGGTTCGTCCGGCTCAGCTGATGCACGGCGGTCGTATTGCCATGATAGGTGTGATCCGTGGCGATCACGCCTGTCTTGCCTGTCAAGGCCTGCGCCATCCGCAGCGCCACGTCATTCGCTTCCGACCCCGTGCAGGTCAGCAGCGCCGTGTCAAACGGCGCCCCCACCATCCCAGTCAGCGCCTCGACATAATCCAGAATCCCCTCGTGCAGATAGCGCGTATGGGTGTTGAGCATCCCCGCTTGCGCGCAGATCGCCTCCACCACCTTCGGGTGGCAATGGCCCACATGCGGCACATTGTTGTAGCAATCCAGGTATTCCCGCCCCTCCGCATCCCACAGCTTGGTGCCCAGACCACGCACCAGATGCACAGGCTCCTCATAAAAGGTGGACATGTTCGGCCCCAACAGGCGGGCACGGCGGTCGATGAGGCTCTCGGTCATAGCTGGATCCACGCAGTCTTGAGGTCGTGATACTTATCCAGAGCATGCAGCGATTTGTCATGCCCATTGCCGGATTGTTTCACGCCCCCCAGCGGCACCGTATTGTCGGCCCCGCCATAGGTGTTCACATGCACCACGCCCGCACGCAGCCCGGCCACCATCCGATGCGCGCGGCTCAGGTTCGATGTCCACACGGCCGAGGCCAGACCGTAATCGCTGTCATTGGCAATCCGCAGAGCATCCGCCTCACTGTCAAACGGGATCACGGCCAGAACCGGGCCGAACACCTCCTGCCGGGCCAATCGGTGATGGGGGTGCACACCCGTCACAATCGTCGGCTCCATATAGGTGCCGCCCGTCGCCTCCAGAATACGCCTGCCGCCCAGCACAACCTCGCCGCCCTCATCGACTGCATCCGCCACAAAGCCAAGGTTCCCTGCCAATTGCCGCTCGGAATTCACTGCCCCGATCTGGCTGGACAGGTTCAGCGGATCCCCCACCGTCAACGCCCCCGCATGCCGCGCCAGCATGCTGACAAAATCATCATGCACCGACCGTTCCACCAACAGGCGCGAGCCTGCGACGCAGACCTGCCCCGCATTGCGGAAAATCCCCATGGCCGACACTTTCGCCGCCTGTTCCAGATCCGGCGCATCGGCAAACACGATATTGGGCGATTTGCCCCCCAGCTCCAGATAACAGCGCTTCAGGTTCGACCGCGCGGAATATTCCAACAACCGCCGCCCCGTGGCCCCTGATCCGGTAAAGACCATCACATCCACATCCATAGACAGGGCCAGCGCCTCGCCCGTGACATGGCCATGCCCGGTGACGACGTTCAAAACGCCATCCGGCAACCCGCATTCCAGACAGATCTGCGCCAGCCGCAGCAGCGACAGTGACGCGGTCTCCGCAGGCTTCAACACAACCGAATTACCCGCCGCCAGCGCCGGGGCCAGCTTCCACGCCCCGATCATCAGCGGAAAGTTCCACGGCACAATCGCCGCCACCACACCCACCGGCACATGATGCACCAGCCCCAGCACATCCGGGGCCGTGGGCGCGATCTGCCCGTAAACCTTGTCAATCGCCTCGGCGTAATACCGAAACGTCCCCGCCGCCGATCCGGCCTCGGCCTTCAGCGCCATGCCGATCTCGGTCCCGTTGTCGCGCACACCCAGCACGGTCAACGCCAAGGCCTCTGCCTCGATCCTGTCCGCGATCCGGTGCAGCACCGCCTTGCGCGCCGCGGGCGACAGCCGCGACCAGCGCCCATCCTCGAACGCGCGCCGCGCCGCCGCCACCGCGCGCCCCACATCAGCGGCATTGGCCGCCCCGATGGTGGTCAGTCGCGATCCGTCGATGGGCGAGGTAACGTCGAGCGTGCCTCCCTCAGCCTCTTGCCACGTTCCGTCAATACAAAGTCCCTGCGGCGGGACAGGAACGTGCCGAAGCGCGTCGATGCGGGTCTGGTCGACCATTGGGCCTCCTTAAGACGTCTGGATTGGATCACCGCGCCCCGGATCTGGAAGGCGATGATCAGGATGATGAATACGAACAGCGCCATCGCGATGGGCCGGTCGATGAAATCGTAAGGCGTTTTCACCCGCGCCATGGCAATGCGCAGCTTGGCCTCCATGATGCCGCCCAGCACGATCCCCATGATGATCGGCACAATCGGCAGGCTCAGCCGCTTGAGGATGAACCCGAACAGCCCGAACGCCGCCGCCATCAGGCAATCGGTGGCCGAGTTGCGCAGCGAATAGATGCCCACGAAAGACAGAGTCAGGATGCCAACCCCCAGAAACCGGTTCGGCAACCGCGCCACCATCATCAGCGCATTGGTGGAAAACAGCAAAAACACCATCACAAGGATATTCAGGAACAGCAACGCCAGATAGATCGCCATGACGAAATCCATCTGGTTCTGGAACAGCCCCGGACCGGGGACCACGTTATGCACATAGAACACCGCCAGCATCATCGCCGTCAGCTCCTCGCCGGGAATCCCCAGCGCCAGCAGCGGCACCATCGCGGCGGCAGGCACCGAGTTGTTGGCGCTCTCCGAGGCAATCAGCCCCTCAACCGATCCCTGTCCGAAATCCTCGGGCCGTTTCGAGGTTTTCTGCGCATAGGTATAAGCCAGAAATTGCGAGGTGAATTCCCCCACCCCCGGAATGATCCCCATCAGCACGCCGAAACCTGACGACACCCCCGCCACACGCGGATGCCGCGCCACCTCGCGCAGACCTTGGAACATGCCCCCACCCAAGGGCACGCGGCGCGTTTTCACATCATCCCCCTGCATCAGCATGAAGGCCTGGCTAATCGCGTAAAGCCCCAGCACCACCACGATCAGATCAACGCCTGACGCGAGCCAGCTTTGATCGAAGGTATAGCGCTTGGTGTATTTCACAGGCTCCAGCCCGATGGTGCCGATGAAAATCCCCAAACAAGCCAGCGCCGCCGCAATCGCCGCCTGCCCACGATGCGACACGACGACCAACACCAGTCCCAGCAAGGCCGCCAGGAAAATCTCGCGCGCGCCAAACATCGGCGCGACCTTTGCCAGCACCGGGGCCAGACTGATCAGACATATGATCGAGATGATGGCCCCCACGAAACTCGCCGTATAAGCAATGGAAATCGCCTTGCGCCCCTCACCCCGCAGGGTCATGGGATAGCCGTCATAGGTGGTCAGCGCATTCACAGCCGTGCCCGGCGTATTGATCAGGATCGCGGGGATCGCGCCGCCATACATCGAACTGCCGTAAATCCCCAGCAGAAGGGTCAGCCCCACGATCGGGTCCATCGAGAATGTCGCGGGCAACAGGATCGCAATGGCGACCGCAGGCCCGACACCGGGCACCGCCCCGATCATCACCCCGCCGACGGACCCCACCAGCAGCGCCAGCATCACGTCCCAGCGGTAAAGAACCTCAAGCCCTGCAAAAATCAGATCCATGCCCGCCTCACAGGTAACGCAGCGCAAAGGCGCGGATGCTGTCGGGCAGGTATTCGTAGACGGCACCGCCTGGAATTTTCACGCCCAGAACGCCCTTGAAGATCAGCACGACGGCAACGCCAAAGGCCAGTGACGCCCACAACAGACGCGGGCTGCGATAGCCCAGCCGCCATGTCAGCGCGGGCGCAAAGATCATCGTCGCCGGCAGATGTCCGATCCGCGGCACGGCAAAGACATAGACCATGAACCACGCGGTATATTCCAAGGGCTGCACCCAGACGCGGGCCTCGGCCCGGTCCTCGCGGCTGATCCACGGACGACGCAACCCCATGCCCCGCCGCACCCCACGCAGATGCAACAACCCGAACAGAACCATCCCCGCACCCGCGACCCCCGGCCAGAAGCCGGGCTGCGCGAACAGCTTGGTGCGCGGCGCCCATGTGGTCTGGTTGCCCAGATTGGACAGGATGAAGATGGCAAAACCCGCAAAGGCCAGCGCGAACAGGATCTGCCCGCGCCGTGGCCCCTTGCTGGCAAGGAAGGGATCGTCAGACATCAATCACCCGTTCTGGCCGAGGGAGACAGGAAACGGGGGACGGGCGGCATCCATGTTCCGCACCGCCCCCGACCGGATCACTCCAGCATCGCCCCGATGGCTGCGACCTTCTCGATATCGGCCTTGATCCGCGCAGCGCTCTCCTCGGCATTCTGCCAATAGACCAGCCCGCCGGTATCCTTGGCCACCTGCTGCGCTCGCTCGCCCATCACGGTCTTTTCCGCCACGGCGATGATCTTGTCGCGCACATCCTGCGGCGTGTCCTTATGCACGAACAACCCGTTCCACAGCGCGATATCCAATGACGGCTCGATCTCTCCCACCGTGGGCGCATCGGGCACAAGCGGAATGCGCTCGTCGGTGATCGCGGCCAGAACCTTCACACTGTCCAGACAGGGCAGGATCAGTTGCAAGGTGGTGTTGATCACATCCGCATCGCCACTGGCCAGCGTATTGCAATCCAGCGCGTCAAAGGCCGCGTCCGATCCCCATTCGAAATCCATCGTCTTGGCTAGCGCCATGGTCACCTGCGTGGGTGTCAGCACATTGCCGAAATGTCCCAGCGCCAACGCGTTGGACTTGGCGTATTCCGCCAGCCCCGCCATGTCGTCATAGGGCGCATCCCCGGCGACCGCGATCACGAAAGGATAGGTCAGGAAAATCCCCAGCGGGTCGAACTTCTCGGGCGTCAGTTCGGGAATACCGATCTGGTGGCCCACCACGGGCACCCCGATCACGAATGACCCGATCGTATAGCCATCGGCCGGGGCCGTCGCCACATCAATGGCACCGGGGAAGGGGCCACCGCCGCCGCCAGGCTTGTTCACGACGGCCGCCGCCACGCCATATTCGGCCTGAAAGTCATCCGCGATCATCCGCGTCAGCACATCTTCAAGGTCACCGGGCGGGAAAGGCACGATGAAGGTGACGGGCTTCTCGGGATAGTCGGCCAGTGCGGCGCCGCCCACGGCAGCCATGCACAGGGTCAACGCCCCGCCCAGAATGGATGTGGTCTTCATGTCTGTCTCCCTGTTTCGTTTTGTCGGTTCATTATTTGAACCATTGGTTCTAAAATAGATTGACAGACGGTCCGCGTTTCTGTCAACGATTTTAAGCACCCCAAGGCATCCGCATGCGCCGATGCCTGCAGAACAGGACGCAGACTGGAGAAGACCCCCGGATGGGAACCGTCGCCAAGGCTTTGTCATTGCTGGATCATTTCAGCCGCGCCCGGTCCGAGATCGGGCTCAGCGATCTCGCGCGCCTGTCCGGTCTGAACAAGGCCACGACCTATCGCCTGCTGTCCGAATTGCAGCAAGGGGGATTCGTCGAACAGACAGGATCGGGCCGCGAATACCGCCTCGGCCCCGCCGTCCTGCGCCTTGCCGCCCTGCGCGAAGCTTCTGTGCCCCTACGCGACATGGCGGCGCAATCGCTGCAATCCCTGTCCGATGCCACGCAGGAAACCGCGCATCTGTCGCTGTTGCAGGGCGACCGGCTCAGCATGCTGACCTATGCCTACAGCCCTCGCCACGGCACCCGCGTCACGATGGAGGATGCGCAGGTCCTGACCTTCCACGCCACCAGTTCCGGCCTCGCCGTTCTGGCCTTCTGCCCGCCCGACATGATCGACCGCGTCCTGCAAGGCCCGCTCGAAAAACGCACCGAAGACACGCTGACCGACCCCGCCGCCATCCGCGCCGCACTGGACGAGGTGCGCCGCACCGGCATCGCGGAATCCGTGGGTGGCTTCGAAAAGGATGTCCATTCCCACGCCATGCCGCTCTTCGACGCGCAAACCCGCGTGATCGGCGCAATGGCCGTGGCCGCCCCCGTGGCGCGCATGACCCCCGACCTCAAGTCCCTGATCCGCCGCGAACTCCGCCACCACGCCACCGGCCTGACCCGCGCGCTGGGCGGCTTCCTGCCCGATGGCTTCGCCGTCCCGACCGCCGCTGATTGACCCCTCTGCCACACGCCCGCGCCCCGGAAAGCCCGGGCCGTCAGAAAGGATACCCCGATGAAAGACAGCAACTTCCTGAAAGAGCATAACGCCCGCTCCATGTGGCACCCGATGGCCCATCCTGCCGACAGCCTCGCCAATCCGCCCACCATCGTGACCGGCGCCCAAGGCGTGCGGATCACCGATATCGACGGGCATGAGGTGGTGGATGCCGTGGGGGGCCTGTGGAACGTGAACCTCGGCTTCTCCTGCGCGCCGATCAAGGCCGCCATCGCCGCTCAACTCGACCGTCTGCCCTACTACTCGACCTTCCGGGGCACCTCGAACGATGCGGTCATTGAGCTGTCCGAAGAACTGCGCCGCTTCTTCGCCCCCGACGGCCTGACCCGTGCCTTCTATACCTCGGGTGGCTCGGACTCGGTTGAAACCGCCCTGCGGCTGGCGCGGCAATATCACAAGATCAAGGGACAGGGGCAGCGGACCAAATTCCTCAGCCTCAAGAAAGGCTATCATGGCACCCATTTCGGCGGGGCCTCCGTCAACGGCAACGCCAATTTCCGCACCGCCTATGAGCCGCTTCTGGCCGGATGCCACCACATCCCCGCCCCCTATACCTATCGCAACCCCTTCAACGAAAGCGATCCCGCGAAACTCGCGCAACTCTGCCTCGCGGCCCTGGAAGACGAGATCGCCTTTCAGGGCGCAAACACCATCGCCGCCTTCATCATGGAGCCGGTTCTGGGTGCCGGCGGTGTCATCCCCCCGCACGAGACTTTCATGCCCGGCGTGCGCGAGATCTGCACCCGCCACGGCATCCTTCTGATCGCGGATGAGGTGATTACCGCCTTCGGCCGCACCGGAAGCTGGTCCGGCAGCCGCCATTGGGGCGTGCAACCCGATTTCATGTGCACCGCCAAGGCCATCACCAACGGCTATTTCCCCTTTGGCGCCGTCATGATCGCCGAAGAGGTGGCGCAGGCGTTCGAATCCGACAAGACAGGCGCCGCCGCCATCGGCCATGGCTACACCTATTCCGGCCACCCGGTCGGCGCTGCCGCCGCGCTGGCCTGCCTTGCCGAAACCGAACGTCTGAACGTCCCCGAAAACGCCGCCGCCCGCGGCACACAGCTTTTCCAGGGCTTGCAGGCACTGGCCGAAAAATATGACATCATCGGCGATGTGCGCGGCGGCCACGGCCTCATGTGCGCGCTGGAACTGGTCAGCGACCGCGCGAAGAAAACCCCCATCGACAAGAAAACCATCGGCACCGTGCAAGAGGTCGCCTATCGCGCCGGAGCCATGGTCCGCGTCTCCGGCCCCAACGTCATCATGTCCCCGCCCCTGATCCTGACAGCGGAAGACGTGCAGATCATCCTCTCCGCGCTGGATCAGGGCTTCGCCGCGCTATAACGCAAAAAGCCGGGGGCCATTCACAGCCCCCGGCTTCATCTTGCCTCAAATACTCATATCGCGACCCTGCCGCAGTCCAAACGGCTCAGGCACCCGGCACGATCAGCACCAGCCCATCCAGCTCCTCCCGCGCCGTGATCTGGCAGGACAGCCGGGATGTCGGCCCCCGCGCCGCGTCGACCGTGTCCAGCATCGCATCCTCGAACTCCTCCGGCCCGCCCACACGGGCAGCCCAATCGTCGGTCACCTGCACATGGCAGGTCGCGCAACTCAGGTTGCCGCCGCATTCGCCCACGACACCCGGCACGTTCTGCGCCACCGCCGCCTCCATCAGCGACAGCCCCTCGGCCACCTCCGCCGTGACCCGCGCGCCATCCGGCAAGATCCATGTCACCTGCATGGGCAGCCTCCTCAGACGAACCAGATATAGAAGTCGCGCAACGCATCGCCTTCCAGATCGCGGGTCTTCTTCACCTCCTGCTCCTTCATGAAGATGTGGTTCTCGACCAGCAGATCACCCACCGCCGCAGACAGCGCAGTGTCCGCCTTCAGATCGGCCACAGCCCCTTTCAGGTTCAGCGCCGTCGTCTCCTTGGCATCCCACCTCTCGAACCCGTCGCCGGTCTCCATCGCGGGCAGGTCATAGCCGCCCTCGAACCCCAGCCGCGCGGCCTGCAACACGGCCGCCACCGCCACGTAAGGATTGGATGACGCATCCGCCATCCGATGCTCCAACCGCGCCTTCGCCCCGCCCTCGCTTGAAATCCGCGTCGTCACGTTGCGATGATCCCCGCCCCAGTTGCCCAGGTGCCCCGACAGGCTGCCGGGTTGCAGCCGCTGATAGGAATTGGCCGTGGGCGCGATCAGCCCCGCCAGCCCCTTGTGATGCCGCATCAGCCCCGCCACGCAACCGCGTGCCAAAGCGTTCATATGCTCCGGTCCGCCCTTGGGGCCGTCCGACAACGCATTGCCTCCGGCCTCGTCCAGAAATGAAAAGTTGATATGCATCCCCGACCCGCCCGCCGTGGCAATGGGCTTGGGCATGAAGGTCAGCACCACGCCATGCTCCAGCGCAATCTCGCGCGCCATCAGGCGGAACAGCACGATATCATCCACCGCCTTGACCGCATCGTCAAAGGTCAGCGTATATTCGAACTGCGGGCTGTCATATTCGGATGTGATCAGGTCCAGCCGGAAGCCCAGCTCATCCGCCTTCTCCCAGATCGCATCGTTGAAGCGCAGCGGATCGGTGAACGGCCCGGTGCCATAGACATGCGCGCCGGGCGTATCATAGGGGCGCAAGCGGCCCTGATCATCGGCGACCATCGCAAAGGCCTCCAGCTCAATCCCCACCTTGGGTGTCAGCCTCAGCTTGCCCCAATCCGCCACCGCCCGTTTCAGCGCCCCGCGCCCGCACATCGGCAGCGGCACGCCGTCGGTGTCATAGAGGTCCCCCACCACGATCTTGGTCGCCCGGTCCCAGCTGTCGCGGATCTCGTCCCCGCGCCAATGCAACTCCATGTCGGGCAGGCCCTCCATCATCATCGAACCGGGGGAATTCAACAGATCCTTGTCGTAATGCACGCCAAAGTTCGACCGACAAAACCGGGTATAGCCATCCCCGATCTTCGATCCGGGCAGGTATTTGCCCCGCATGATCGACAGATGGTCACAAAAAAGCGCGCGCAGGCGGGTGTTCATTCCATATCTCTCCCTGAAGCGCGGTTGCCCCGCGCATATGTTTAAGCCGGCACGACCCGCACCGGCAATGCCTTGATCCCGCCTACGAAATTCGAGCGCAGAAATTGATGCGGCCCCGCCGCCTCGATCGACCGCAGCCGCTTGGACAGTTCCTCGAACAGCACCCGCACCTCCAACCGCGCCAGCCACATGCCAAGGCAGATATGCGGCCCGCCCTGACCGAAACTCAGATGCTTGTTCGGCGTCCGCGCCAGATCGACCCGGAACGGATCATCAAACGCCGCCTCATCCCGATTGGCCGAGGCGAACCAGTAGAGCACCTTGTCGCCTTCGCGGATCATCTTGCCATGCACCTCGACATCGCGCGTGGCGGTGCGGCGGAAATAGATGGCAGGCGTCGCCCAACGGATGATCTCATCCGCCGCCGTCTCCCAGACAGCACCACTCTGCATCTGGCCCAGCAATTCGGGTTGATGGCACATCGCCTGAATACCGGCAGCGATGGAATAGCGCGTGGTGTCATTCCCCGCCGCCACCAGCAGACAAAAGAAATTGCGAAACTCCGTCTCGCTGATCACCCCGCCATCGCGCCCGGGGTTGAGGATCATGTTCAAAATCCCGTTCGTATCCCCAGAACGCGCCTTATGCGCCATCAACTCCTTGGCGTATTGATACAACTCCGCCCCGGCGGGCGAGTTGAAGGGCATCATCCGGAATTCATCCGTATCCATCTTGTCCAGCACATGGTCGGTGAAATCCGGGTCGGTATTGGCAATCAGCGCATCGCCCTTTTCCACCAGCCAGGGCAGATCAGCCTCCGGCGTGCCCAGAATCCGCCCCAGCATCCGCATCGGCAATTGCCGTGCAATCGCCTTGGTGGCATCGAATTCCCGCGCCTCCAGCGCCTGATCCAGTATCTCGTCGCACAGATCGCGGATATCCTGCTCATAGTCCGCGATCACGGGTTTGGAAAACGCCCGCGCCACCTTGACCCGCGTCTGCATATGCTCGGGCGGGTCCGTCTCCTGAAAGGTGCGCCGCGCCAGATATTCCTCATAGGTCTGATCCTCCATCCGGATCCCCCGCGCCGAGGAAAAGATCTCATGCTGCCGGTTCATTTCGGTGATGTCCGCATGCCGCGTGATCGACCAGAACCCCAGCCCCTGATCCCACTCAGTCCAATGCACCGGATCATCCCGCCGCAAACGGGCAAAGGTGTTATGCGGCGCGCCACGGGCAAAGGTGTCATGGCTGGTCAGATCGGCGAAACCGTCATCCTCAGGGGTCCAGACCGTCATCGCGCCACCTTTCCATCAGCCGCCCCGATTGGGACTTGTCGTTAACCTGTTATGTATATTAAAAGCGCTCTAAAATATGTAAAGCAAAATCGGAAAGGGCGGCGCAGATGCATCTGGCAATCCTCATGGCCAATACGGACACGTCCGCTTTCGCCGACGCCCACCCCAGGGACGGTGCGAAATTCACGGCCCTGATCCAATCCGTCCGCCCCGATTGGACAACACAGGTTTTCGCGGTCAAGGACGGGGAATTTCCCACTGACCTTACCGCCTTCGACGGGGTCATGATCACCGGCAGCCCCGCCTCGGTCCATGACCCCGATCCCTGGATCGCCGACCTTCTGGCGCTCATCCGCCAAGTGACCGCCGCGCGCCTGCCGCTTTTCGGGGCCTGCTTCGGCCATCAGGCCATTGCCCTCGCACTGGGCGGGCAGGTCGGCCCCAATCCGGGCGGCTGGGTGTTTGGGCGCACCGAGACGCACCTCGCCACCCCCGCCCCGTGGATGAACCCTTTGCCGGACACAACCGCGCTCTACGCTGCCCATGTCGAACAGGTCACCGCCGTGCCGCCGCAGGCGCGCACCCTCACGGCCTCGCGCGAATGCCCCATCGGCGGCTTCGCGATTGGCAGCCATGTCTACACAACCCAATACCACCCCGAGATGTCGCCCGGCTTCATCGCCGCCTTGATCGATCACCTGAAAGACGACAAACCCGCCGAGGTGATTACCCGCGCCCGCGCCTCACTGGCCAAACCCGCCGATACCCAGCCCTTCGCGGAATCCATCGCCCGCTTCTTCGAACAGGCCAAAGCCAAAGCCTGAACCCAGCTTCATCTTGCCAAAAATACTCAAACGCCCACGCCCACCACAGGCACCGCGCTCAAAGATCACCCCAACACCGCCAGCAGGTCCATCGCCGTCACCTGATCGAACTGCACATGCCGCGCCATCGCCGCCTCGGCCTCCTCGGACCGCCGCGCCACGATCAGCGCCGCAATCGCCCGGTGATCCCGCGCCGACGCCCCGATCGCGCCCGCATAGTGATAGCGCGCCCGGTAATAGGCCATCAGCTTGCGCGCATTGGTCTTGATCATCTCCAGCAGGAAAGGATTGCCCGCCGCTTCCGCCACGACGCGGTGAAAATCCATGTTCAACTGGTAATAGCGGTCAGGTTCCCCATCCCCCAGCCGCGCCGCATGTTCCTCGCAAGCCGCCACCGCCGCCTCCAGTGCCGCCGCATGGGCGGCCGACAGCCGCCGCGCGGCCAGCCCGGCGGCCTGACCTTCCAGCTTGGCATGCACTTCAAGGATCGCCAGAAACTCGGCCAATGTGGGTTTGAACACCACCGCGCCCTTGCGGGGCAGGCGACGGATCAGCCCCGCCGTCTCAAGCTGGATCATCGCCTCGCGCACCGGCGTGCGCGACACGCCATGCGCCTCGATCAACTCCTGCTCGTCGATCAACCCGCCGGGGCGCAAGCTGCCCCCCTCGATCGCGGTCAGGATCGCGGCGACGATGGTTTCGGTCTGCCCCGCCACCGCGCGGCCTCAGCCCTTGGTCCAGCGCGCCGCCAGATCGCGCGCGGCCCGGGCCAGCAGGACAACATCGATCCCCACCGCCAGAAACTGCGCACCCCAGTCGCGGTAATCGCGGGCCGTGTCATGATCCAGCGCCAGAATTCCCGCCGCCTTGTCCGACGCCTTGATGCGCCCCAGCGCGTCCTTGATCGCGGCACGCACCTCCGGATGCGTGCTGTCGCCCCGGTGCCCCATATCGGCGGCCAGATCGGACGGCCCGATGAACACCCCGTCCACACCCTCGACCGCCAGAATGGCGTCCAGCGCCTCCATCCCCCTGACAGTTTCCACCTGCACCAGCAGGCACATCTGATCATTGGCCGTGCGGATGTAATCGGGGATCGCCGCAAAGCGCGACGCCCGCGCCAGCGCCGCCCCCGACCCCCGGATGCCTTCGGGCGGATAGCGCATCGCCCGCACCAGATCACGCGCCTGCTCCGCAGTCTCCACCATCGGGATCAGCAAGGTCTGCGCCCCGATATCCAGCGCCTGCTTGATCAGCCACGCCTCACCCATCGGCAGTCGCACCACCGGATGACTGTCAGGCTTCCCCTCCAGCACCTGCAACTGCGCCATGATCGAGCGAATGTCATTGGGCGCATGTTCCCCGTCGATCACCAGCCAGTCGAAACCGGCGGTCGACATCACCTCGGTCGCGTAAGGATCGCCGAACCCGGCCCAGCAGCCATATTGCATCTGACCAGCGGCCAGTGCCGCCTTGAAACGGTTGACGGGTGCGGGCATCGGTTATCCTTTCTGAAGTCCAGCGGCCATTTCGACGATCACGTCATAGGCCATGTCGATATCCGCCTTTGTGGCATCGAATTGCCCGGCCTGAAAGCGGATCACGTAATCGCCCTGCACCCGCGTCTGCGTCAGGTAGATGCGCCCGTCATCATTGATCGCGGACAACAGGGCCTGCGTCAGCGCCTCCGCATCGCCGCCCTGCGGCGCATAGCGAAAGGTGAACAGCGACAGCACAGGTTCCGTCACGATCTCGAACCCCGGCGTGGCGCGCAACCGCTCGGCCAGATCCTGCGACCACGCCACATGATTGCGGATCATCCCCCGCAACCCCTCCAACCCGTAAGCCCGGATCAGGAACCACAGCTTGAGCGCCCGGAACCGCCGCCCCAGCGGGATCGACCATTCCGAATAGTTGATGATCCCATCCGCCCCTTGCGTCTTGAGGTATTCCGGCTGGATCGCCAGCGTGCGCGTCAGGTCGGCGGGAGAGCGGATGAAATGCGCCGACAGATCAAACTGCGTGCCCAGCCATTTATGCGGGTTGAACACCACCGAATCCGCCATCTCGACACCCGCCCACAGGGCACGGAATTCGGGGCAGATCATCGCCGCCCCCGCCCATGCCGCATCCACATGGCTGTAAAGCCCGTGGCGCTGCGCCACGGCACAGACCCCGGCAATGTCGTCGCAAGCCCCCGTGCCCGTGCCACCCGTGCAGGCAATGACGCCTGCCGGCAGGTAACCCGCCGCCTGATCCGCAACAATCGCCGCCTCAAGGGCGGCCACATCCATCCCGCGCAACGGCCCTTGCGTCGGGATTCGCACCAGATTGGCCTGTCCGATCCCCGCAATCCAGATCGCACGGTCGACCGAGGAATGCACCTCCGCCGAACAATAGACCCGCAGGGTTTTCTGCCCTGGCAATCCGCTGGCATTCCCGTCCCAGCCCAGGGCCCGTTCCCGCATCACCAGCACGGCGGCCAGCGTGGCGGAGCTGGCGCTGTCCTGAATGACCCCTGCGAACCCGTCGGGCAGACCAATGGACTGGCGCAGCCAGTCCATCATCCGCGTCTCCATCTCGGTCGCGGCGGGCGATGTCTGCCACAGCATGCATTGCGGCGCCATCACCGTCACCAGATGATCCGCCAGCACGGCGGCGGGTGAGGCGTTGGACGGGAAATAGGCAAAGAAACGCGGATGCTGCCAATGGGTGATCCCCGGCATCACGATGGATTCGAAATCCGCGATGATCTGGTCCATCGGCTGCGCCGTTTCCGGCGGATGCGCGGGCAGGGCGGCCAGAACCTCACCGGGCTTGGTCCGGGCGCGCACGGGCCGGTCCCGCAGCCCCGCATGGTAGCGCCCCGCCCAATCAGCGGCCCAGCGGCCCCATTTCGGAAACTCGTCCCAGCGCATCATGCCCCTCCCTATATAGTTAACATGATAAGTATATCGGGCTGCTGCCGCTGGCAAGGAAAATCCCCCGCTCGGCCCTTGATGGCAAGCGGGGGATTTCGAGTATTTTTGGCAAGATGAATAGAGGGGCGTCAGCTTCCCTCGGGCACGCGGGCGGCGGCCAAGGCCTGCGCCAGAACGCGGCGCTCTCCGATTTGGTTCATCAGGATCAGGATCAGCCGCGCGTTCAGCGCATCGCTCTCGGCCTTGCTCAGCCCCTCATGGGCGGCCAGCAGATCGGCATAGATGTCGTCGGGCCGGTCCATGTTGGGTGTCAGGATCAGATCGGTGGGCATCACTGCATCTCCTGTCCGGTGGCGCGGCGGAGTGCTGCGCGGATGTCGGCGGCGTCATAGGCGGGCCAGCGGGCCGCCACATGCTGATCCGGGCGGATCAGGTAAACAGCGGCAGGGGCATCGCCCAGATAGCGCGCCGCCAGCGCGCCGGTGGCATCGTCCTTGTCCGTCAGGGACAGCCGCGTCACGGCGATCCCGTCCTCGGACAGGCCGTCCGGGGCATCGGCGTTGATCGCCAAAAGCGTGAACCGATCACCAAGGCTGTCCAGCAGGAACCCGTCGTCCAAGGCCACATCGGGGCAGGGCGATCCTGGCCGCGTGCGCGCGGGGCCACCGGGCAGGGCGTCGGGCGTGTTCAATGGCGAGCCGTCATAGGTGCAGGGCATCGACAACCGCCCCGAATTCACCAAAGGCCGCGCAAAGGCGTGATGCTCGCTCAGGTCCAGCACGGCATTGCGGAAGATGCGGCTGATCTCGGACTTGGGCGTGATGAAATCGGTCGAGCGCGAGGAGTTCAGGATATTCTCATCCGCGCCGAAGATCCGCTCCGCGTCATAGCTGTCCAGAAGCGCCTCGGGCGCGCGGCCCTCCAGCACCAGTTTCAGCTTCCACGCCAGATTGTCGGTATCCTGCAACCCCGAATTCGCCCCGCGCGCCCCGAAGGGGCTGACCTGATGCGCGCTGTCGCCTGCAAAGATCACGCGGTTATGGCGGAACTTCTCCATCCGGCGGCACTGGAAGGTGTAGATCGACACCCATTCCAGACTGAATTCCACATCATCGCCCAGCATCGCTTTCAGACGGGGGATCACCTTTTCCGGCTTCTTCTCCTGCTCCTTGTCGATATCCCAGCCCAGTTGCAGGTCGATCCGCCAGACACCATCTGGCTGCTTGTGCAGCAGCGCCGACTGGCCCCGGTTGAAGGGGGGATCGAACCAGAACCAGCGTTCGGTCGGGAAATCCGCCTCCATGATCACATCGGCGATCAGGAAATTGTCCTCGAACACCCGGCCCACGAAGTCCAGCCCCATCATCGACCGGATCGGACTGGCCGCGCCATCGCAGGCGATGACGTAATCGGCGGTGATGCTATAGGGACCATCCACCGTGTCGATCGTCAGCGCCACATGATCACCGTGATCGGCGACGCGCGCCACCTTGTTGCCGCCGCGCAGGTCCAGCGGCGCGCCCTCGGCTTGGATCGCGCGCGCGCGCTGCACCAGATAGTCCTCGAAATAATACTGTTGCAGATTGATGAAGGCCGGACGCTTGTGCCCCTCCTCGGGCAGCAGGTTGAAGTCATAGACCTTGCGCTCGTCGAAAAAGACCTTGCCGATGTTCCACTGCACGCCCTTGTCCACCAGCGGCGTGCCCAGCCCCAGACGATCCGCAATCTCCAGCGTGCGCTTGGCAAAGCAGATCGCGCGGCTGCCGAAACTGACCTTGTCATTCTCGTCCAGCACCACGACCTCGACCCCCTGACGAGCCAGATCAATGGCGGCAGCCAGACCCACGGGACCGGCCCCCACCACCACGACCCGGTGATGGGCGGGCGTGGCCGCGTCCTGATCCGCGTGGCGGGTATAGGGATAGAGCGGAACCTCGAAGATCTTGTTCATCAATCGTCCTTTCGCAACAGCGCCCATGCGGACCAGACCGCCGTGCCGCCAAAGAATGTGCCTGCGATCAGCACCACCTCAAGGGCGGCGATGCCACCCACACCACGGATCGCAAGGGCCGCGATCATCAACCCCAGCCCTATGACCGAGACGGCCAACCGCAGCTTCAACTCGCCCCGCGTGGGTCCGTATTTCATCGCCGCACCCGTCCTGTCAGCCCTGAAGGGCCTCCCACATCTCGATGTCGCGCTGCGCGGTCCAGATGCGGGGCGTGTCGATCCCGCGCGCCTCGTCATAGGCGCGGGCCACGTTGAAGGGCAGGCAATGCTCGTAAATCGCGTAATCCTTGAACTTGGGATCACAGGCGGCGCGCACCGCATCCCAGGCTTCCTTGAGGCTGCCGCCACGCGCGGCCACACGGGCGGCGGCATTATAGGTGCTGTCCACGAAATCACGCGTATTCTCGATGGCCGCCGTCACCATGTCCTGCCCCATCAGCGCATCGCCGCGCCCCGGTGCAATCGCATCCACCTGGAACGAGGCGATGGCGTCCAACGTATCGCCCCAATCGCTGAAATGCCCGTCGCCGCAATAGCAGGCCGAGTGGTATTCCACGATATCACCCGTGAACATCACGTTCTGATCCGGCACATGGATCACGATATCGCCCGCCGTGTGCGCGCGGCCCAGATGCATCAGGTCGATCCGGCGGTTGCCCAGATAGACGGTCATGTCATCGCTGAAGGTCGTGGTGGGCCAAGTCAGGCCGGGGATGCTCTCATGCCCCTCGAACAGGCGCGGGAAACGCTGGAACTCGCTGTCCCAATCCTCCTGACCACGCTCCACCACCATGGCGCGGGCCTTGTCGCCCATGATGACCTGACTGGCCCCAAAGGCGGATGCGCCCAGCACGCGCACGGCGTGGTAATGGGTCAGCACCACATGGCTGATCGGCTTGTCGGTGACCGAGCGCACGCAGTCGATCACCTTGTTCGCCAGACGCGGGGTTGCCTGCGCCTCGACGATCATCACGGACTCGTCGCCGATGATGACGCCGGAATTGGGGTCCCCCTCGGCGGTGAAGGCATATACACCCTCGCCCACTTCGGTGAAGGTGATCTTCTTTTCGGTCATGTCGCCTTGCGATGCAAAAGCCTTGGCCATGGGTCGTCCTTTCTGAGGTCGGTGCCGGGGCAGGGGTGGGACGCCTCCGGCGGGGATATTTTCGGCAAAAAGAAGCGGAAAGCCTATCTTGCGTAGGGGTCTTCGAGGGCGGGCAGCAGCGTGCCGGAGCAGTCGCCGAACCCGATCGTATAACCATCGCCACGCGCCGCACCATGCAGCGTCAGCGTATCGCCATCGGCCAGAAAGCTGCGCGTCTCGCCTGTCTCCAGCGTCAGCGGTTCCTTCCCGCCCCAGCTGAGTTCCAAAAGGCTGCCGCGCTGATGCTTATCCGGGCCGGATATGGTGCCAGAGCCGAGCAGATCACCGGGCGTCATCGGGCAACCGCTGGTCGTGTGATGTGCCAGTTGCTGGGCGGCGGAATAATACATCTCGCGGTAATTGGTGCGCGCGATTTCGGTGGCAGCCTTGCCTTCGGGCGCCAGCGTCACGGTCAGGTCGATGTCATAGAGCATCGGGCCGGTATCCTTCAGGTGATCGAGCAGCGGCACCTCCCGCGCGGGCGTCGGCACACGGAACGGCTCCAAGGCCGCTTTCGTCACGATCCAGGGGCTGATCGTGGTGGCGGTCGCCTTGGCCTGAAACGGCCCGAGCGGTTGGTATTCCCACGCCTGAATGTCGCGCGCCGACCAGTCGTTCAAAAGGACATAGCCGAAGATCATCGCATCGGCCTCATCCACCGTGACCGGGCCTTCGCTGGCCATGCCCACGACCGCGCCCATCTCCAGTTCCAGATCAAACCGGGCCGAGGGCGCGAAACGCGGGGCCGCGTCATCCGGGCCCTTCAACTGCCCCCAGGGGCGGCGCACCGGCGTGCCCGACACCACCACGGAGGAGGCGCGGCCATTATACCCGATGGGGATATGCAGCCAGTTCGGTGGCAGGGCATTTTCGGCCCCCCGGAACATCGTGCCCACATTGGTGGCATGATGCTTGCCCGCATAGAAATCGGTGTATTCGGCGACCAGAAAAGGCAGGTGCATCTCGGCCTGATCCATCGGCACCAGCAGCGGCGCAACAGCCGCCTCGTCCGGCGCGCCTGTCGCCAGCAACTGGATCAGCCGGGCGCGCAGCGCGGCCCAAGCCTCGGGACCAAGCTCCATCACCTCGTTCCAGAAAGGCACGTCAAAGACGGGCGCGTCATCAAGGTTCAACAGCCCCTCATCCTCGGCCGCGCGACAATCAAGGATCATGTCGCCGATCGCCACGCCGCAGCGCGGATCGTCATCACCGACCGAGAAAACGCCGCAAGGCAGGTTGTTCAGCGGAAACGGGTGGCCGGGCGCATTGGCCGAAGCCACCCAGCTTGTCATAAGGGGCATGTCTTGGTCCTTCCGGGGGTCAGCCCCGCTGCCTCAGCGGGGCCGGAATGTCAGGGAAGGGCAGGGATGCAGACCCCTGCCCAGGGCGGGACATATCCCGCTTACTTCTTGCCGGGCGTGCCGTCGAACTTCTTCTCAAGGCTTTCCCAGCAGTCGATATAATCGTCCTGCAAGGGCGCCTCCTCGGCGGCGAAGCGCGTCAGATGCTGCGGGAACCGCGTCTCAAACATGAAGGACATGGTATTGTCCAGCTTTTCTGCCTTCAGCTCGGCATTGGACGCGCCCTCGAAGGCGTTCTTGTCCGGCCCATGCGGCAGCATCATGTTATGCAGGCTCATCCCGCCGGGCACGAAACCCTTGGGCTTGGCATCATACTGGCCATAGATGTTGCCCATCAGCTCGGACATGATGTTCTTGTGATACCACGGCGGGCGGAAGGTGTTCTCGGCCACCATCCAGCGCTCGCGGAACAGCACAAAGTCGATATTCGCGGTTCCCTCCACGCCCGAAGGGGCGGTCAGCACGGTGAAGATCGACGGGTCGGGGTGATCGAACAGGATCGCGCCGACCGGGCAATAGGTCCGCAGGTCATATTTGACCGGCGCGTAATTGCCATGCCACGCCACCACGTCCAAGGGCGAATGGCCGATCTCGGTCCGGTGGAACTGGCCGCACCATTTGATGACCACGGATGAAGGCACCTCGCGATCCTCGAAGGCCGCCACGGGCGTCTTGAAATCCCGGCGGTTCGCCATGCAATTGGCCCCGATGGGACCGCGCCCCGGCAGGTCGAATTTCTGGCCATAGTTTTCGCAGACGAAACCTCGGCAGGGGCCTTCCAGAACCTCGACCCGATACAGCAGCCCGCGCGGGATGATCGCAATCTCCTTGGGCTCCAGATCGATGATCCCCAACTCGGTGCAGAACCGCAGCCGCCCTTCCTGCGGCACGATCAGCAATTCGCTGTCAGCCGAGAAGAAGTATTCGTCCTGCATCGACGCCGTGACCAGATAGATATGGCTGGCCATGCCCACCTGCGTGTTCACATCGCCCGCCGTGGTCATGGTCCGCATGCCGGTGATCCATGTCAGGGCGGCGTCCGTATGCGCCACCGGGTCCCAGCGATACTGGCCAAGGCTGATCACATCCGGGTCGATATGCGGCGCCGATTTCCAATAGGGCACGTCGATCTTCACATAGCGCTTGGAATGTTTGACCGAGGGCCGGATGCGATAGCACCAGGTCCGCTCGTTCTGATGGCTGGGCGCGGTAAAGGCCGTGCCCGACAACTGCTCGCCATAAAGGCCATAATTGCACTTCTGCGGGCTGTTCATGCCCTGCGGCAGCGCACCGGGCAGCGCCTCGGTCTCGAAATCATTGCCGAAGCCGGGCATATATCCGGGGGTCGTGCCCTGCGGCGTGGCCGCCTGCACGAAGGCATGGGGAAGCGTGGGGCGATTCATGGTGGCGTCCTCCTTTATGGTTGCGTTGTTAACGGTTGATTTTGTAACTAACAACAACAGGAGTCTCCATCATGCCACAAAAAGACGATTTCGATTTGCAGAATTTCCTGCCCTACCTGCTCAATCAGGCGGCCGAGGAAAGCAGTCTCGCCTTTCAGCAGGTCTACAAGGATCGCTACGGGATGTTGCGCACGGAATGGCGTGTGCTGTTCCATCTGGGCCTTTATGGCCGGCTGACCGCGAAAGAGATCGGGGCGCGGTCCAAGATGCACAAGACCAAGATCAGCCGCGCCGTCCAACGGTTGGAGGAGCGGCGTTTCCTGACCCGCGCCCCCGATGATGCCGACCGGCGGCAGGAATATCTTGACCTGACAGTGCAGGGCCGCGCGGCCTACCGCGATCTGCACGGCGTGGCGCAGGGCTATGACGCGGCACTGGCCGATACACTGACCGCCGAAGAAGAGCGCATCCTGCGCGCCGCCCTGCGCAAACTGGCGCGGATGGGCTAGGCCCGCCCGCCCTGATCAGAACTTCGCCTCGACCCCCGGCAGGTTCAGCGCCTTGATCAGGTCGCGCAACTCCTGCCGCGCGGCCACATTGGAAATGTTCATCTGCTTGACGCCAATATCCTTGAGGTCCAGCAGCGTCAGCCCGCGCGGGAACAATTCGCGGAAGATCACGCGCTCGTTGAACCCCGGTGCCACGCGGAACCCGATCCGCTTGGCCAGATTGTCCAGCGCACGGCCCATCTTCTCCTTGTTGACCATCTGCTGCGCCCCCAGACGGTTGCGCACCACGACCCAGTCGATCGGCTTCAGCCCCGCCTGTGCCCGCAATTGCCGCGCGCTCCAGACCATCTCGGAATAGACCGAGGGTCCAAGGATCTTCTTGCCGTCGCCATCCACATGGGCCAGCAGATCGAAATCAATGAAACTGTCGTTCAGCGGCGTGATCAGCGTATCGGCAAGGCTATGGGCGACCTGTGAAAGCCGCGTATGTGAACCGGGACAGTCGATCACGATGAAATCGCTGACCGGATCCAGCCGCGCAATCGCCGCCGACAGCCGTTGGTCATAGGGGTTTTCCCCCTCCTTCAGCGTGGCGGGATCGGCCTCCGGCAATTCGATATAGACCGGCCCCGGCAGGTCCAGACCGGATTTCGCGATGAAGGCTGCACGATTCTCGGCATAGCGGCCAAAGGTCTTTTGCCGCAGGTCCAGATCCAGCGCGCCGACCCTGTGCCCCAGCCGTGCAAGGGCGGTCGCCACATGCATCGAGACGGTGGATTTCCCAGCGCCGCCTTTTTCATTTCCCACAACGATGATATACGCCAAACCGTTTCCCCGCCTTCCCTGCGACAAACGCGACCTTCCCCGGTCAATCCCCCCGGACAAGGCCACTATATGTTGTATGCTCTCATATGGGAAGCGCAGCCGAGGTCAAGCGCTCTGCCTGCGTCACCCGGCAGACCGTGGCAATGGGATTGACGTGACATCAGGCGATGCGCTTGCTAGGGACGCGTCCGGGTGGTGATGAATCAAAAGGGGTCAATGTGAAGATCGAAAAGACAAGACTGCCGGGTGTTCTGATCCTGACGCCGGCCCGCTTCGGCGATACGCGCGGCTTCTTTTCGGAAAGCTGGAATCGCAAGACTCTGGCCGCGCATGACATCACCTTTGATTTCGTGCAGGACAATCATTCCCTCTCCGCCCGCGTCGGCACCGTGCGCGGTCTGCATT
>NZ_JARAMP010000019.1:0-83870 GCF_028802875.1 Seohaeicola sp. 4SK31 | reverse complement strand
ACACATCCAAACCAGCATAATGTTCCATAGGTCGTTCTCCTCACGCCTTATATACATGAGGCCAACATACCGGACCTCGTTCGCCACTGGAGAGCGACCGCCGCAATCACACCATGTCGTCTGTTCTCGGCCATTGTCGAGCAGAACCAGCCCATCGGGATGCTGTGGGATTGGCAGATGTTCGATCTGGACGGCTGGATCATTCCCGCCGGTCTGCCCGAAGATCGTCTGGCGCGCGTGATGGATTTCGTGATGTTCGCGACCGACACGCAGCGTCTGGCGGATCAGGCGGCATATATCTCCTATGGTCCGGCACGCGCCTCTTCTGCGCCTTTGGTGGGACAGCATGCTGATCTGGGCGTCGAAATGGCTCCGCACATGCCGACCGATCCGGCCAATGCGGTCAACACCTTCCTGTTCAACTTTGAATGGTGGGCCAGCTATCGCGATGATCTGGATGCACAGTTCCAGGCATGGCTGCTGCAGTAATCGCAAGAACCGAGGGAGCGGGCCATAGGCCCTCTCCCGCTTCCCGCGCAGGTCATCTGCGCGGGGCCTTCGCCAAGCCGACGACAGGTCGGTTTCACCAAGGCCAAGCAAGGCATCGGACAACAGGTGCCACTCATACCGACGGGGTAACACATGTCTGACGCCACGCTTGACGGCCCGGTTCTGTCCGCTGACGGAAAACCGCTGAAACAGAGCCTGAATCTGGCCCTTCGCCGGCAGAAGATTCGGGCATTGATCCTGATTGCTCCGCTTCTTGTCTTCGTGCTTGTCACCTTTGTTGCGCCGATCGGATCCATGCTGATGCGCTCGGTTCAGAATACGGCCGGCACGGACTATATCCCCGACCTCATGCCCAATGTCGTTGTAGCCATTGAGTCTTGGGACCCTGCGTCCGGTGAGGCCCCGCCCGAGGATGTCTATCGTGCCATGGCCATCGACATGGCGACTGCCTTCGAAAGCAAGTCCCACACGCAACTTGGCCGCCGCTTCAACTATGAGGCGCCGGGCATTTCGTCGCTGTTTCGCAAATCAGGACGTCCCGCATCCAGTTGGGACATCGAGACGGATGGCCCCTTCAAGGAAAAGTTCCTCGACATCGACAGTGGCTGGGGTAACATAGAATACTGGGCAGCGATCAAGGCCAATTCAGGTTACTATACCAGCAGCTATTTCCTTGCTGCCTTTGATGCGCAACGCGGGGTCGACGGGATCTCGATGAAAGAGCCGGATCAGCGGATCTATCAGAAGCTGATGTTGCGCACTCTGGGCCTCAGCCTTCTCATTACCTTCTGCACTTTGGCGCTGGGCTATCCCGTGGCCTGGTTGCTGGCGGATCTGCCCCTCAGGACGTCCAACCTGCTTCTGATCCTTGTGTTGTTGCCTTTCTGGACCTCTCTTCTGGTTCGAACATCAGCGTGGAAGATCCTTCTGCAGGAACAGGGTGTGATCAACAATTTCTGGATCGCGCTGGGCTTTACCGAGCGTTTGTCCCTGATCAACAACCAGTTGGGCGTTATCATCGCGATGACGCATATCCTGCTGCCGTTCATGATCCTTCCGCTTTACTCGGTCATGAAGACCATCCCTCCGTCCTATCTGCGCGCCGCCAAGTCTCTGGGCGCGTCGAACTGGACGGCTTTCTGGAGGGTCTATTTCCCGCAGACCACCGCCGGGATCGGGGCAGGGGCGCTTTTGGTTTTCATCCTCGCCGTAGGCTACTTCATCACACCGGAACTGGTGGGTGGCGCTGACGGAACATTCATCTCGAACCGGATCTACTTCCAGTTTGCCGTATCCGGCAACTGGGGTCTGGCAGCGGCCCTTGGAACCTTGATGCTGGTGGTCGTCCTGATCCTTTATTACGTCTACGACAAGCTTGTCGGCGTCGACAATGTGAAGCTGGGGTAAGAACATGGCATCCAAACTTCCACCCTATGCCACGACCGGACAAAGGATCTGGTTCTATACGTTTCGCGTGCTTTGTGGATTGGTATTCTTCTACCTGATCTTCCCGATCCTGATCATCATCCCTCTGTCCTTCAACGCCGAGAACTTCTTCACCTTCACGCCGGCCATGTTGCGGCTGGACCCTGAGGGATATTCGCTCAAACACTATCAGGACTTTTTGGGCGCGAATGGCGACTACTCTTGGCTACAGGCATTTACCAATTCGCTGATCATTGCGCCTCTGGCGACGCTTCTGGCGGTATCACTGGGTACGCTGGCAGCCATTGGCCTGACGCAGCCGCATGTGCCGTTTCGCAAACAGATCACGGCGCTGCTGATTTCGCCGATGATCGTGCCGCTGATCATCACCTCTGCAGGTATGTTCTTTTTCTACTCACGCCCCTTTGGTTACAGCGAGTTGGGTTTGCAAGGCACTTTTGCTGGCGTTGTTCTGGCCCATGCCGCACTGGGCATTCCCTTTGTCATCATCACGGTGACGGCCACGCTGTCCAGTTTCGATAACTCGTTGACGCGGGCAGCTGCGAACATGGGGGCCGATCCGGTAACGACCTTCTTCCGGGTGCAGATGCCGCTGATCCTACCGGGGGTCATTTCCGGCGGGCTGTTTGCCTTCATCACCTCGTTCGACGAGGTGGTCGTTGTGTTGCTGGTCGGCTCTGCCGGACAGAAAACGCTTCCATGGCAGATGTTCATCGGACTGCGTGAACAGATCAGCCCCACGATTCTGGCCGTTGCGACAATCCTCGTTGTCATCTCGATTGCGTTGCTGACGACGGTGGAGCTGCTGCGCCGCCGATCCGAGCGTCTGCGCGGGATGAGTCCGGGCTGACATCATGGAGATCGCAGGAAAGGTCGCCCTTGTCACGGGCGGCGCACAGGGAATTGGGTTGGCGTTGGCGCAGGCTTTGAAGGCTGCTGGCGCTGCGCGGGTCATCACCGCCGATTTGCGTTTGCCTACCGTGACCCCTCCGGGCATCGATGAAGCGATGATCTGCGACGTCTCTGATCCGGGACAGATCGCCGCGCTGATCGACCATGTCGAGGCCGCGCACGGCCCTGTTGACATAATGTGCTCGAACGCGGGGATTGCGACGGGCATGGACACGACATTCGAGAATATCGCCTTTGCGGATCCGGCGGTCTGGGATCGGGCCTGGGCGGTGAATGTGATGGCGCATGTCCATGCAGCGCGGATTCTGATCCCCCGGATGAAAGCGCGGGGCGGTGGTTATTTCCTGCACACGATTTCGGCTGCGGGGCTTTTGTCGCAGGTAGGGTCGGCAGTCTATTCCACAACCAAACACGCCGCCGTAGGCTTTGCCGAAAGCCTTGCCATCGGACATCGTGACGACGGCATCCGCGTGTCCATGCTTTGCCCGCAGGGCGTGGCCACACCGATGCTGGACGGTATCCCCGAAGGCCCGCAACTGGGCGATGGGGTGCTGAGCGCCGAGGTCGTGGCCGATGCCGCGGTCGAGGGTATCCGCGCCGAGCGCTTCGCGATCCTTCCTCATCCCGCCGTGGCAGAGTATATGCGCGCCAAGGTCGAGAACTATGACCGCTGGATCGGTGGCATGGCAAAGTTGCAACGGGCGATGAAACCTCGCTGACCGCTGCGCAGCCGGCCAGGCAGAACCGGATATTTGCGGCAAGAAGAAGCAGGGAATTTGCAGATCATGTCTGACGCGGAAAAACACAAGGCGGAAATGAAGGCGCTGCAACAGGCGCAGCGCGCGAAGATCGCGGAAGCGGGCAATCCTGAGCGTGGTCTGGTGCTTGTGCATACGGGGGACGGCAAGGGCAAGTCATCCTCGGCCTTCGGGGTGGTGATCCGGGCGCTGGGCTGGGGGCAAGCCGTGGGCGTGGTGCAATTCATCAAAGGCACATGGATCACTGGCGAGAAGCAGTTTTTCGACCGGCTGGGCGGCGTCACCTGGCATACGATGGGCGAAGGGTTCACTTGGGACACGCAGGACCGCGACCGAGATGTTGCGGCTGCCGAGGCCGCCTTTGGCAAGGCGCGTGAGATGATGGAAAGCGGCGATTTCGATCTGGTCGTTCTGGACGAGATCAATATCGCTTTACGCTATAATTACTTGACAGCCGAGTCCGTCATCAAGGGGTTGGAGGCGCGGCACCCGCGTTGCGGTGTCATCCTGACCGGGCGCGATGCGCCGCAGGCTGTCTGCGACTACGCCGATCTGGTCAGCGAAATGCGCGAGGTCAAGCACCCCTATCAGGCCGGGATCAAGGCGCAGCGTGGCGTCGACTTTTGAAACGAAAAGGGCCGCCCAGTGGCGGCCCTACTTTAGAAGATCGTCCAATGTTCAACTGCGGACCAGTTTTTCATAGCTTTCCGCGATGTCGCGGGTCAGGGCACCCACTTCGAAGTTGTAGGTTCCGATCTGCCCCACGGGTGTCACCTCAGCGGCTGTGCCGGTCAACCAGCACTGCTGGAAACCTTCCATCTCCTCGGGCATGATGTGGCGCTCATGCACGGTGATGCCCTTTTCCTTGAGCATCCCGATCACGGTCTGCCGCGTCAGGCCGTTCAGGAAGCAATCGGCCAGCGGGGTATGCACCTCGCCATCCTTGACGAAGAAGATATTGGCCCCCGTCGCCTCGGCGACATAGCCGCGGTAATCCATGAACAGCGCGTCCGAGCAGCCTTTGGCCTCGGCGGCGTGCTTGGACGTGGTGCAGATCATGTAGAGGCCCGCTGCCTTGGCATGGACGGGGATCGTCTCGGGCGAGGGGCGCTTCCATTTCGAGATGTCGAGTTTCGCACCCTTCATCTTGGCGTCGCCATAATAGTTGCCCCAGCCCCAGACAGCGATGGCCAGATGGACCGGGTTGCGTGCGGAGGACACGCCCATATCCTCGCCAGCACCGCGCCAGGCCAGCGGGCGCACATAGGCATCGGTCAGGCCGTTTGCTTCGAGCGTGGCTTTCTTGGCGGCCTCGATCTCGTCCACCGAAAAGGGGATCTCGAAATCAAGACAGCTTGCAGAATAGTGCAACCGTTCGGAATGCTCGCGGCTTTTGAAGATCTTGCCATTGTAGCACCGCTCCCCCTCGAAAACCGAGCTGGCATAGTGCATCGCATGGGTCAGGATGTGCACATTGGCCGACCGCCAGTCCACAAGTTTGCCATCCATCCAGATCTTGCCGTCGCGGTCGTCATAGCCAGCCATGCTTCATTCCCCTACCTTGCGCCCTTTGCGTTTGTTGCGCCAAAAATGTCCGGTTCGGACATAAAGTTGCGCGGAAACTGCGATTCGCTACCAGTTACGTCTTGGAATGTCAACAAGACTGACTTAAACTGCCCTAATAGCGGGCAGTCTGATAACCCGGGCTGTGGCGGATTACGCAACATTACCATACCGAACCGAAGGGGGAAGGCATGATGTCAGACGCGCCGGGCGGTGAATCTCTTCTGTTTCTCACGGACGAACAACTTCGGCAGGGGATCGAGGCAATGTTCTTTGCCTATCGCGGATTTACCGCCGACCCTGATCGGATCCTTGCAGGCATGGCTTATGGTCGCGCCCATCACAGGGCCATCCATTTCATCAACCGTGCGCCGGGGACAACAGTGAACAATCTGCTGATCCTTCTGGGTGTCACGAAGCAGTCGTTGAATCGCGTCTTGAGAACCTTGGTCGAGGACGGACTGGTCGAGAGCAAGGTAGGCAAATCCGACAAGCGCGAACGGCATCTGTATCTGACCGAGGCGGGTGAGGCGCTGGAGCGCAAACTGTCCGACGCCCAGCGCGCCCGGATGCGCGCGGCCTATCGCGCTGCAGGCCCGCAGGCGGTGGCAGGGTTCCGGCAAGTGCTTGAGGCCATGATGGATAACGATCTGCGGCGAAAGTATCAGGTCTTGAAGGATAGTGGGACATGAGTCGTCAGGACGCCCATCTGCTGATCGTCGATGATGACGAAAGAATTCGCAGTCTGTTGCAGAAATTCCTGATGCGACAGGGTTTCATGGTTTCGGCAGCGCGTGATGCCTCCCATGCGCGGCGTATCCTGTCCGGGCTTGAGTTCGACCTGATCGTTCTGGACGTGATGATGCCGGGCGAGGATGGCGTCAGCCTGACCCGGTCTCTGCGTGAAAGAATGCAGACCCCTATCCTGCTGTTGACGGCGAAGGGTGAAACGGCAGATCGCATCACCGGGCTTGAAGCGGGTGCGGATGACTATCTGGCCAAGCCTTTCGAGCCGAAAGAACTGCTGTTGCGGATCAATGCCATCCTGCGCCGCATGCCAGAGGCCGCGCCCGTAAACACTGCGCCCAAGGTGTTGCAGATGGGGGCCGTGCGCTATGACATCGAGCGCGGCGAGATGTGGCAAGGCGAAAGCCTGATCCGTCTGACTGCGACCGAGGCGCAGCTGATGCGGATTTTCTCGTCCCGACCCGGCGAAGCCGTCAGCCGCATGCAACTGGTCGAGGATCTGGGGCGAGACCGCGATCAAGCCCAGGAACGCGCCGTGGATGTGCAGATCACCCGCCTGCGCCGCAAGATCGAGGCTGATCCGAAACAACCCCGCTATCTTCAGACCGTGCGTGGGGCTGGATATATGCTGGCACCGGATTGATCCACAGGATCTGTAGCTCTTGAGTATTTGCAGAACGATGAAAGGACGCTGCGGGCGATGACAACGGGACTTTGGACACATCCGGCGTTCGCGGGGCATGTCACCCCGCCGGGCCATCCCGAACAGGTGGCGCGGATCGCCTATGTCGAGCGCGCCTTGGCCGACGCTCGTTTTTCGACCCTCGCGCGGGCAGAGGCACCAGCCGCTGATGATGTGGCGCTGCGGCGTTGTCATCCGCAAGCCTATATCGACCGGATCGTGGCAGCAGAACCTGCAACGGGCTGGCGACAACTGGATGCCGACACGCATATGTCCCCCGGCTCTGTCGCCGCCGCGCGCCACGCCGTGGGCGGTGCCATTGCGGCTGTTGATGCCGTCGTGGGGGGAGAGGTTGGCAACGCCTTCGTCGCGGCGCGCCCGCCGGGACATCATGCGGAACGTGAGACACCGATGGGCTTTTGCCTGTTTGGCACGGTTGCAATCGCCGCGAAACATGCTCTGGATCATCACGGTCTCGCGCGCGTCGCCGTTGTGGATTTCGATGTGCATCACGGCAACGGCACGCAGGATCTGTTGTGGGATGAGCCGCGCGCCGTGTTTTTCTCGTCGCATCAGTCGCCACTCTGGCCGGGCACTGGCGCGGAACACGAGCGGGGCGCCCATGATACGATCTTCAACATCCCGCTGGAGCCCGACAGCGGAGGTGCAACGATGCGCGCCGCCTATGAAGGGCGCGTCTTTCCGATCTTGCGGGCGCTCAAGCCCGATCTGATCCTTGTCTCGGCGGGATTTGACGCGCATCGCGCCGACCCTTTGGCACAGTTGCGCTGGGAGACCGCGGATTTCGCTTGGTTGACGGCGCGGTTGTGCGATCTTGCGGATGAGATGTGCCAAGGGCGGCTCGTGTCGGTGCTTGAAGGGGGCTATGATCTTGACGCGCTGGCAGCCTCGGTCGCGGCCCATGTCGAGGTGTTGATGGAGCACAGCGCCTGATCAGGGTCACACGACCTGCCGCAGATCCTCAAGAAGCGTTTCCGCCAAAGCGACCCCGTGCCTGATACGGGCGGCGGGCATATCGGGATGCTCGACGCGGACCAGAGTTTCGTAGCAGATCAAGTAGGGCAGATGCAGCGTCGCCTCAGCCGGTGAGAGATCGAAAGCGTTGACAAAGGCATCAAAGGCCACGGCATCCACACCAAATCGGCGCTGGCCTGATGGAACCATCCCGCGCCGCGCCATATGGGTCAGGAACCGTGCCATGTCGCGGTAAATGGGCGTACGGTTCGACCCACCAAGGTCGATCCCGGTCAGGCGATCCCCCGCGACGATCAGGTTGTTGGGGTGGAAATCCCCATGGCAGATGGCCGTGCGCCAGTCCGTATAGTCCCGAAGCTGCCGCGAAAGGTGCTTCATCTTCTGAAACACCTGCGTCTCGACAGCGAGCAGCGGGACATGTGTCTGCTTGGCCAGCGCAGCCTCGGCCCAGTTGCGCCACGGGCCACGATTGATTGGCGTCATCGCCTCGGTCGGGGCGGTGTAGCGGCGCAGCCAGATGGCGGCGGGCTGCATCTGCCTTGTTCGCACTTCAGGCTCCAGCGACCAGAGCAGATCCAGAAGCGGCGTGCCCGGCGCCTGTTCCAGCACCATGACCTGACCCTCTGCTGCCAGCGCCAGAGGCGTGACAGTGCGATGCGTGCCATCGGACATATGGGCGTGGGCGCGTGTCAGCTCCTGCCATGCGGTGGCAAAAGCCTTGGTTTCCTCGGGATGCAGCGACAGGCGGAACACGGCGGGTTGACCGTTGAACTGCCCGGACAGAATCGCCCGCCGTCCGGGCACCAGACGCAATACCTGCGCCGCAGCACTGCCCGCCAGAACAGGATCAGCCGCTAAAAGAGCCGCCAGATACTGTTGCGCCGCAGTGGCGGCGGTCGGGTCCTGTCGTGCTTTTGGGGTCAGGTGATGCATGACCCGAAGATGCTGGGAAGCCCATTGACGGTCAACGGCAATCATGGGCCCGGACGCCATGCTGCGCGGTTGAACAGGCCCCGGCGCGTCGCTATGGTCCTGGCAAGCAGACAGAGCGAGGATTGCATGACCGAACGGCCCGTATCCGAGATGAGCTTCGAAGAGGCGATGAAGGAGTTGGAGACCGTGGTCGGCCAGCTTGAACGTGGCGACGTGGCGCTGGAACAGTCCATCAAACTCTATGAGCGTGGTGCGGAACTGAAGAAGCGCTGCGAGGCCAAGCTCAAGGAAGCCGAGGAGAAGGTCGCCGCGATCACACTGGATGGCGACGGCCAGCCTGTAGGCGTGAAGCCGGTCGAAGGTCTGTAAGTGTTCCGCGCCAGACTGGATGAGGTGGCAACACAGGTGCAGGCGCATCTGGATGCCGTCATGGCCCCGCTGGAGGGTCAGATTGCGGATGCCATGCGCTATACCTGTCAGGGGGGTAAACGTCTGCGCGCCTTTCTGGTCATGGAAAGCGCCCGGCTCCACGGGGTGGACGCGGCCCATGCGATATGGCCTGCGGCGGCGATCGAGATGATCCACGCCTATAGCCTTGTCCATGATGATCTGCCCTGTATGGATGATGACGACCTGCGCCGGGGGCGCCCCACAGTGCATGTGACATGGGACGAGGGAACAGCCGTTCTGACGGGCGATGCTCTGCAAACACTGGCTTTCGAATGTCTGGCCCGCGCGGACTGCCACCCCGATGCGGCTGTGCGCGCCGATCTTGTGTTGACCATGGCACAGTCGGCGGGAGCGCAGGGTATGGTGCTGGGGCAAGCTCTGGATATTGCCGCCGAGACCGCTGAAACACCGTTGACGCTGGATCAGATCATCGCCTTGCAGGACGGCAAGACAGGGGCGCTGATCCGATGGTCCGCCACGGCAGGACCGCTGATGGCGCGGGCCGATCCAAGACCGCTGCGGCACTATGCGCAGGCCCTTGGCCTTGCGTTCCAGATTGCCGACGACATTCTTGATGTCACCGGAGACGAGGGTGCCGCAGGCAAGCGCCTGCACAAGGATGCCGAGGCCGGCAAGGCAACGTTCGTCTCGCTTCTGGGGCTGGACGGAGCAAAGGCCCGTGCGCAGGCCTTGGTGGATGAGGCGATTGTCGCGCTGGACCCTTACGGCGTCAGTGCGGAAAACTTGCGGGATGCGGCGCGCTTCGTTATCTCGCGCGACAGCTGAGACGTGACACCCCCGGAGGGGTCAAAGATGACCGACAGACCCCATACTCCCCTGCTGGATCAGGTGAACCTGCCATCCGACCTCAAGCAGTTTTCGGATGCCGAGTTGCATCAGATCGCAGACGAATTGCGCGCCGAGACTGTGTCGGCCGTGTCCGTCACCGGCGGCCATCTGGGCGCGGGGCTGGGTGTGGTTGAACTGACTGTGGCGCTTCATGCTGTGTTCGACACACCGCGCGACAAGCTGATCTGGGATGTCGGGCATCAATGCTATCCGCACAAGATCCTGACCGGACGGCGCGACCGCATCCGTACTCTGCGTCAGAAGGGTGGGCTGTCCGGTTTCACCAAGCGTAGCGAATCCCCCTTCGATCCCTTTGGAGCGGCCCACAGCTCCACCTCGATCAGCGCGGCGCTTGGCTTTGCGGTGGCGCGTGATCTGGGTGGCAGTATCGACAGCGGGTTGGGCGATGCGATTGCCGTGATCGGTGACGGGTCGATGTCGGCGGGCATGGCCTTTGAGGCGATGAACAATGCGGGCCACCTGAAAAAGCGGCTCTTCGTGATCCTGAACGATAACGAGATGTCGATTGCCCCGCCCGTCGGCGCGTTGTCATCCTATCTCAGCCGTCTTTACGCAGGCGAACCGTTTCAGGAATTCAAGGCCGCCGCCAAGGGCGCGGTAAGCCTCTTGCCGCCACCGTTCCGTGACGGTGCGAAACGTGCCAAGGATCTTCTCAAGGGGTTTGCCGTCGGGGGCACCTTGTTCGAGGCGCTGGGCTTTTCCTATGTCGGCCCCATCGACGGGCATGATCTGGACCAGCTTCTGCCTGTGCTGCGGACGGTCAAGGCGCGCGCGACCGGGCCGATGCTGATCCATGTGATTACCAAGAAGGGCAAAGGCTATGCCCCGGCTGAAGCGGCGCGGGATAAAGGTCACGCCACTGCCAAGTTCGATGTGCTGACCGGCGAGCAGAAGAAGACACCATCGAACGCACCCAGCTACACCTCGGTGTTCGCACGGGCTTTGCTGGATCAGGCGTCGCGCGACAGCCGGATTTGTGCGGTCACGGCGGCCATGCCCGATGGCACCGGGCTGAACCTGTTCGCCGAACGTTACTCCTCGCGGTGCTTCGATGTGGGAATCGCGGAACAGCACGGCGTGACATTCTCGGCCGCATTGGCCGCGGGGGGAATGCGCCCCTTCTGTGCGATGTATTCCACTTTCCTGCAACGCGGTTACGATCAGGTTGTGCATGATGTGGCGATCCAGCGGCTTCCTGTGCGATTTGCCATCGACCGGGCGGGTCTGGTGGGCGCCGACGGAGCCACGCATGCCGGGGCTTTTGATGTGGCGTTTCTATCTAATCTACCGGGATTCGTCGTAATGGCGGCTGCGGATGAGGCGGAACTGGTCCATATGGTCGCGACCGCCGCCGCGCATGACGATGGCCCCATAGCCTTCCGCTTTCCGCGCGGCGACGGCACAGGCGTAACCATGCCGGAACGGGGCGAGCCGCTGGAGATCGGCAAGGGCCGCATGATCCAGCAAGGCAAGCGCGTGGCAATCCTGTCTTTCGGCACCCGTCTCTCCGAGGTGATGACCGCCTGCGAGGCTCTGTCCGCGCGGGGCATCACGCCTACTGTGGCCGATGCCCGCTTTGCGAAGCCGCTGGACCGCGACCTGATCCTGCAACTGGCAGCAGATCACGAGGCGCTGATCACGATCGAAGAGGGCGCGGTCGGCGGTTTCGGGAGCCATGTGGCGCAGCTTTTGGCGGATGAAGGCGTCTTCGACACGGGATTGCGTTTCCGGTCGATGGTTCTGCCGGATACATTCATTGACCAGTCCAGCCCAGAGGACATGTATGCCACCGCTGGATTGAACGCCGCCGATATCGAGGCAAAGGTTCTGCACGTGCTGGGGGTCGAGGTGCTGGCACGTCGCGGCTGACCCGTTCAGAGCACGCCGGCGACCGCCACGCTGACCCCCGTCACAAGCAGTGCAAGATAGGCATAGCCCAGCAAAACGAAGATGCCGTCCTTCAGGGTCTGTCCGGCGGCCAACAGCGACATGCCCACTGCGCTGAGCGTGGTCGAGAAGGGCACGAAGGAGAGCGGCGGCCAAGTCAAGGCGATGACGATGATCACAACATAGGCCAGGGACGAGATCGGCCATTGTGTGAGGATCACCCACCGCCCGCTACGATGCGCGTCGATCCATGCCGCAGGCCGGGTCAAGGTATCAAGCGCCCGCCGCAGTTTTTCAGCCGAGATCCGGCGCCGGGTCAGAAACTCGGGAAGCCACAGGTGATGACGTCCAATGATGGCCTGCCCCGCAATCAGCAGGATCACGATGGCCACCAACGAAGGCAGGAACGGGATGGCAGACAGGGGCGATACCATCAGCAATCCGATTACCATCAACGTGGCCGCAAAAGATCGCTGACCGATGCGCGACAGGATTTCTCCCAGTGTCACCGCGTCCTCATGATCTTGGGGACGGATCGCCGCGAGCAATCCGGTCAGCGACAGCGGAACGGCGGTCACAGTGTCATCGGGTGCTGGCGTCAGTGGCGAAAGCGAGTTCACGCATTTTCCTCGGACAGAAGGGCGGGCAGGCCGTGGCGATAATCAGGGTGGATCAAACTCACGCCAAGTTCAGTCTTGATCCGGTCGTTCCGCACCCTTTTGCTTTCGGCATAAAAGCTGCGGGCCATCGGAGTCAGTTCCGCTTGGTCGAAGGGCACTTCCGGTGGCAGGGGCAGGCCCAGCAGTTCAGCGGCATAGCCGATCACGTCCTGCGGTGGGGCAGGATCATCGTCGCAGAGGTTATAGGCACGGCCGGGGTTGGGCTTTTTGATCGAGGCTTCCAGAACCTGCGCGATGTCATCCACATGGATCCGGCTGAACACCTGACCAGGTTTGATGATCCGCCGGGCGGTTCCGTTGCGGACCTTCTCGAACGGGCCTCGACCCGGGCCATAGATCCCCGCAAGCCGAAAGATGTGCAGCGGCAACCCGGGAATGGATTGCCATGCCTGTTCGGCCTCAAGCCGCATCAGGCCGCGTTTGGTCGATGGGGTCAGGGGCGTTTCCTCATCCACCCAATCGCCGGCGTGATCGCCATAAACGCCGGTCGTGGACAGATAGCCAACCCATGTCAGACGGGGTGCGGCGCGGCTGATCTGGTCGCGCAGTAGCGCCAGCACCGGATCGCCCTCGGCTTCCGGGCCTGCGGAGGTCAGAATATGACTGGCCTTCGAAAGAGCGCTGCGCAAATCACCATTCGGCCAGAGAATCGGGGTGATCCCTTCGGCCTTCAAGGCGCGCGCCTTGTCGGGGTTACGGGTCGTGCCAAACACGGTCCAGCCCTGCGGCAGCAGCCGCCGCGCAAGAGCACGGGCCGAGTAACCATGTCCAAAGGAAAGCAGTGTTTTGTCCATCCGCGATAAATGTGTCTGCATCTTGTGGAAAGCAAGTGTTACAAAAAACGCTTTGATATTCTGTTTTTGTAACTTATAACATGTGAAGCGAACGGAGGAGCCTTCCATGTACTCTCAAGGACTGATCGGTGCCGACAACAGGACCGAGGAAACGCCCGAATTTCTGGCCCGCTTCCAGAAGCGCATTGATGCCGAGGAAAAAATCGAACCCAAGGACGAGATGCCCGAAGGGTATCGTCGCACGCTGGTCCGCCAGATCGGCCAGCACGCCCATTCCGAGATCGTGGGGATGCTGCCCGAGGGCAACTGGATCACCCGCGCGCCCAGCCTGCGCCGCAAGGCCGCCCTGTTGGCCAAGGTGCAGGACGAAGGTGGCCATGGTCTCTATCTTTACTCTGCCGCCGAAACACTGGGCGTCAGCCGAGAGGAGATGACCGAGGAGTTGCTGTCCGGCAAGGCCAAGTACTCGTCGATCTTCAACTACCCCACGCTGAGTTGGGCGGACATGGGAACGATCGGCTGGCTAGTCGATGGCGCGGCGATCATGAACCAGATCCCGCTCTGCCGTTGTTCCTTTGGCCCCTATGCCCGCGCCATGATTCGGGTCTGCAAGGAAGAGAGTTTTCACCAGCGTCAGGGTTACGAAATCGTGATGACCCTGGCACAGGGCACCCCTGAACAAAAGGCGATGGCGCAGGACAGCCTGAACCGTTGGTGGTGGCCGTCGCTGATGATGTTCGGCCCGCATGATGCCGACAGCCAGCATTCGGATCAATCCATGGCGTGGAAGATCAAGCGTTTCACCAATGACGAGCTGCGCCAGAAATTCATCGACGCGACAGTGCCGCAGGCGGAATACCTTGGCCTTACGATACCCGACCCGGACCTGAAATGGAACGAGGACAAGGGCGGCTACGATCACGGCCCCATCGACTGGGACGAGTTCTGGCGCGTGGTCAAGGGTCATGGGCCGATGGCCAAGGACCGGATCAAGGCCCGCAAGAAAGCCTGGGATGATGGCGCCTGGGTGCGCGAAGCGGCCCTTGCCCATGCCGAGAAGCGCCGCGCGCGCAAGATCGCAGCCGAGTAGACGCCGGTCAGGCCGGGGGCGCTGCCCCCGGACCCCCGGAGTATTTTCAGAACAATGAAGGAGAAGGCGATGACCGCGACAACACCGCTTTGGGAAGTGTTCATCCGTCCGCGCAATGGTCTGGCGCATAAGCATGTCGGCAGTCTGCATGCCTCGGATGAGGTGATGGCGCTGCAAGCGGCGCGCGATGTGTATACGCGGCGCGGCGAGGGGAACTCGATCTGGGTTGTGCCATCGGCGGCGATCACGGCCTCTGACCCCGACCAGACGGCCGAGAATTTCGAGCCGACGGCGGACAAGATCTATCGCCATCCGACCTTTTACGAGATCCCCGACGAAGTGGGGCATATGTGATGGCCGTATTCGAAGCATTGCTTGAACTGGCTGATGATCACCTGATCCTTGGCCACCGCCTGTCAGAATGGTGCGGTCATGCGCCGATGCTGGAAGAAGATCTGGCCATGCCAAACATGGGTTTGGATCTGATCGGGACGGCGCGCACGCTGTATGACCAAGCTGGCAAGCTGGAAGGCAAGGGCCGGTCCGAGGATGATCTTGCCTATCTGCGCGGCGAGCGGGAGTATCGCAATTGTCTGTTGGTCGAGCGCCCGAATGAGGATTTCGCCCACACGATGCTGCGGCAACTTTATTTCGCGGCCTTCATGCGCCCCTATTGGCTGGCGGCGCTTACCAGCACAGACGAGGTGGTGCGCGGTGTCGCGGGCAAGGCAGAAAAGGAAATGGCCTATCACATCCGTCATGCAGGCGAATGGGTGATCCGGCTGGGCGATGGCACCGCAGAAAGCGCCGCGCGGATGCGCGACGCGGTCGAAGGGCTGCACATCTATGTGGATGAGCTGTTCGAAAGCTCCGACGCTGCGCAGGAGGCCGAGGCGGCTGGGATTCTACCCGTAAGGGCCGATATGCGCGCCGCATGGGACCGCACCGTGGCTGATGTCTTTGCCGCGGCGTTGCTGGAACAGCCGAGTGCCGCTTATGCGCAGCGCGGCGGGCGGCAGGGTATCCACAACGAAACGCTGGGCCATCTGTTGGCCGAGATGCAGGTGGTGCACCGCGCTTATCCCGGGGCGCGCTGGTGAGCGTTTGCTGGCAGGGCAGCGCCGAGGCGGCCTGGGACGCGGCAGCAGCCGTGCCAGACCCCGAAGTGCCCTGCGTGACCGTGGCCGATCTGGGCATCCTGCGCTGGGTCAGGGTCGAGGATGGGGTGGCCGTGGCCGGTGTCACTCCGACCTATTCTGGCTGTCCCGCCGTGTTGGCGATTGAACTGGCGGTCGAGGCCGCTTTGCGGGACGCGGGGTTTGACGCGCGGATCGAACGTGTGCTGACGCCACCCTGGACGACCGACTGGATCACGGACGAAGGGCGTGAAAAACTGCGCGAATACGGGATTGCGCCGCCCGCGAAATCCTCTGGGTCGATCCGATCCTTGTTCGGTGAGGTGACGGTGGCCTGCCCCAAATGCGGCAGCACGAATACCGAAAAGCTGAGCGAGTTCGGATCGACCGCTTGCAAGGCGCATTACCGCTGCTGCGCTTGTGCCGAACCTTTCGACTATTTCAAATGCATCTGACGACACAAAGGACCACGCCTATGTTCCACGACCTGACCATCCGCGAGGTGCGCCGCGAAACACCGGATTCTGTGGCGATTTCCTTTGATGTGCCCGATGCGCTGATCGACGCCTTCGCTTGGGTGCCGGGTCAGTATTTGACCCTGCGCGCCACTGTTGATGGGCAGGATATCCGGCGTTCTTATTCCATCGCCAGTTTGCCGGGTAAGCCGCTGACCGTCGGCGTCAAGCATGTGGAAGGGGGCGCATTCTCAAGCTTTGCCCAAGCCCTCACGTCCGGGCAGAGCCTTCAGGTGATGCCGCCGGAGGGGCGTTTTACGTGCAAGACCGAGGACCGTCTGGTGCTGATTGCTGCAGGATCTGGCGTCACGCCTATGGTGGCGATGGCGGCGGATGCGCTGGCGCGGGGGGCTGAGGTCACGCTGATCTATGGCAACCGCAATACCGGGTCGATCATGTTCCGCGAGGCGCTGGAGGGGTTGAAGGACCGCTACGTGGATCGTTTCACGCTGATCCATATCCTCAGCCGCGAACCGCAGGATGTCGCGTTGCTGAACGGCCGGATCACGGGCGACAAGATCGCGGCTTTGGCGCGAGCCGGTGCTGTCGATCTTAGGGGCGCCGATGGGGTATTCATCTGCGGTCCGGGTGACATGATCGACGATGTCGCCGCGATGCTTGAGGGGCATGGCATTCCGAAAGAACGCGTGCATTTTGAACGCTTCTTCCAGGCAGGGGAAGTGCAGCGCGCCCCTCGATCAGCGGCAGCAGAGGCCGCCGCCGCCCATGGTGTCACCGTCGAGGTGGTTCTGGATGGCGCGCGCAAACAGTTCACCGTCGAGGCGGGCGATGACAATGTCGTTGCTGCTGCCGAGCGGCAGGGGCTGGAACTGCCCTATTCCTGCAAGGGTGGCATGTGTTGCACCTGCCGCTGCAAAGTGGCCGAGGGCAGCGCCGAGATGGCGGTGAACTATTCGCTGGAGCCTTGGGAGTTGGAGGCTGGCTTCACGCTGGCCTGCCAGGCGAGACCCACAAGTGACCGGCTGGTTCTGGATTTCGACGCCGCCTGATCATTCAGGCAATGGCACGGATGGCACCCAGACATAGCCATCAGGATCAAGAATGAACGCCTCTCGCAGCCCGTGCGGCTTGTTCGATGGGTGTTGCAGGATCTGTCCACCCAGCTCTGTCGCCAGTCGTGCCGCCTGATCCGGGTCGGACCCGAACAGGCGCAGCTCTGCCCCGGCACCGCGCGGTCCGGCTTCCGGCAGCAGGGACAACATCGGATTGGCATGGTACGTGCCATCCGCATGTAGTTGGAGAACCTGCTCCTGATAGACGAGGATCGCAAAATCGCGGTTGACACGATGCGCCTGCATGCCGAACACCTGTTCCAGAAAGGCCGCATGGCGCAGCACATCCCGGACAAGGAGGTTGAGCCCGAACCCTGTCAGACTGCGTCCGAATTCTGGTGCTGTGACGCTGTCAAAATCCATTGCGCCCTCTGAAAATCGTGGTGGTCCTGCCTGACGCCCGGTCGCAGCTTGATCCCGGCCCGGCAGGGTGTCAACGTGATGCGCAAACATAGCCCGGATCTAGGGCGCTTCACACAGGACACCCGATGCGGCCTAACCAGAACGACCTTCAGGTGATGTCACCCGACCAACCGGGACCCGAGTTTTTCACCGACCCCAAAGCGGCCGTCGCGCGTCTTGTTCTGCTGTATGAGGGCGCGACCGGTTTTCTTTGTGAACATTTCGCGCAAACCATGCAGAGCGGCCATCCGGACTGTCGCTACCGTGCCTTCTATCCCGAGATCAGGATCACCACGACAAGTCATGCCAAGGTGGACAGCCGCCTGAGTTTTGGACATGTCTCGCGTCCCGGCACGCATGCGACGACGATCACCCGGCCAGACCTGTTCCGGAACTATCTGGAACAGCAGATCGGTTTGTTGATCCTGAACCACGAGGTGCCCGTGCAGATCGGACTGTCCGAGACCCCAATCCCGGTGCATTTCGCGGTTGCCAATGATCCCGGCATGACCGTTCCTCAGGAAGGGGCGGCGACTTTCACTCTTCGTGATGTGTTTGATGTGCCTGACCTGAACACAATGAACGATGACATCGTCAACGGCACATTCAAACTGCCCCCCGACGGGACAGAGCCGCTGGCTGCTTTTACAGCGCAGCGCGTGGATTATTCGTTGGCGCGGTTGGCCCATTACACGGCGACCGACCCCGTCCATTTCCAGAACCACGTCCTTTTCACCAACTATCAGTTCTATGTCTCGGAGTTCGAGGCATATGCCCGACAGGTTCTTGCTGAAAAAGACAGTGGCTATGTCAGCTTCGTCAGCACCGGAAATGTAGAGATCACTGATCCGGAAACACCGCTGTCCCTTGTCGACAAGGTGCCGCAGATGCCGGCCTATCACCTGAAGCGGGCGGATGGTTCGGGGATCACTCTGGTCAATATCGGAGTGGGTCCGTCCAACGCCAAGACGGCGACCGATCATATCGCCGTGCTGCGCCCGCATGCCTGGATCATGGTTGGCCATTGTGCCGGTTTGCGAAATTCCCAAAGCCTTGGGGATTTCGTGCTGGCCCATGCCTATCTGCGCGAGGACAAGGTTCTGGACGACGATCTGCCCGTCTGGGTGCCGATTCCGGCCTTGGCGGAAATCCAGATCGCCTTGCAACAGGCCGTCGCAGAGGAAACGCAGCTTGAGGATTATGACCTCAAGCGGATCATGCGGACCGGAACCGTCGCGTCAGTTGACAATCGCAACTGGGAATTGCGCGACCAGACCGGCCCGGTGCAACGCCTGAGCCAGAGCCGCGCCGTTGCGCTGGACATGGAAAGTGCCACGATCGCGGCCAACGGGTTCCGGTTTCGGGTGCCGTACGGAACGCTGCTTTGCGTCTCGGACAAGCCACTCCATGGCGAGTTGAAGCTGCCCGGCATGGCCTCGGATTTCTATAAAACGCAGGTGGCCCGCCATCTGATGATCGGAATTCGTGCAATGGAACGCTTGCGGGACATGCCGCTTGCGCGTATCCACAGCCGGAAACTAAGGAGTTTTGAGGAGACGGCCTTCCTGTAAAGGGTGCGAAATACCGCCGGAGCAGCGAAAAATGCCACTTTCCGCACGTTTTCATCTTGTGTTGAGCCACTATTCGTTGTGTTTAGACACGAGATACAGTTAAATCTAGCAAATGAGCCCCAACAGATCGGGCAGTTGAAGGAGACCAAGAAATGGCAAAACCGATGACCAAGACCCAGCTTGTTGCCGCTCTGGCCGATGAAATGGGCGCAGACAAGAAAACCGCAGGCAGCGCACTGGACGCCGTTGTTGCGATCATCACCCGTGAAGTGGGTGCCGGCGGTGCCGTGACCCTGCCGGGTATCGGCAAGATCTACTGCCGCGAGCGTCCGTCGCGCATGGTGCGCAACCCCGCCACCGGCGAGCAGATGCAGAAGGACGCCGACAAGGTCGTCAAGATGACCATCGCCAAGGCGCTGAAAGACAGCGTGAACGGCTGATCTTGCATCCCGCACAAATTTCCGAAAGGGTCGCCCCAGTGGCGGCCCTTTTGCTTTGGGGGTCATGAAACCCCCGGCAGACAGGCAGAGACAGACTTGAATATTCGCGCAATCGGGATGGGGCTTCTGTTCGCCCTGATGTGGTCATCGGCCTTTACCTCGGCGCGGATCATCGTGGAATACGCCCCGCCGATGGCGTCACTTTCGCTGCGTTTCCTGCTTTCGGGTATCATCGGTGTCGCCATCGCGCTGGCATTGGGTCAGACCTTCCGACTGACGCCTGCACAGTGGAAGGCCACGATCATCTTCGGGGTATGCCAGAACGCGCTTTATCTGGGTTTGAACTTTGTGGCGATGCAGACGATCGAGGCATCCTTGGCCTCGATCATTGCATCCTCCATGCCGCTGATGGTTGCTTTCGCCGGCTGGGCGATCTTCCGTGAGCGTTTGCCGCGTCTTGGTCTGATCGGGCTGGTTCTGGGTTTCCTGGGAGTGGGGCTCATCATGGGCGCGCGTCTGGGGGCCGGTGTCGATCTCTACGGCCTGATGCTTTGCGTTCTGGGAGCAATGGCCCTGACGGTGGCCACGCTGTCGGTGCGTGGGGCCTCGTCGGGAGGAAACGTCATGATGATCGTGGGCTTGCAGATGTTCGTAGGCTCTGCCGTCCTTGCCGTGGGTTCCGCCATGTTCGAGACGATCGAAGTCACATGGAACTGGAAACTGGTGGTGGCCTTCCTTTATACCACGCTGATCCCGGGACTTGCAGCGACATGGGTCTGGTTCACGCTGGTCAACCAGATTGGCGCGGTCAAGGCAGCCACATTCCACTTCCTCAACCCGTTCTTCGGCGTGGCCATCGCAGCCGTCCTGCTGGGCGAGGCGCTGGGTGTGCTGGATGTTGTGGGCGTGGTCATCATCGCGGCGGGAATCCTTGCCGTGCAGTTGTCGCGACAGAAGCCTGTGTCCTCACCCGATTAGGTCAACAGGGCCAAAAGCAGGCTGAGGGTAAAGAAAGCCCCTGCTGTGGCGCCCAGTAGCGCGATCGAGGCGATCCCCTCATGCCCGTAATCCTGTGCCAGCAGCGTGTAGATGCCGAACATCGGCATGGCCGTTGTCAGGATCACGGCTACAGCCATGTCGCCTGACAGAAGCGGCAGTCCAACCAAGGGTAAAACGACAAGAACCAGCGCTGTCATCGCCGGACTGATCAACAGTTTTCCCAGAACGATCTGCGCCGCCAGCGCCCTCTGGCCGATGATGGGCAACCCCACCAACGAGCCACCGATCACGAACAGGGCAAGCGCGCTGGACGAGGCGGCCAGAACCTCCATCAATCGCGTGATCATCTGTGGCAGGGGTATGCCTGATAGCATCACCAGCAAACCCAGCATCAATCCGATCACCATGGGCCGCTTCAGAACGCCAAGAATGATCCGCCCTGCGATCCGCAACAGCGACTTGTCTTGCCGGTCGCGTGACGCCTCCAGCAGCATCAGACATAGCGGGATCAGCAGAAAATTCTCGACCACCATGTTCAGGGCCAGCACCACGCCCGCAAGATCGGGAAAGACCAGAAGCATTACGGGATAGCCCACGAAACCAGAGTTCGGACAGGTCGAACCCATCACTGCGATCGCGCGGCGCGCGGGGCCGGTGCCTTGCAGGGTGAACCAGAGCCAGGTGACGCAGATGGTCAAAAGGCCACCCAACGCAAAGACCGTGATATAGCCAAGGTTCAGGATCTCGCCCAGATCGCGGGTGGCAACCGTGTTGAAGAGCAACGCAGGTAGCGCGATGTTCAGAACATACTTGCCCAGAACCTTCATGTCCGGGGGCGCAAAGACACCAGCCCGAACCGCGCCATAGCCGATCCCGATCAAGGCAAAGATCGGAAAGGTAATGGTCAGGATCGCGCCCAAGGATCAGCCGATGTGACCGCGTGTTTCGCCCACGGCACCACCTATCTGACCACGATGCAGCAATATATGGTCAAGTATAACACAGGCCATCATCGCTTCACCCACCGGGACGGCGCGGATGCCGACACAAGGATCGTGGCGACCCTTGGTGATGATCTCGGCCGCTTGCCCGTTTTTGGTGATCGTCTGGCGCGGCTTCAGGATGGACGACGTAGGCTTCACGGCAAACCGCACGACAATGTCCTGCCCGGTCGAGATCCCACCCAAGATGCCGCCCGCATGGTTCGACGAATAAACCGGCTTGCCATCATTCCCAAGGAAGATCTCATCCGCATTCTCCTCGCCTGTCAGGGTCGCCGCGGCCATACCTTCGCCGATTTCAACACCTTTGACAGCGTTGATCGACATCATCGCGGCAGCCAGATCAGTGTCTAACTTGCCATAAACCGGTGCTCCCAGCCCGGCAGGCACGTTCCGCGCAACGACTTCGATAATAGCACCGACAGAGTTTCCGGACTTCCGCAACCCGTCAAGATACTCTGCCCAATCGACAGCAGCGACCGCATCCGGTGTCCAGAATGGATTCTGCTCGATCTGGTCCCAGTCGAACCGATCCCTGTCGATCCCGTGCGGGCCGATCTGCGTCATGTAGCCTGTGATCTTAACCTGCGGTGCCAGAATGGACAGCGCGGCCCGCGCCAGACCGCCGGCCGCGACCCGCGCCGCTGTCTCGCGGGCCGAGGATCGACCGCCGCCGCGATAATCCCGTATCCCGTATTTCTGCCAGTAGGTGATATCAGCATGGCCTGGTCGGAACTTTTCGGCGATGTCGCCGTAATCCTTCGACCTCTGGTCGGTGTTCTCGATCATCAACTGCACAGGCGTGCCGGTTGTCTGTCCTTCAAACACACCGGACAGAATGCGCACCTCATCGGCTTCGCGCCGCTGGGTCGTGTATTTGCTCTGCCCCGGTTTGCGCTTGTCCAGCCAGTTCTGGATCATGCTCTCGGTGATCGGTACACCCGGCGGGCATCCATCCACGGTAGCCCCCAAGGCAGGCCCGTGGCTTTCGCCCCAGGTGGTCACACGGAAAAGATGGCCAAAGCTGTTCATGCTCATGCGCAGCACTCCTTTGTGGCTGGTCTAGCGGGGCCGTGCCCCTGCCTCAAGCGGTTTTGCCTTGAAGGGGCTGGGATGGGGCACTAGGCTCTACCCACCTCGGGGTGCCTGGCCTTGTGCCACGCTGAGATGCCGCAAGGCAAACCCGTTGAACCTGACCCGGTTAGCCCCGGCGGAGGGAAGGTTGGACAGCCTCCAGACTTGCCCTTTGCCCGGATCGTTGGAGGATTGAATGAAGCCACACCTGATGATCGCTGCCCTATTGGCGGCTGGACCGGCACTGGCACAGACGCCCGAACTGACGGTCTATACCTATGACAGTTTCGTGTCAGACTGGGGGCCCGGCCCTGCGGTCAAAGAGGCGTTCGAGGCGGAATGTGGGTGCACCTTGAATCTTGTCGGGGCTGGTGACGGGGCTGCGCTTCTGGGTCGGCTCAGGCTTGAGGGCGCGCGAAGTGAGGCGGACATAGTTCTTGGGCTCGACACCGGGCTGATTTCTGCCGCGCTGGAAACGGGCCTGTTCATGGCCCACACGATCGACGCCGATCTGGACCTTCCGCTGGAATGGAACGATCCCTTGTTCTTGCCCTATGACTGGGGCTATTTCGCCTTTGTCGGCAATCGAGGAGCCGCGCAACCAGCCGATTTTCGGGAGTTGGCCGCGAGTGACTTGAGCATCGTGATTCAAGACCCCCGCTCCTCGACCCCCGGTTTGGGTCTGCTCATGTGGGTCAAGTCCGCCTATGGCGACGAGGCTGCGGCGATCTGGGAGGGGCTGGCGGACAATATCGTAACCGTCACCCCCGGATGGTCCGAGGCTTACGGCCTCTTTCTGGAAGGCGAGGCTGATCTGGTCCTGTCCTATACGACATCTCCGGCCTATCACATGATTGCCGAAGAGGATGACAGCAAGGTCGCGCTTCCATTTCGTGAAGGACATTACATGCAGATCGAAGTGGCGGGCAAACTTGCTGCGACAGATCAGCCTGAACTGGCCGATCAGTTCCTGCGCTTTATGATCAGCGACGCGTTCCAGGCCATCATTCCTACGACCAACTGGATGTATCCCGCCGTGATGCCCGAGGCAGGTTTGCCCAAGGCGTTTTCGACACTGATCCAGCCAGAAAAGGCCATTCTCGCCCCGATCGATCAGGCCGATGCGCTGCGTGATCTGGCACTGGACGAATGGCTGCGCGCCCTTTCCCGCTGAGGCGGGCGGCATTCTCGGACGCGCTGGGCTGGGTTGCGGTCGCACTTGTCTCAGGTTTCATCCTGTTTCCCTTGCTTGCGGTGTTTTGGCATGCAGGCGGGGCAAGCCTGCCCGGCCCTGCGGATTGGTCCGCTCTGCGCTTCACAGTGCTGCAGTCAGTGCTATCTGCCTTTTTCAGTATTGCCCTTGCCGTTCCCGTGGCTCGCGCCCTGGCGCGCAGGCAGTTTGCAGGCCGTGGTTTGATGATCACTTTGTTGGGGGCCCCGTTCATTCTGCCCGTGATCGTCGGCGTTCTGGGTCTTCTGGCCGTGTTCGGACGCAGCGGGATCGTCAATCAGGCCATGGCGTGGGTCGGTCTCCCGCCTGTGCAGATCTATGGTCTGCATGGTGTTGTGCTGGCGCATGTGTTCTTCAACCTGCCATTGGCAACGCGCATCCTGTTGCAAGGATGGCAATCCATCCCGGCTGAACGTTTCCGCCTTGCAGCCAGCCTTGGCTTTGGCCCGCGTGACGTGTTTCATCTGCTGGAGTGGCCCATGCTCCGTGCAACCCTTCCTGGCGTGGCGATGGTGGTGTTTGCCATCTGCCTGAGCAGCTTTGCCGTGGCGCTGACACTGGGAGGAGGTCCGCGGGCGACGACGGTGGAATTGGCGATCTATCAGGCCTTTCGCTTCGATTTCGATCTGGCTCGGGCTGCGGTTCTGGCGGTGATCCAGATCGCCCTTGTGACTCTGGCCGCGATGTTGGCGCTGCGCTTTAGCTTGCTGGACGGGTTCGGGCGCGGGTTGGATCGTATTCCGCGACGTTGGGAGGCTGAGACCTTGCCCCTGCGCCTGCTCGATATCGTGACCCTTGCACTCGTTGCACTGTTTCTGATGTTGCCTCTTGGCGCTGTGATCTGGCGGGGTCTTGCGGGGCTGGAAGGGTTGCCGCCGCCAGTGTGGCGTGCCGCAGCCGTGTCGATCGTGATGGCGCTGGTCTCCACCGTCTTGGCCGTGGGGCTGGCGCTTGCGCTTGCCCATCTCGCGCGGCGGTGGCGCGGGATCGAGGCGGTCGGTCTTCTGGGCATTGCGGCCTCACCACTGGTGATTGGGACGGGCATCTTTCTGCTGCTCAACCCGCTTAGTGATCCGTCGCGCTGGGCCTTTGCGGTGACGGCGCTTGTCAATGCCATGGCGGCGCTGCCCTTCGCGTTGCGGGTTCTTGCCCCAGCCTTGCGTGATCTGGAAAAAGATTTCGGCCCTCTGGCCGATAGTCTAGGAATGAGGGGTGCCGCTCGTCTGCGGTGGCTGATACTGCCGCGCCTGCGCCGACCTCTGGGCTTTTCCGCAGGCTTGGCCGCCGCATTGTCGATGGGGGATCTTGGCGTCATCGCACTCTTTGCCGATCCGGAACGCGCAACCCTGCCGTTGCAGATCCTGCGGCTGATGGGGGCCTATCGGATGGACGCCGCAGCGGGCGCGGCTCTGGTATTGTTGAGTTTGAGCCTTGGGCTTTTCTGGTTGTTCGACAGGGGAGGACGACGCGATGCTGACGCTTGACCGTTTGGAGATTCGGCAGGATTCCTTCGAGCTGCACGCTGATTTCGCCCTTGAAACAGGAACGGTCGCGGCTGTCATCGGGCCCTCAGGCGCCGGCAAATCTACCCTGCTCAACGTCATTGCCGGTTTCTTTGCGCCCGTCGCGGGCCGCGTGCTGTGGGAAGGGCGTGACATCACCATCATGCCGCCGGCCAAGCGACCTGTGGCGATGCTGTTCCAGGACAACAACCTGTTTCCGCATCTGACCGTATCGCAGAATGTCAGCTTGGGGATAAGGCCGGACCTGCGGCTGAGCCCTGACGACAACACACGCGTAGCGCAGGCGCTGGCCCGTGTCGGGTTGGAGGGTCTTGACGCGCGCAAGCCCGCGGCCCTGTCAGGCGGGCAGCAAGGGCGCGTGGCGCTGGCGCGTGTGCTGGTGCAGCGACGACCCCTGATCCTTCTGGACGAGCCATTTGCGGCTCTTGGGCCTGCCCTAAGGGCCGAGATGCTGGATCTTGTCGCCGCCTTGGCCGCAGAAACCGGCGCAACCCTTCTGATGGTCAGCCACGATCCTGCGGATGCGCGGCGTATTGCGCCGGTCGTGATACTTGTCGCCGATGGTGTTGCGTTGCCTCCGCAGCCGACCAAGGCCATGCTGGACGACCCGCCCCCTGCTCTACGGGACTATCTGGGTCAGTAGCCGACGTATCCAAAAAGAAAACCCCGCACGAGGCGGGGTTTTCCGAACATTCTGCACTTTCAGGATCAGACGTTCTTTTCCTTGCGCTTCACGGGCATCCAGATGCGCTTGTTGGTCAGGTACAGCAGGACCGTCAGAACCGACAGGAAGATCACGGCGACAAGGCCAGTCTGCTTGCGGGCCATCATCTTGGGTTCGGCTGTCCACATCAGGAAAGCAGAAACATCCTCAGCCACCGATTCCATCGAATTGCTGTGACCATCCGCGAACTCAAGCTGATCCTCGAACAGGGGTGGGGCCATCGAGATCCAGCCACCCGGAAAGGCGGTGTTTTCGTAAAGCGTCACGCCTGCTTCGGTTTTCTCTTCACCGGTATAGCCCATCAACAGCGAGTAGATATACTCGGGTCCGCCGATGCCTTTGAACAACTGGTTGATCCCGGTGCCATAGGGCCCGTGGAAACCAGCCCGCGCCTTGGCCATCAAGGACAGGTCGGGCGCGTTCTCAAGGTTCGACATCGGGAAAGGATCGGTCTCCACCCGTGGGCGGAAATCGTCCAATTCGGGATCAAAGATCTCGAACTGCGAAGCATAGGCGCGCACCTGATCTTCCGGCAGATGCGGACCGCCTTCATCGGCCAGTGTGCGCAGCGGCACATAGCGGAGCCCGTGGCAGGCGGCACAAACTTCGGTATAGACCTGAAGGCCACGCTGAAGCTGGTTCTGGTCGAACGATCCGAAAGGCCCTTGGAACGAGAAGTCGACATTCTCGACGTGACCCTCAGCTCCCGCGGCCATGGCCGCCCCGCCCGAAAGGGTCAGGGCAGCAACTGCGGCAATCGCAATCTTCTTAAACATAGTCCCGTTTCCTTTCTTATTCGGCAGGGGCGCCGGAGGACGCACCATAATGCGCCTTGAAATCGTCTTCGATCGTCGCGGGCGCAGCCTGCGGTTTCTCGATGACGCCCAGCAGCGGCAGGATCACCAGGAAGTAAGCGAACCAATAAGCCGATGCGATCAGAGAGATCGTGGCATAGGGCTCTTCCGCAGGCATCGCGCCAACCCATGCAAGGACCACGAAGTCCACGCAGAGAAGGGCGAACCACCACTTGAACATCGGACGATAGCGACCCGAGCGCACACGGCTGGTGTCCAGCCAAGGTGCAAGCGCCATCACGGCAATCGCGCCGAACATCGCCAGAACGCCGAAGAACTTGGCGTCGATCAGGCCACCGGTGATCCAGTTCGCGAACATCACGACCCAGACATCAGCGGTGAAGGCGCGCAGGATCGCGTAGAAGGGCAGGAAGTACCATTCCGGCACGATATGCGACGGCGTCACCAGCGGGTTTGCCTCGATGTAGTTGTCCGGGTGGCCCAGATAGTTGGGCATGAAGCCGACAATCGCGAAGAAGATCACCAGAATCAGCGACAGTGCGAACAGGTCCTTCATCACGAAGTAGGGCCAGAAGGGCAGGGTGTCCTTCTGCGCGTCTTCCTTGGAGGTGCGGCGCACCTCAACCCCGGTCGGGTTGTTGTTGCCGGTCGTATGGAAAGCCCAGATATGCACGGCTACCAGCGCCGCGATCACAAAGGGCAGCAGGTAGTGCAGCGAGAAGAAGCGGTTCAGCGTGGCATTGTCCACGGCCGGTCCGCCCAGCAGCCAAGTCTGCAGCGCGTCGCCGATGAAGGGAATTGCACCGAACAGACCGGTAATCACCGTTGCACCCCAGAAGGACATCTGACCCCATGGCAAAACATAGCCCATGAAGGCTGTCGCCATCATCAGCAGATAGATGAGCATGCCGATGATCCAGGTGATCTCGCGCGGTGCCTTGTAGCTGCCGTAGTAGAGCCCCCGGAAAATGTGCAGGTAGACGGCAACAAAGAACAGCGATGCACCATTCTGGTGCAGATACCGCAGCATATGGCCGCCGTTCACGTTTCGCATGATATGTTCAACCGAGGCGAAGGCAAAATCCACATGCGGGGTGTAGTGCATCACCAGAATGATGCCGGTCACGATCTGCATCGCCAGACAGAAGGTCAGCACGATGCCCCAGATCCACATCCAGTTCAGGTTCTTGGGTGTGGGGATCATGATCGTGTCATAGATCAGACCGAGGATGGGCAGGCGCGAATGCAGCCACTTCTCTCCACCGGATTTTGGTTCGTAATGGTCGTGAGGAATTCCAGCCATGGTGCGTTTCCTTTAACCCAGCTTGATCGTGGTTTCGTCTTCGAAGGCGGCGACGGGGATCCACAGGTTTTCAGGTGCGGGTCCGCGGCGGATACGGCCTGCACTGTCGTAGTGGGAACCGTGGCAGGGGCAGAACCACCCGCCAAAATCGCCAGCACCGTCACCCATGGGAACGCAGCCCAGGTGCGTGCAGACGCCGATCATGACCAGCCATTCGCCCGCCTCGTCCAGTGTGCGATTCTGGTCCGACGCGTCCAGCGTCATATCGTTGCGGTTCTGCGCGTTCTGATCCGGAAGCTGGCTCAGTTCCACGGCGCGCGCTTCTTCGATCTCGGTTTCGGTCCGACGACGGATGAACACGGGCTTGCCCAGCCACTTCACCGTCAATTGAGTCCCGGGTTCGACACCCGAAACATCGACGCGAATCGAGGCAAGCGCCTGAACATCGGCCGAAGGGTTCATCTGGTTCACAAGCGGCCAGATGGCGGCACCTGCGGTCACGGCACCAGCGCCTGCGGTGGCGTAATAAAGGAAATCTCTGCGGGTGCCTTCGTGATCGTCTGCGTGGGACACGAGGTTTTCTCCATTCCTGGGCCGAAGCTGGCCAAATACGGGTCTCGGCCGCGACAAGCGCAACCATTCCGAGGGGGTATGTAGCGGGGCAACCCCGACTCGTCCAGCGGACAATGCCCCTCAGATGCAAACTGCGACCTTTGGTACATCACCGCTGATATTGTCGTCCACCGGCGGCTGGACTATGGTCGGGTGTGTATAGTGTCGCCAATTTGTCTGACACGCCATGAACCGGATCCACCCCGATCCGGGCTTTATTTCGAAAGGCAAGCTTCATGCTGACCCGCACTCTCGCCGCTTGTGCAGTATTGACGATGTCGGCTCTGCCGGCCTTGGCTGAAACAGAGATCAGCGTCTACGGCGGTTGGCAGACCGCACCTCACAGCAGTGTCAGCGGAACACGTGCAGATGGCTCTAGCTTTGACGAGAACATCGGGTGGGACGGCAAGTCATTCGATATGCCGCCCTACTATGGTGTCCGCGCGATGTGGTGGCAGCCCAACAACATCGGTTACGGGATCGAAGTGACCCATGCCAAGTTCTATGCCCCCTTGGGCGACATGCCGGCAGGGTTTTCGCGTCTGGAGTTTACAGACGGGCATAACATCGTCACGGCCAATGTGGCCAAGCGGTGGCCAGGGCTTTGGGCAGACCGTTTTTCACCCTATGTCGGCGCGGGTCTTGGTATCGCGGTTCCTCATGTTGATGTGACCGAAGGCGGGAACCGCACGTATGGATACCAATATACTGGCCCAGCTTTGCGCCTGACGGCTGGCGCATCCTATGAGTTGAACGCGCGCTGGTCGGCTTTTGGCGAGTATCAGTTCACGGTCTCTGACAATGAAACCGATCTCGAGGGTGGCGGCACCCTGAATACCAGACTGATCAGCAACGCGCTGAATGTGGGTCTGTCCTTCCGCTTCTGACCATTCATCCCGAGATCGCAAGGGCCCTGCGCATGTTACGCAGGGCCTTTTCGTATCTGGCTGGATTGCAGCTACTTGCTCAATCAGTGGGCGCGGTCGCAACCATCGAGGGACGCTGCGAGAATGCGGCATACCAGTCATCCAGCGTGCCCCGATCCTTGCGCCATTGGCGAGCGTCATGACGGAAATCCAGATAGCCCAGAGCACATCCCACGGCGAGCTGTCCCATACAGAGCGGCCCTTCCAGATGGCTCATCCAGCGGTCGTTCAGGGTGTCGAGCGCGCGCGACACCTTGGCCCACTGTGCCTCGATCCAGGGCTCGAAGACCATTTCGGGCGGCCTTATGCGCCGCTCGTAGGTCATGAGAACGGCAGCCTCCATGATCCCGTCCGCCGTGGCCTCCAGCGTCAGAACATCCCAGATCCGCGCTTCGGGATATAGCTTGCCGCCGGCGCGGGCATCCAGAAACCGGGTGATGACCCGGCTGTCATAAATCGCAGGTGCATCGTCGCGCAGAAGCGCCGGGATCTTGCCCAGCGGGTTCGCCGCCGCCACTTCTGCCGCCGTGGCCACAGGCGACGTCTTGACACCGAGAACCTCGACGTCGGCAATCTGCCCGGTTTCGTGCAGGACCACATGAACCTTGCGCACGAAAGGCGAGGCCGCGGATGAGATGAGTTGCATGATTGTCCTCCCTGACATTCCGGCGCGACACTAGGGGCGCGGCACGGGGCTGTAAACGGGCATCAGGGGGGCTGTCTGCCCCCGTCGTCGAACTTTGTTCGACGACTCCCCCGAGGATATTTGCCGCAAGAAGAATTGGCAGATCAGGTTTGCGCGGTCAGTTGCGTGCCTTTGGTGCCAGTGATCTCAGCCGTGACGATCCGGCCCTCTGGCTGAGGCATGACAAAGGTGACCTCGGTGAACTGTTCTGTCCGGCCCATATGCGGGTTTTCCATCAGAACATGATGGCTGCGGCCGATCTGTTCAGCGAGATGCGCTTCAACACGCGCCTCCCCTGCCGCACGCAGCCGGGCTGCGCGGGACTTGATCGCATCCCCCTTGACCTGCGGCATGCGTGCGGCTGGCGTGCCCGGCCGTGGCGAATAGGGGAAGACATGCAGCCAAGTCAGACTGCATTCCGAAACCAGCTTCAGCGAGTTCTGGAAATGAGCCTCGGTTTCGGTTGGGAAGCCCGCGATGATATCCGCCCCGAAGGTCATGTCGGGACGCAGGCGACGCGCCTCTTCGGTGAAGCGGATTGCATCGTCGCGCAGGTGCCGCCGCTTCATCCGCTTGAGTATCAGATCGTCGCCATGTTGCAGCGACAGATGCAGATGCGGCATCAGGCGGGGTTCGGTCGCGATGGCCTGCATCAGGTTGTCGTCCACCTCGATCGAATCGATGGAACTGATCCGCAGACGCGGCAGATCCGGCACCAGACGCAGGATGCGCATGACCAGATCGCCAAGCTTGGGGGCTGCAGGCAGGTCGGCGCCCCAACTGGTCAGGTCCACCCCTGTCAGAACCACCTCGTTATAGCCTGCATCCACCAATCGCTTGATCTGATCAATCACCACGCCTGCGGGGACCGAACGGGAATTGCCGCGTCCAAACGGGATAATACAGAAAGTACAGCGGTGATCGCAGCCGTTCTGCACCTGAACATAGGCGCGGGACCGCGTGCCGAATCCGTCGATCAGATGCCCCGCCGTCTCAGTAACGCTCATGATGTCATCGACCTGCACGCGCTCCGTCTGACCGATGAAATCGGGCGACAGACGCGCCCAGGTTTCGGGCTGCATCTTCTCGGTATTGCCGATGACGAGGTCGACCTCGGGCATCGCGGCGAAGGTTTCAGGCTCGGTCTGCGCGGCGCATCCGGTCACGATCAAACGTGCATCCGGGTTTTCGCGACGCAAGCGGCGGATTTCCTGCCGGGCCTTGCGCACCGCCTCGGATGTGACGGCACAGGTATTGATCACGACCGCGCCATTCAGTCCGGCTTCGGCAGCCAGTTCCTTCATCGCCTCGGTCTCATAGGCGTTCAGCCGGCAGCCCAGCGTAGTGAACTTCGGCGGATGCAGGGTCATCTGGCGCTCTCCAGAAAGGCCTGCGTGAAATGACCTGAGGCGACATGCATTGTGGTCCCGGTCATCCAGACGCCGTCGTCGCGCCAGTCAACCTGCAAGCTGCCCCCGTCAAGCGTGATCGTGACTTGCCGCCCTGTGAGGCCCCTGCGCGCCGCTGCCACCGCTGTGGCGCAGGAGGAGGAGCCGGAGGCCAGCGTCACGCCAACACCGCGCTCCCAGACGCGCATGCGCAGGTGATCCGGACTGATGATGCTCGCGAATTGGACGTTGGTTCGCTGCGGGAACAGCGGGTGATGCTCCATCTGCGCACCGCGCCCGGCCAGATCGACCCCTTCGGCGTCATCGACAAAGAAAGTGCAATGCGGATTGCCCATCCCAGTCGCAGTAGGAGCACCCTCGATCGGCAGCTTCAGAGTATCCATTGGGCCGGCAAGGGGAATCTCGGCCCAATCCAACTGCGGCTGGCCCATGTTGACCGCGGTCAGCCCACCGCCTGCATCGACGGCCTGCAAGGTGCCCCGGTCCGTGGTCAATGTCAGTTCCGTCCGTCCAGACTCGTCCATCAGATACCGGGCGATACAGCGTGTGGCATTTCCACAGGCCGCCGATGTGGATCCATCCGCGTTGTAGAAGACCAGATGCGCATCACCCTTGTCCGTTCTGGTGATCACAGCCAACTGGTCGAAGCCGATCCCGCGGTGACGGTCCGCGATGGCGACAATCAGAGCCTTTGACAGATCAAACTGGCGCGCACGCGCATCCAGCACGACAAAGTCGTTGCCCAGACCGTGCATCTTCATGAAGGGCAGATCCGCCCGGTTTTCCTGTGTCATGGCGCGCATATACGCCGCCCCTGCGGGTTTATCCAGTATGACGCAGCAAAAGGTGGATTTTCGGGGTTGACCCTCTGCCCCGGTCTTTCTAGAAGCGCGCTCTAGTGGGCCGTTAGCTCAGTTGGTAGAGCAACTGACTTTTAATCAGTGGGTCGCAGGTTCGAATCCTGCACGGCTCACCACTACACATAATTACTCCTTATTTTTCAGGGGGTTGCGGGTTTTAGTGGCGAACCTTTTGGGAAGGTTCACCACGTTCTGTTCGCTGTTCGGTCTTGCGATCAGTTTTCCCATCGCGGAATCGGCAAGCCCTTCACGGCCTGCCGCTTCGGTGTAGAGCTGAATCAGGGCCAAAGTTTTATGCCCTGTCACTGCCCCGATTTCATGAGCTGTCGCCCCGGCCTCCGCCAATCGTCGCGCACAGGCTTTGCGCAGACCATGTGCTGCACATTCCTCAAGACCGGCTTCATCGCACCAGCTCCGCATCGCATTGCCAAAGCCTTCGGCTGATCGAGGCTTTCCAGCCAGTGTTGCCAAGAATGGCCGATCATCGGGAAGGGTTGCCAAGACCGCCGCCAGATCGCGGTGGATTGGGATGCTCACAAGGACTCCGCCAGAACGCGCCGTTTTCTGGCGCCGGTATTCCAGCCGGTCGCCTTTGATGTTCCAAGGGCCAAGTTTGACGACATCGACCCGTGCAGCGCCGGTGTAAAGTATCAGAGTGACAGCTCGATGCGCCATCGTTCCCGGTTTGTGAACTTCGAAGAATCTGGCAATCTCGCCTTCATCCCATGAATGAAAACCTGTTCCGCCAATCTTATAGGGTTTCGTTGCCCGCGCCGGGTTGTCCGGCCTCCAGTCCAGGCTGACAGCATGGTCGAGAAGCTGGATCAGGCGCTTGCGCAGATTGTTTGCAGCATGGGGTGTATCTGCTTTCTCTGCCAGCATCTTTTGGATGTGCCGCCTCTCCAGTAGCTTGATCGGGAGGTGCTTATACTTGAGGCGAAAAGGTTCGATGGTGCCGCGATAGACACGCTTCGTGCTGTCAGCGAGTCCCAGATACTCCGGCGATCGATAGAACATCGCCACAAGAGCATCCGCGCTGCCCGCAGTGGTTCGGTCAGCACCAATCAAGCCCCGCGTCCTGTGGCCCTCCTGTGCCGCCTCATAGCGTTGGACAAAATCATCCGAACCGTATTCGGTTCCCAGCTCGGCAGACCACCCGCCCTTGCGAAACCTCCACCGCCGTTTCCCGTGCCGGTCGGTATACGGCGATGCGTTGGGGAATTGTCTCCGGTGCTTCATGCCTTGTCCCATGGGTTTTCAGAGCCGTCCTGGTCACGCTCGGTCGAATAGACAACAACCTTGCCGTCGCGGCCAATCTCAGTGCGCACAACCGGGATCCCAGCATCGCGATGCGCTTTGAGGATGCGGGTCAGCGCCGATTGAGTGATTGCTGCGCTCTGATTTGCCATCTTCTGGATCCCGTCTTGCGGTTTCAATTTTTCCGGGTGTTTCGCATCCCATCAGACCGAGGCGGGGGGAGGATGCGAAACTGTTGTTCGAGGCCCGGCCCTCGAGCCAAAGGAGCCCCCCGCTCGGCTGGCGTCCCGAAGACCCAAAAGCACCAGCCGGTTCCGTGGCGTGACACCCAAAAGGGTGCCCCGCTGTTCAATCGAACCTGTCAGGGTTCAGACTCTTGAGATAGAGATTTGGCAGATCGTCACGCGCCTTCTGCACAATCTCCGTGATGTTGAACTTCTTCGGAATTCGGATCGTGTCGATTCCCGTGAACAAAGGAACTGCCACGGTGATGCCCTGCCCCGCCGCACCCTTGCGCAGCATTTGGGGGCGCACCTTGTAAGGGGGGCCAGCCTTGAGAGTTGCCTTGCCCACCGTCATTTTCGCCGCCAGCACCTCGACCCCATTCTTCGCCTTGATCGGGAAGAGTGGACCGATCGCCGCCGTGAAATTCTCCGGCGTCATGGTCTTGCGGTTGACCTTTTTGGGCGTGGTAGACAGCGGGATCCAGAGCTTCGGTTTGCCCCGAACGGTTGCGCCGCTCTCGAAAACATCGGCATAGGGAATCTTGTGGTGGATCACAGCGGCGGCATTCATGCTGTCGCCTTTCTTCGGATACACATCAACGCGCAGGGCGTTCTCCCACCGCTTGGAAAAGCCCGCGGCGCTGATGGACTGCCGGGCATCAGTCTTGACCTTGTCGGCGGCTGTCCGCAGGGCTTCGGTGCTGGCTTGCGCAATAGGCTTGGAAAGCCCGCGCATAGCTTCTGCGAACTGGCCAGGCTTGGGGTTGTATCTTAGACGCAATGACATGGCAGGTCCTCCAAGAAGCTGTTGCAAGGGACCAGGCGCGACGATCGCGCCTGGTCAAACCGGATCACGCGCCGGGGTTGCGGAACCAGGTTGCGGTTTCGATGAAACGCGCGTCCAGCGCCCAGGTCAGACGAAACTCCATCCCGAGGGTATTCCAGCCTGCACGGGATTCGACACGCGGGTTGCGCTGGCCTTCCAGGAAGGCGTGGGCAAGGCCATCGTAGCGCGTGGGGTTACCGATCAGATACCAAGCGGCATCGTCGGTCAGACCCGGCTCCACGATGATTTCCAGAGTGCCGCTGAACGGGTTCACATCATCCGACTTTGCAGCGTTGATCTGTGCCACGACCTGCTGCGCGGCCGTTTCCAGCTCGGCCGGCACAACCAGCGCCCAAGGATCCACCGGGCGCAACTCGCCTTTCAGGCCCTTCTGTTTCCGCATGGACAGACGCGCCGCCGACACCGTGTCGATCGTGATCGTCGCGCCGGTGGCGGCAAGGTTCCCATGATCAAGGTGGAACATTGTTTTGCCATCGGCCATGAACTGCCCGTTGCCGCTGTTCGCCTGAATGGGTGCCAGCAGCACATGACGCAGGCGCTCAATCGCGCCCTCGGTCATCTTGCCGGAAATCCCGCTCATGAGGCGCAGAGCTGTGGAGTCGTTCTGCAGTGCCTGGTTCGAGATGTTGAAGCCGCTCGCAAAGTCGCGGACGGTTGGCAATGCCTCGCCTTTCTCTTCAAGCGTCACGAACTTGATCTCGCCACCCTCCAGCACCTCTTGCGGCATCCCGGACGCAGACAGCGAAAGCGCGTTGCCGCTACGGTAGTCTTCGCGGGCGACCTCATGTGAAGCCCGCACCAGATCAGGCATCCGCTGCTCGATCTGCCGCGCAACGTCATTGGAAATTGCGCCTTCAATGATCAGGGGAAAGTCGGACGTAGTGTGTGCCGCCATCCGGATTGCTTCGGCGTGATCGAACGGCTTGAGGCCAGCGTTGCGACAAACCTGCATCGCAATTTCCGCGATCGTGAACTGTGCGGCTGCGCGGCCCATGGCCGTTGCTTCTTTCGGGTTCAGCCGCGCGGCCAGACCTTCCGACATTTTGGCGACGAAGCCATGTCCGCCTTCCCACGAATGGCCGATCATATCGAAACCCTTCAGGCCATCCATGCTGGAACCAACATGATGCGGCGGCTGATTCTCAATTTCCTTTCGGGTGCGATCTGCCCGCGCATCGATCGCCGCTCCGCCCATGATAGCGTAGAGTGATTGAGGATCGAAATCGCCGCGCGCAGGAATCGCTTCCAACGCCGCCCGAACACCGGCCATGCGCTCTTCCGCATTCAGATGGGGCGGGTTCGCAATGTTGCCCTTACTCCAGCCCTCCAACGTGTCAGCGATGACTGCTACTGCTTCATCGAAGCGCGCAGCGGTCAACTTCGGCTCATTCGCTGCCATATCAGCGATTTCAAGGGGGATATTGGCCTTCATGGCGATCTTGCGCATTTGCGCCACACGGCGCGCGCTCGGCTCGAAAATATCGTCAAGCATCGGTGCTTTCCTTTTTGCTTGCATCAGGCGAGACGGTCGCCCATCCGTTTTTCTGCGCCATGCGCACCAGGTGCGCGGGTGCGTGGCGGAACCTGCCGTAATCGAACTTGGCATAGGCCACCGGATCTTCTCCCCCCTCGATCCGGTCACAGAAATTCAGGGCCAGCGCCTCTTCGGCGGACAGCCATGTTTCGTCTTTCATCCAACTCCTGATGGACTTCTCGGAATTGCCGGTCAGACGCGCATAGGCGGCGGCATAGATCCCGGTGAACTTGTCCAGGGTGTCCGCTGCGTCCCGAAAGTCCTGCGATGTGCCAAAGGCCATCGATGCAGGCTCATGGATCATCACGATCGCGTCGCGGTGCATCACGACTTCCCGGCCCCCCAGCATCAGCAGGGATGCCGCGCTCGCTGCCATGCCGATCACCCGGCAGGTTGCGTTGCCGTGACGCTCGATCTCGGCCAGCATGGCCGCGCCATCAATCGCACTGCCGCCGGGCGAATTGATGATGATCTCTGGCGCGGCTGGCGCCGGGTTGGCGCGCAGATAGTTTCCCAGAGGTCCAGGGCGGCAGTTTTCATCGAAACCGATCTCGCCCATGATCATGAAAGGTTCGATCACAGCTTTGCCTCCGGGTCATGAGCAAAGTCTGCTTCTGGCAGCCCCATTTTTTCCGCTCGGTTGCGGATGAACTCTGCCGCTCTGGACGCGTTGGCCAGAAACACCCTGACAGGCCGATCAAAGCCTTCGGTCCGCATCTTCGAACCCTCATCCTCCATCCAAGCTGAAAGATTCTCGATCTCGCCAACAAACCACGCCGAACGCCGATCCGTCTGCTTCTGGCTTTCAGCCTCAAAGATTACGACACCAACCCACCATTCAGTCGGCTCGATCTGTTTCAAAGGGTGTCGAGGAAAGCGACCGATGATGTTGGCGACCACTTTGCAGGCGTAGCTCGTCGGAAGGCCTCCATGCTCATCATCACCCTCACGCTCTCTGCCGATCAGATCGAGCATCAGCCGAAGCCGAAACGCCTCATCCAGTGAATACGCCTTCCGGCCTTTGTCAGTCTCAAAGGGCAGTTGCTGCCTTTGCTCCAAGAGATCGAAACGTCTCGGGTGAACATCTGCACAACGGGCAATTGCGGCACGTTTCATTGATCGGGACTCCTTTACATCGCTTGAAGAAAGTTAAGGCACATCGATGTGTTCATCGTCAATGCTTTTTCTTCTGTTGATGTAAAATAGACCGCTGTATTGCTGCCGACTCGTCATCCTGAACTGGTTCTGAAAAAACCTGTCGTGCGGTGGCCATTGCATCCCCGAGATAGTCACGCATGCCGCGACTGGGGTATTTTGGCTCACTTTCACGCTCAAGCTGCTCCGCTTGGTGAACCAACACGTCCATTTCTTTTAGGACGATCTCCAGGACGTGGTGGATCGGATTCATCGGGCTTTCGCGCTTGTGGACATTTGGGTCATCGAACGCGAGGCCTTCACACGCGCGGACAAGCGCCTCGATCTTGTAGATCTGTTCTTTCAGACTCCCGGCATCCGTGTGGATCTTTTGACTATCGACTTCGCGATGGATGACGTCATCGTCTTTCCTTGGTCCATCATGGAAGAAATTTGACATTAGGCTCATCTCCTTTTGTAAGTTTTCATCGCTTGATGAACCTTAGGGCACGTCCAAGCGTTCATCGTCAAGGCTTTTCTTCAAGCGATGTATTTTGGCGGACTTGATTAGGTGCTGACGCGGTGTCCGAGACAGTCCAAATCCTTGCGGATGACTGAAATCAGCTCGATCATTGAACCTTGACCACTGTCACGCCCGCCCTCGATCAGAACGTCATTGTGCCAAATCAACTTCTCCAAAGCTTCTACCAGCGCCTCGATCCTGAAAACCTGTTCGTCAAGCGCCCCGGCTTCGATTGTCATTGGATGCTGAAAGGGTTTGGTTCTCGCGACGGTGGGAAAGCCTTCTCCGATCGCGCAGGCGCGTTCATTCGTCATTGTCATGTTCTCCTGTTAGGTGTTATGGTGACAAACGCACCATAACAGAGGGATCGCCGTGGTGACAAGTGCACAAATTCGCGCTGCGCGAGCCTTACTGAATTGGACTGTCAGAGACTTGGCAGATCGCGCAGGTGTCCATCGAAACACGGTCACAAGGGCGGAAACAGACGCCACCGGGCCGGGACATGCTCAAGAGGCCATTCGCAAGGCGATTGAAGATGCGGGTGTGCAATTCATCGAACCCAATGGCGGCGGCGCTGGCGTCCGGCTGAAAAAGCCCTGACATGCCCGTCAGAACGATCCGTTAAATATCTTCTGCCAGCTCCACCTCGGACATTTCCGCAGCATCCGCCAGCTCCTCCAGGGCGGCGCTACGCTCGTCCCGATGGTCGCGCCATGCCTCGACCATTATCTGGCGGACGGTCCTGAAATCTACCCCGAGCTTGTCGGCCACCATCCGAGATCCATAGCGCATCGCTGATTCGAATTGCGCGATCTCCTGGGCGACCAGCCGCGTGGTTGCTCTTGCCGCCTCTGAAGCCAGCACATAGCGCCCCTCGGACTCTGCATTGATCCGGCGCAGGCGGCGGGTTTCCTCTTGCGCCTTCTGGGTCCGCACCGCCTCGTAGCTGTCAGGATCAACTCCACTCTTGCTTTCAGCAGACGGCGCACTCTCGATCGAGGCCGTGCCCAGGTCGCGGATCGCGGCCTTTGTCGCAGCTCCGTTGCCCATGAGCTGGCCGGGATCGAGCCGCTTGCCCAGAGCCTCGGCAGACTTTGCCAGGTCGAAACGGCGAAAGTGGCCTTCACCGTCATAGCACCCCGTGAGCTTGCCCTCTTTCACCCATTGGTGCACCCGCTGCTTCGAAACGCCGAAGATCCTTGCAAGCTCTGATCCGGTCACCATTTTCAAGCTTTCCTGCGTCAAGTGTCTGAAATGTCTAGTCTTTTTTCGTGGTCAAGAGGTGAAAACACATCGGGCCCTTGCTACCCTCATACGTTTTTCGGGTCGGAAGGACCCGAGGCCCGGCGAATTTCTCGCCGAACTTTTCGCAGTGTGAACACATCGGTCCGCTGCTATCGCGATGCTGCGCCCCCTTCTATCCATCTCCACCGACTTGCAGGAGCTGATCGATGCTGCTGTCGTGCAGCTCCGCCAGCGAGCAGCCCAAACGATCGGCCAACACTTGCTTGGCCTCCACGCTCATGCCCGCCAGTGCCGCGTCCGCATTAGCGCACCATTCATCCAACAGTTTCTTGGTTGCATCGTCCACCTTCATTCCTCCGAACTCCATCACGCTCGACCCGCTGGCGTTGCAGTAGCCAGCGGGAAGGCCCGCTCATATGCTTCCCTGCTTGGCAGATGTTCGACCCGCTCTGCAGCTTGCCGCGCAGCCAGAGCCGCCATTGGCCCACCGTAGGTTTCCGCAATCGCGGCCATTGTGTGCGCGTGCATCGCAGCCAGGACGATCTGCAGAGGAACACCATGAGCGAGCACCAGCTCGACTGCCAACTTGCGTGTCGCCTCGTTTACCACTTCCATCATCTCGCCGTGCTTCTTCTCAGTCATCTCGACCTCCAATCGTTTGTCCGGCCCTGCGGTTTTTGCTGGGCGTGTCCCGTGGGGAGGGATGGACCCCCCCCTAAAGGGGGGTGTCCATACCCCCACCCGGCCCGGTCCACAAAACGCCGTGAACCTTGGACCGGCCCAAGACCGGCCCGAGAGGGTGAAGCGGTTTTAACTATTAAAAACATTGTGTTACTCCTTTCCGGCCCTGACCGGCCCGACCCGGCCCGGAAGTCTGGGGCCGGGTGTTTTCTGACGTCCGGCCCTGACCGGCCCTGACCGGCCCGAGATGTCAGGGCCGGTCATCGATCTACCTTAAAAACAAGGTTATCACGCACCAGAACAAGCCCGGCATCGATCAGTTGATCACGACACTTTCGGAAGGTCCGGCCCCGTGTTTCGCGGTCATCCGACGACGACACCGCACCGACTTCCATACAGGCTTCGCGCCATTCTTCGAACTGGACGCAGGGCGTCCCCGGCAGGCTGGCGGCGCGCACCACCTTGCCTTTCTCCGACAGCACCCTGTCGAGAACGGACAGCGCACCCTGTGCCGCTTCCGTCACCACCACGCGGCCCGCATCTGCGTTGTCCACTGGCTCGACAAGACATGTCGTGATCTGATCGCCGTCCTGATCCCTTCCAAGATCCACCTGGCGCAGTTGATAGTTGAACTTGTAGCCGGTCGGCCCGTCCCGCTGTTTCGTCACCTCGGCGGTGATGATCCCCAGGTCATCCCGCTTCAGCTCGATCTCTGTATCGATCGCAGCGCGCAGCGATGAACTGCCCCGCGCGCCCCTGGTCGTATCCTTGCCGGTATGATGAACCAGCATCACATGTGCCCCGGTCGCGCGCCGGATCAGGTCGAGGTTGCGCACCAGGTCGGCAATGTCCGGCGTATGATTTTCATCGAGGCCACCCATCACCCGCGCCAGCGTGTCGATCACGATCAGGTCAAAGTTGCCGCCCCCGACCGCGCCCAGATGCTGCATCACCTCGGCCAGAGGTGCGGCTTGGCTTCCCTGTCCCGTCAACGTGATCGCGGTCGACAGAAGAAAGAATTTCGGATCGTCCAGGGCGGCAATCCGGTTGTTGAGACTGGCCCCGCCTTCCGCGCCGATGTAGAGCACCCGCCCCTCACTGACCCGCCTGCCGCCCCATGGTAGACCCTTGGCGACATGGTGCGCGATGTTCAGCACCAGAAACGACTTGCCCACGTTGGACGGCCCATAGACCACCGAAACCGCGCCCCGGTCCAACCATCCTTTGACCAGATAGGGCCGGTCGAGCTGCGGCGTGATATCACCTGCCCAGACCACGCGGGCTAGAAGGTCCTTAGCCTTCGGCTTGAGCTTTTCCCGATCCTTTCGCAGCGGCGTGACGTTCTGGTTTTCCGGCTCGATCGCCTCACCCGTGCCAAGCAAGCGGCGCACCTCGTCAAATTCTTCACTCATGGCCCGCCCCCGTCATCTGCAGGATCAGACCGCGCAGCGCAGGCATGGCGCGCCAGAAGCCCGCGCGGCCCGTCCAGAAGCGGGCATCTTCGGCCAGCTTGCCTCGCTCATGGCTGCAGCCGTCATGTCGAGTGAGATCGTCCAGGGCGGCGGCCAGTATCTGCCGCGCATCTTCCGGGTGCGCCGCATAGATCGCCAAGGCCAGCTTTTGGGCGGCGTCCTGCCGGATCAGGCTTTCCGCCTTGCGCGCGGCCCCCACACGCCCCCGTGCTCGGCGTCGCACCGATGCCAGATCGGTCATATGTCGATCGTGCTTCATCATGCGGCCCTCTCTGTCAGCAGGGCCACGATCAGACGCGCCTGTGCCTCTGTCAGGCCATAGCGCCGCTGCAGGCGGGTAATGTGCCAGCTCATGCCGCCACCCCCTGCACATGCGCCAGAAAGGCGGCGCGATCGCGCTCTGACAGTCGGGTGTAGCAGGCAAGGGCGTATGCTTTGCGCTCCTGGACGGTTGCCAGATCGGCCCAAGACTCCGCCTCATCCATGATCCCGAGAAAGGGCGCACCTGGCATCCCCGCGTTGCGCAGGGCCACCCGCGCCACCAGCTCGGCATCTGCCGCGTCCATCGACCACAAGGCGGCATAGGCCAGCGATCCCCGCTCTTGTCGTGTCAGGCGCGCAGCAAGGATCGCCCCGACTGCCGTCCAGCCGTTCGAAGTGTCGAGGGTCAGGGCATAGCCGATCACCCGCGCGGCGCGCTCATGGTTGCGGCTCAAAAAGATTTGCGTTGATTCGGTTGCGATGATCGGGCTATTTTCACTGTGAGACTGAACCCGTTTCACATCCTCACCAGCCCCGCGATCCGTTGCCTCGGACGCGGGGTTTTTCATTGCCTGATCAGGCTTCAAACGGTTCGCCAAACCCGCAAAATCGTCTTTGTTTTCAAAGGCGCATTTTTCGGGGTTCGGCACCGCAAGCGATTGTTCTATATCGCTTCTTTCTGTTCTGCACGGCTCACCACTAAATTCAAAGGCTTGGGCAGAAACGCCCGAGCCTTTTGTTTTTCCTGGGGTGCTGCATGGACCCCGGGCTTATGTGAATTCAACCGATAGTCCAGGCTCTTTGGAACCCATGGCGGCGGAGGGCGTTTGTCCTGTGTTGGAATAGCCTCGAAGGAGGGACGATGACATGTCCTATGCCCGCTTCGGTTTGATGATCTTCACGTCCACTGTCGTGATGTTCGTGCTGATGTATCTGAACACCTACGCGTGGGAGCACGTCTTCTTCTCGGAGACGAGAACATACATGGCGATCATGATGGGGGCAGTCATGGCTGTCATCATGCTGGCCTTTATGCTGGGCATGTACGAAAACAAAGGTCTGAACATCGCGATCTTCGCGGCGGCGATCATCCTGTTCGGCGCGACTCTCTGGCTTGTGCGGAGTCAGGTCACGGTCTCGGGGGCAAGTTATATGCGGGCCATGATTCCGCATCACTCCATTGCGGTCATGACATCGGAACGGGCAGGAATCACGGATGCGCGTGTGCGCAAGATGGCCGACGAAATCATTGAGGCGCAGCGCCGAGAGATCGCCGAAATGCGCTATCTCATCGGACAAACCGTGACTGGTGAAGTGACCGACAGTGTCTATGAGGACCCGGAAGCCAAACCCGGCAGCCTGTCCGACGCATTGTCAAATACTTTGATCAGCCAACTTGATCTTGCACCGATTTCGGAGGCTGAGGCGCAACAGGTGCTTTCAAGCCGCGCATCCTGCACATTCAATCGCAGTCCCGAATCCGATCCGATCCTGTGGGGCGACAAGGCTGGCCCGGCCGCCATCAAGCTGAACGGTGTCCTTATCGGTCTGGACCCCGGAGATGATCCGCAGGCGGGTGCGGCCGCGTTTGCTTCCGATGGTATTTCAGTCGCAGTTCAGCCTTTGGGCGAGGAGGCGGACTGGCGCCAGAATGCCGATTTGGTGTTCACCCTCGCCGAGGGTTTGCGCGTTGGCTACCGCGGCTTCTTTGCCTGCAAGCCGGGATAACCTGCAAAAGCTGTCCCGAAAGGAAGACGAATGAACGCTCAGAACTCCGACCGAACAGCCATACTCTACCGCATGGTGATGCCTGATCATGTGTGCCCCTTCGGTCTCAAGTCCAAGGATCTGCTTGAACGGCACGGTTTCACGGTCGAGGATCATCACCTTGAGACGCGAGAGCAGACCGAGGCTTTCAAGCAGAAGCATGATGTCGAGACAACACCGCAAACCTTCATTGGCACGGACCGGATCGGTGGCCACGACGCTCTGCGCGCATATTTCGGGAAAGCGGTCAAGACCGACGAAGACACGTCCTATGAGCCGGTCATTGCGATTTTTCTGGTCGCCGCGTTGATGGCCTTGGCAGTTACTTGGTTTGTTTTCGGCACGGTTTTCAACATGCGCGCGGTCGAGTGGTTCATTTCCATCAGCATGTGCATCCTCGCCATTCAGAAACTGCAAGATGTCGAAGCGTTCTCAACCATGTATCTGAACTATGACCTGCTGGCGCGCCGCTGGGTGCGTTATGCCTATCTCTACCCCTTCGGAGAAGCGCTGGCCGGTATCCTGATGATTGCAGGGGCTTTGATCTGGATTGCCGCACCCGTGGCGTTGTTCATCGGGACGGTCGGTGCAGTATCTGTATTCAAGGCCGTCTACATCGACAAACGATCCCTGAAATGCGCCTGCGTCGGTGGTTCAAGCAATGTCCCGCTGGGCTTTGTCTCGCTGACCGAGAATATCATGATGATCGTCATGGCGCTCTGGATGTCCTACCGGGTTTTCTGGCCGAACTGACAAGGACGCCGTCAGCCCAGCGCATATCCTGCACCGCGCACGGTGCGCAGCGGGTCAGTGCCGCCGTGGATGGTCAGGGCCTTGCGCAACCGTCCGATGTGGACATCAACCGTGCGCGTATCGACATAGATGTCTCGTCCCCAGACGCGGTCCAGAAGCTGCTCGCGGCTCCAGACCCTGCCTGGTTTCTCCATGAATGTGGACAACAGGCGAAACTCGGTCGGCCCCAGTTTCAGAGGTTTGTCTGACCGTGTGACCCGGTGGGTTTCGCTGTCCAGCACGATGTCTTCATATTCAAGCCGCCCACCCACCGTTGAAGGACGGGTCCGGCGCAACTGGGCACGCACCCGCGCCATCAGTTCGACAACGGAATAGGGCTTGATGACATAGTCATCGGCACCGGTCTCCAGTCCGCGAACCTTGTCCACCTCTTCGGACCGCGCCGACAACATGATGACCGGCACGCCGCGCGTATCGGCCCGCATCTTCAACTGGCGGCACACCTCGATCCCCGAGACATTGGGCAGCATCCAGTCCAGAACGATCAGATCGGGCGCTTCCTCGGCGATCAGCAGCAAGGCTTCCTCTCCGTTTTCGGCACGGCTGACCCGGAAACCTTCCGCCTCAAGATTATAGGCCAGAACCTCGCGTTGCGCAGGCTCGTCTTCGACGATCAGGACGGTGGGTTGATCGGCGGCCATCGTTTCAGCCTTTCACATCCGGCATGGTGAAGGACACATTGTCCCCCTTGGGTCTCTGATCCTCGGGCATGTCGCCGGTGACCAGATAGACGACCTGCTCGGCAATCGAGGTGACATGGTCCCCCATGCGTTCGGTGTTCTTGGCGATGAAATGCAGATGCATGCAGGCCGTGATATTGCGCGGGTCTTCCATCATGAAGGTCAGGAACTCGCGGAACAGGGCGTTATACATCTGGTCCACGTCGCGGTCGCGCTGAATCACGTCAAGTGCCAGCTCGGCATCGCGGTGGATATAGGCGTCCAGCGCGTCCTTGAGCATCATCTGCACCTCGCGGGCCATGCGGCGCAGGGCGGCGTGACTGCCGTTGATCGGGCTCATCTGCACCAGAACCGAGGTGCGTTTGGCCATATTTTTCGCATAGTCCCCGATGCGTTCAAGGTTGGCGCTGATCTTCATCACCGACAACACAACGCGCAGGTCTATCGCAGTTGGCGCACGCAAGGCAATCACGCGGGCGGCGGTTTCGTTGATCAACTCTTCCAGCTCATCAATGGCGCGGTCGCCAGCGCGGACCTTCTCGGCCAGTTCCTCGTCCCGATCAGCCAGCGATTGGGCGGCATCAAGGATCGCGGCCTCGACCAGCCCGCCCATCTTGATGATCTGGCCCTGAATACCTTCCAGGTCGCGGTCAAAGGCCGAGGCGATATGTTGCGTGCTGTCGGACATGGGATCAGTCTTCCTGTTCTCTGGATCGCCCCTCGCAGGGCGTGATCTCGGGATCAGCCGATACGGCCGGTGATATAGCTTTCGGTGCGCGGATCGGACGGGTTGGTGAAAATTGTGCTGGTGTCGCCATATTCCACCAGACTGCCCAGATGGAAAAAGGCTGTCTTCTGGCTGACCCGGGCAGCCTGCTGCATCGAGTGGGTGACAATCACGACCGAGAAGCTGGCCCGCAGTTCGTCGATCAGTTCTTCGACTTGCGCGGTGGCGATGGGATCGAGAGCCGAGCAGGGCTCGTCCATCAGCAGCACCTCGGGCGAGGTGGCGATAGCCCGCGCGATACAAAGTCGCTGTTGCTGACCACCCGACAGGCCGGTGCCCGCCTCGTTCAGACGATCCTTGACCTCGTTCCACAATGCGGCTTTTCGCAAGCTTTCTTCGACGACCTGATCCAGTTCCGTTTTGGAGCGTGTCAGCCCGTGGATCTTGGGGCCGTAGGATACATTGTCATAGATCGACTTGGGGAACGGGTTCGGCTTCTGGAACACCATGCCCACCTTGGCACGCAACTGCACCGGATCGACGCGCTTGTCATAGATATTCTCGCCGTCCAACAGGATCTCGCCCTGAACGCGCGCGCTGGCTACGGTGTCGTTCATCCGGTTGAAACACCGCAGGAAGGTGGATTTGCCGCAACCCGAAGGCCCGATGAAGGCAGTCACGGTATTGTCGAGGATGTCGACATTCACATCTTTCAGCGCCTGCTTGTCGCCGTAGTAGACCTGCACGCCGCGTGCGGTGATCTTGGTGGTATTCTGGGTCAATCTCGTCTCCGGTGTTGGCGCGTCATACATGGCTGTCTGTCCTGTCCGATGGGTTACCAACGCCGCTCGAACTTGCGCCGCAATACGATGGCGACGATGTTCATCACGACGAGGAAGGCCAGCAGGACGATGATCGCACCTGCCGAGCGTTCGATAAAGGCGGGATCCGAGCGTGAGGCCCAGGAATAGACTTGCACAGGCAGGGCGGTGGCGGGGTCAAGCATCCCTCCGTCCAGCGGTCCAGCGGGATAGTTAGCCACAAAGGCGACCATGCCGATCAGCAAAAGCGGTGCCGTTTCTCCCAGTGCCGAGGCCAGGCCAAGGATCGTTCCGGTCATGATGCCTGGCGCGGCAAGCGGCAGCACATGGTGGAACACGGTCTGCATTTTCGATGCACCCACGCCCAGCGCCGCGTCGCGGATCGAGGGCGGCACGGCACGGATCGCAGCACGGGTTGCGATGATGATCGTTGGCAAGGTCATCAAGGTCAGCACGAGCGCACCCACCAGCGGGCTTGATTGCGGAAACTTGGCAAAGTTGATGAAGATCGCCAAACCAAGGATACCATAAACGATCGAAGGCACCGCAGCGAGGTTCGAGATATTCACCTCGATCAGGTCGGTCCAGCGGTTCTTCGGCGCGAATTCCTCGAGATAGATCGAGGCTGCTACGCCAAGCGGCAACACCATGATCACCACAAGAAACATCATATAGGCAGAACCGATCATGGCCACACCCAGACCGGCCGCCTCGGGCCGTTGGTCCGAGGCATCGGGCGCGGTCAGAAAGCTCCAGTTGAACTTGGCCGACAGGATGCCTTCGTCGATCATGCGGTCAGCCAGATCAAGCTGTGCCACCGAGATGTTCGTGTCCCGTTCGGCGGTGTCACGGGTCACGCGACCCTTGATGTAGCCGTCGATTCGTCCCGTCGCGAAGCCCTCGAAACGGATTGTCTGGCCCAACAGGTCAGGGTTATCCAACACCATGTTCCGCAGACGCGCCGGGGTGTCGCGTGAGATGAAAGCCGCAATGTCCTTGTCATCGACCCCCTCGGTCGAGATATCGCGTTCCGCCAGATAGGCGACCAGTTGCTGGTTCAGAAGGTTGGTGTAGCCAATTGTGGTCACACGCATCATTTCGTCACGTTCGCGGTTCCCCCTGGGGTCCAGTCGCTCGGGGTCCAGCGTCACGGGAAAAGTGAAAGTGGCTTGCTTGAAGGCCGAAACCCCGTCGCTGAAGATTGTCCACAGCATGACGGCCAGAACCGAAAGGCTGACACAGATCGCGGCGATCCCGTAGGCCTTGAACCGCGTCTCGGCGGCATTGCGCTTTTTCATCAACGCGGTCTGCGTCAGCAATGAGGATGCGTGCGGAACCGGTGCGGATGCCGGGACATTGGCGGAAGTGGCGTCGGTCATTCGTATTGCTCCCGGTATTTGCGCACGACCCAAAGGGCAAAGATGTTCAGGCCCAGCGTGATGACGAAAAGCGTCATGCCAAGGGCAAAGGCCACCAAAGTCTCGGGCGAATTGAACTCGGTATCGCCGGTCAACTGACTGACGATCTTGACGGTGATCGTCGTCATCGCCTCGAACGGGTTGAGGTCAAGTTTGGCAGCGGCCCCAGCACCCATCGTCACAATCATCGTCTCGCCAATGGCGCGGCTGGCGGCCAGAAGGATGGCCCCCACAATTCCTGGAAGGGCCGCAGGCAGGATCACCTGCCGCACGGTTTCGGATTTGGTCGCGCCCAAGCCATAAGAGCCGTCACGCAGCGATTGCGGCACAGCGTTAATGATGTCGTCGGCAAGTGACGAAATGAACGGGATGTTCAACACACCGATCACCAACCCGGCCGTCATGACCGACGAGCCTGAAGACCCAAGCCCCGTTGGCACTGCGAACCAGTCGCGCAGGAAGGGGCCAACGGTCACAAGCGCGAACAGGCCGAAGACAACGGTTGGGATGCCCGCGATCACCTCGATCAGCGGCTTGACGATCGAACGGACACGCGGGCTGGCATACTCGGCCAGATAGATCGCGGTAAACAGACCGGTGGGGACCGCGACGATCATCGCCACAAGGCTGATGTAGAGCGTGCCCCAAAGCAGCGGCAAAAGGCCAAGCTGGCTGTTGCCCTGAAAACTGGGCTGCCATGTGAGGCCGAAAAGGAAATCCTTGAATGGATACATCGAGGCGAAGCGGATCGTCTCGGACAGCATCGACAAAACGATCCCGATCGTCGTCAGGATCGCGATGGTCGAAGCCATGATCAAAACACCCAGGATCACACCTTCCACACGGTTGCGCGCGCGGAAATCTCCATTGGTGATGCGCAAGGCATAGAGCAGTCCCGCTACAGCCACGATCAGCGTCAAAACACTCCGCCATAGGCCGCCGTTTGCAGCAAGCTGCCGATAGGCTTGCGACGCTTCCAGAACCTGCGGGGTCACGTCGGCGCCAAGGGCCACGCCAACGCCGGCCAGGCGTTCACGGATCGATCCGTCCGCACTTAAGCTTGCAGCATCAGTCTCGCTCAAGGCCCCTGCGGCCACGGCGACATCAAGCCCTTCGGCGACGCGACGCACATCGGCCATCAAGAGGATACGCTGGCTGTTATTCTCGAATTGCTCGGTAGGGAAGTACCCCGAAAGCTGGCGTTCGATGATAAGCGGTTGAGCGATCAGCCAGAGCGTCAGAACGGCAATCGCTGGCAGAAAGGCCATGATGGCCCCGTGCCAGGCGTAATAGTTCGGAAGTGAATGGAGTCGTCGGGTATTCCCCTCGACCGAAGCCAGAGCACGCCGTCGCCCCAGAACGAAACCTGCAATCGCGAGAACCCCAAGAACAATGATCAGCAACAGGATTGGCATGGTGGTTCCCGGAGATGAGAGGCAGAGGTAGCGCCAGCCCCCGGACCATGATCCGGAGGCTGGCAGATGTGTCAGATCAGTTCAGCGGACCCATCGGAGTGCGGTTGGCGACCATCTCTTGTGTCGCAGCCAGCTCTGGGTCGGACACAAGACCGTACTGGGCCAGCGGACCATCGGGACCAGCCATGTCGTCGGACACGAAGAACTCGATATATTCCTGCAGGCCGGGGATCACATCCAGATGCGCCATTTTCACATAAAAGAACAGCGGACGGGATACCGGATACTCACCCGAAGCGATGGATTCTGTCGACGGCGTGATGCCGCCCATGGTGCCGACGCGCAGCTTGTCGGTGTTGTTCTGGTAGAAGGACAGACCGAACACGCCGATGGCTTTCTTGTCGGCTTCCAGACGGGCCAGGGTTTCGGTGTAGTCGCCGTCGATGTCCACGTTGCGGCCATCGGTGCGCAGCTTGGTGCATTCGCCATTGGCGACGCGGGATTTGGCGCGATCGTCGTCGCCCTCTGCCGTTGCGAGGAACAGGTCGTAAGCGCCTGTTTCCTTGCAGCCAGCAATAATCACACGCTCGTCGAACACTTCACGGGTGCCGTGCTTGGTGCCGGGCGACAGGACCAGAATTTCTTGCGCGGGCATCGCGTTGTTGAAATCGGACCACTGGGAATAGGGGTTCGCGACAATGGCACCGTCGACCGCAACCTGTGCAGCCAAAGCGTTATAGATGTCAGCCGGGGTAAAAGCGAACGCGGGGCCGTTCACATCGGATGCAAAGACGATTCCGTCATAGCCGAAGCGGACTTCCATCACCTCGGTCACACCATTTGCCGCGCAGGTGTCCAGGTCTTTCTGGGTGATGCGCGAGGACGAGTTGGCGATATCGACAGTGTTGGTGCCCACGCCTTCGCACATCTTGGCGCGGCCTGCACCCGAGCCTCCGCCTTCCACGACCGGGGTCGGGAAATCGAAGTTTTCGCCAAACGCTTCGGCGACGATCGTCGAATAAGGCAGAACGGTGGATGAACCGGTGACTTGCACATTGTCGCGTGCCATGGCGGTGGTTGCCGAGACGGCAGCGATGGCCAGCACGGAGGCGGACAGTTTGACGGTCATGGAAAACTCCTGATACCTTTGGGTTTCGATCACCCGATCGGCGATCTCGGCCCAGTGCCTAGTCACCCGGCACAACGCTTCTATGAACCTTTTGTAAACCTTTTATGACAATGCGGTCCGAGTTGATTTTCGTCACACGGGTCTGACAGGACTTGCCTGCAAGCGCGCAGGCCCTAGGCTCCGCATCCCTGACGCACACCAAGATCGGCACCATTTTCATGACAATGCAGGCCCCATCCGCAGCCCTGGCCTTGCCGGGTGACATCACCACGCTGACGGGCGGGTATATCTATGACCGGCTCTTGCTCGAGGAATTGCGCGCGGCGGGGCGCGATATGACACTGGTGCAATTGCCGGATGGGTTTCCATTTCCCACAGACCGCGCGATGACAGAGGCGCTGAATGCGCTGCAAGAACTGCCCGCCGATTGCCCTGTCATCATCGACGGATTGGCCTTTGGCGCGTTGACCACTGACGGGGTTGCAAGAATCAAGGCACCCATCGTGGCACTGGTCCATCATCCTCTGGCGCTGGAAAGCGGGCTGCCCGAGGATCAGCAACGGATGCTCTGGCAAACCGAGCGGGATAATTTGCGCCATGCGGCACAGGTTCTTGTCCCCAGCCCGCACACCCGCGCCATCCTGATCGAGCGGTATGATGTTCCCGCCGACCGCGTCCATGTCGCGCTGCCGGGAATCGCACAGCCAAAACATCAATCGATCACACCCGAGGCGCATGATGGCCCGCCGCTGATCCTTTCGGTCGGTATCCTGCATCCCCGCAAGGGACATGATGTGCTGATCGACGCACTGGCGCGGCTTGCGGATCTGGACTGGCAGGCCGTCATCGTGGGCAATCCATGGGAAAAGGGCCATTCTGCCGCGCTTCAGGACAGGATCAACACTTTCGGATTGGCCGCGCGGATTCGTCTTGCAGGACGGGTCTCGCCTGAGGAACTGGACAGGCTTTATCGGCAGGCCAAGGTTTTCGCATTGGCGACCCGCTACGAAGGCTATGGGATCGTGTTCAACGAGGCGCTTGTCCATGGGCTGCCCATCGTGTCTTGCCGAACGGGAGCAGTGCCGGACACCGTGCCGGCGGACGCAGGCTTGTTGGTTGAGCGTGACGATCCCACTGCTTTTGCCGCAGCAATGAGAACCCTTCTGTCGGACAGCGCCCGGCACGCCGCAATGGCCACAGCCGCCAGACAAAAGGGTGCCTCTCTTGCCTCATGGGCCGACACCGCGCGCGTTGCGGGCAATGCCATTGATGCCGCAGCCCGGAGTCGCACATGATTGAAGTTGCGCAAGATGCCGCTGATCTGACGCTCGCTCTGAAAGCCGCTGATGACGCTGGTCAGATATTGATGCGCCATTGGTCCGACCGAGCCAACCTGACTGTCCAGACCAAACGAGCGGGCGACTTTCTGTCTCAGGCCGATCTCGAGGCGGAAGCTTGCCTGAAAACCACCTTGCTGGGGGCGCGTCCGGGGGATGGATGGCTGGGTGAAGAAACCGGTGCCTCTGCCCCCGCCAGCCGTCGCTGGATCGTCGATCCGCTGGACGGCACCACAAACTTCCTGCGCGGGATTCCCCATTGGGCCGTGTCCATCGCGCTTGAGGTCGATGGCCTGCGCCGCATTGGCGTTGTGCACGATCCGGTGAAGGCCGAGACCTTTTCGGCCAGTCTCGGTCAAGGCGCGCATCTGAACGGTGCACCTATCTCCGCTTCAAGAACCGAAAGCCTGTCTTCGGCCCTGTTCGGCACGGGGATACCCTTTGGGGACATGGCCCATATCGACGACCACGCCGCCGATATTGGCCGACTGATGCCGCATTGCGCCGGAGTGCGCCGTATGGGGGCTGCGGCGCTGGATCTGGCCTATGTGGCCACCGGTCGGCTGGACGGCTTCTGGGAGCGCCGCCTGCAACAATGGGATATCGCTGCTGGATTGGTCATCCTGCATGAATCCGGTGCGCGGACAGCCGCCCTTGATCCCCACGATCGGCCCGAACGGTCCGGCACTGTGCTGACGGCCAATCCTGTCGTGTTCGACGCATTCGCGGAACTACTGCGCGGTCAGCCATCAAGCCGCGCGTAAAGATCACCTGATGGACCATCGGCAGCCAGACCCTTCAACCAGGTCCGCGTCGATTCCGCATCGCGCCAGTCATCCCACAGAAAACGACCCGATTCACCCCGGACCGGATTGAACCTGTAGGACCCAAGCTGTTGCAGCCGGTCGATCACGGACAGGGTCAGATCAGGGAGTCCGGGCAGATATTCGACCGAGACCATCTCGACCGGTTGGCTGAGGCCGGACAGCACTTCCAGCTCAAAGCCTTCCACGTCGATCTTGACATAGCGTGGCAGACCTTCCTCGGCGATCAATCGGTCCAGGGTTGTTACTTGCACCCGTTGAACCCGGTCCCACCGGACATGACCAAAACCGGGGGCAGACCCGGCCTCATCCGCAAAGCCCGCCTTCAGAGACGAAACCGTGGGATGCAGCGAAGACACCGCCATCTCCGCAACGGTCTCCACGCCGCCGGCCGCCGCTTCGACCAGACGGACATCACGCGGCAGGGTCCGGCGCAGAAATGTCGAGAAAGGTTCCTGCGGTTCCAGCGCCACGACCCTTGCCCCTGCGGCGCGCATGGCCCGCGCTCTTGTGCCGACATGTGCGCCGACATCGAAGACAAGATCACCGGGGCGCAGCAGATCGCGATAGAAGCGACGCAACGGACCCGTCCTCACCGGATTGTGATAGATCACGAGTGAACGCAACAAACCAAGCCAAGTTGTCAGGGCCAAGCCACGTCTCCTCTGGTGATGTGGAAAAAACTCAAGAAGTGTTCACATAGTGCAACTTAGCCAAGGTCCAGACCGTGTAAGCATAAGATCGCGCACGACCTGACGATAACCGCCGAAATACAACGCATGGGCTTGTCTGCGGTTTTGTAACACTACGTTGACGGTGATATCTGGAATCCTGGTTACGACATGAATGCACTGAGACCTGCTCGCGTGGCGGAAAATCCTGCCACGTCCCTTCTGGCGCCCAGCGCCCTCGAACGTCTGATGCGCCTCAAGGGTGATCTCCGGCTGGGGCTTCCTGTTGTCCTGACGGGGGACAGTATGGCCTGCCTTGTTGTCCCCCTCGAAACGCTGAGTGTCGATCGCTACGCGGCCTTGATGGCGGGTGGCGCGGCTGCACAGGTGATCCTGACGCGCAACCGAGCGGCAGCACTGGATATAACCGATCTGCCCGAGACGGATGTGGTGGCCTTTCCTTTGCCCGTGCAGCTTGGGCTTGAAGGGGTGCTGGCTTTGGCTGATCCGACACGCGCCGCGCCGCGTGGCATGGTCCATCCGGTGGAAAGATCCCGGCCTCGCCTGATGCCGGGCAACACGATCCATCATGCGGCCATCGCCTTGGCGAAATCCTCTCAGCTGTTGCCCGCAGCCTTGGTGCTTTCGGTCGAAGATGGATTGGCCGAGGCTGTGCGGCACGGTCTCTCCATTATGGAGGCAGGCGTGATCCTGGCCGAACTGACCCGGGCTCGCGTGCAACATCCTGTCGCCTCCGCCCGGCTGCCGATGGCCGCGCATGAAACCGGACGCGTGCACGTCTATCGCCCGGATGATGGCGGGATCGAGCATTATGCGATCGAGATCGGCACACCCGACCGGACCGCGCCGGTTCTGGTCCGTCTTCACTCGGCCTGTTTCACGGGCGACGTTTTGGGAAGCCTGAAATGTGATTGCGGCCCGCAACTGCACGCCGCCACTGCCGCCATGGCCGAAGAGGGAGGCGGGGTCCTTCTCTACCTCAATCAGGAAGGGCGTGGGATCGGTCTGGCGAACAAGATGCGCGCTTATGCCCTTCAGGATCAGGGTTTTGATACCGTAGAGGCCAACCACCACCTCGGCTTTGATGACGATGAACGCGATTTCCGCATTGGTTCGGCCCTTCTGGCGCGGTTGGGAATTGCTGCGGTCCGCTTGCTGACGAACAATCCGGCCAAGGTCGCGATGTTGCAGGCGCAGGGTATCACCGTGGCGGAACGGGTGCCGTTGCAGGTGGGGCAGACGGCGCAGAACGCGCGTTATCTGGCCACCAAGGCCGCGAAGTCGGGACATCTGCTGAAATGACCGCCGAAGCTCTATGGTGCGTGGCCCCGGACAGGGTCGAGATCAGACCCGGCCAGATCGGTGAGGGGGTCTTGGTCGAGGCGTTGTTCTCGGGCATCAGTCGGGGCACCGAACGGCTTGTAGCGGCGGGCCGCGTTCCGGCATCGGAATACAGCCGCATGCGCGGTCCGGGGATGGAGGGAGATTTCCCCTATCCGGTCAAGTATGGATATTGCAGCGTCGGACGTGTTGTCGAAGGACCGCTGAAGGGGCGCGCAGTCTTTGCCCTGTTTCCCCATCAGACACGTTATCGCTTGCCCGAGACCGCACTGACTCCGCTGCCGGACCAGCTTCCACCTGAAAGGGCGGTGCTTGCTGCAAATATGGAAACCGCGCTCACGATCCTTTGGGACAGTGGCGCAGGTGCCGGGGACCGTATCGCCGTGATCGGTGCCGGTGTGGTCGGCGCGCTGGTGGCCAGCCTTGCCGCGCGCTTGCCGGGGACCGAGGTCACCTTGGTGGATATCAACCAAGACCGAACCGGTCTTGCAAAGTCACTTGGCGCAGACTTCGCCCTGCCGGATGCCGCACCGCAAGACTGTGATGTCGTCATTCACACCAGCGCGTCCGAGTCTGGACTGACGCTGGCATTGTCCCTCGCCGGGCAGGAAGGCACGGTTGTCGAGGCCAGCTGGCACGGCGACGGGCCGGTATCGGTGCCGCTGGGCGGGGCGTTCCACAGTCGCCGCCTGCGTCTGATCAGTTCACAAGTCGGGAACATCCCGGCCCAGCGCCTTCCACGCTGGAGCTATGGCCGCCGTCTTGCCAAGGCGCTTGACCTTCTGTGCGATGATCGCCTTGACGTACTGATTTCCGGAGAGACCGACTTTGCCGAGCTGCCCGACTCCTACGCCGGCATTCTGGCCGCGCCGGGAACTCTTTGCCACCGCATCCGTTATTGAACGCAACTACTGAACGTCCCCCGAAGGAGCCCAAATGTACGCCGTCGAAGTCCGTGACCATATCATGATCGCCCATTCATTTCCCTCGCCTCTGTTCGGGCCAGCTCAGGGGATGCACGGCGCGACATTCACTGTAGACGCGGCTTTCTTCGCGGATGACATCGACGAGCATGGCTTGGTCGTCGATATCGGGCTGGCGATCGAAGCATTGGCCGCCGTTCTGGAACCGCTGCGCTACAAGAACCTGGACGAGGTGCCACAGTTTAAGAACATCTTCACGACGACCGAGTTCCTGTCAGGGCACATCTTCCGCGAGATGGCCGCCAAGGTGCGCGCCGGTGCGCTCAAGGACGCGGGCCGCGTCAAGAAACTGCGTATCACCCTTCACGAAAGCCACTTGGCGCGCGGCTGGTTTGAGGCGGAGATCTGATCCATGGGCTTTTCCGCCGACTGGCTGGCCCTGCGTGAACCCGCCGACCATGCGGCGCGGGACCCCTCCTTGTTGTCGGCAGCGGCGGATGCAGCGGGCCTCAAACCTGTGATCGTTGATCTGGGCTGCGGCACCGGATCGACGATCCGCGCCTTTGCCGGGCATCTGGCGGCACCGGCAAGCTGGCGACTGGTGGACAACGACCCCGAACTTCTGACCATTGCCGCCGACGCTGCAGGTCAGCGGGCCACGACCCATCGGATCGACCTGCGCGATCTGGACTCTCTGCCGCTTGAGGGAGCAAGCCTAGTCACCGCCTCGGCCTTGCTGGACCTGTGCTCGCGCAACTGGGTAGCGAGGCTGGCAGAGCGTCTGTCCGCACATGGCCTGCCTTTCTACGCGGCACTCAATTATGATGGTATCATGCGGTGGTCTCCTGCCGACACCGATGACGCTGCGGTCACGCTTGCGTTCAACCGCCACCAACGCGGCGACAAGGGTTTCGGTCCGGCCCTCGGCCCTGACGCTGCCGCCGTGATCGCCGAAGTCTTCGGAGCGGCTGGCTACGACATTGTCGAAGCCGACAGCCCGTGGCGTTTGACCAAGAATCACGCCGCCCTGCACCGCGAACTGCTGCAGGGTATCGCACAGGCCGCGCATGAGGCCGGTGAATCCGCGGCCAAGACATGGGGGGCCGCGCGAACAAGCGCGGCGGATACCGCGATTTGCCATATTGGCCACCGTGACCTTCTGGCTTTGCCGAAGGGAACGGCATGACCCACAACCAAGGAGGACAGCGATGCACAACGTGACCGTGACCCCCGATGTCTGGGACCGTATCCTTGCCGTCCGTGCCGGTCGGGCTTGCCCCTGTTGTGGTGACTGGTCCGACGGTGAACGTGCGGCATTGGCCCTCTATGGGCCGCTTGCCCGGCGTGATCTTGGTCCTGTGACGGTGGCCCAGATCGGCCAGTCACTTGATGGGCGTGTGGCGACAGTGGCGGGTGATGCGCGCGACGTATCGGGCCCCGACGGACTGGCCCATCTGCACCGGATGCGCGCCTTGGTCGATGGCGTGGTGATCGGCGTAGGAACTGCCCTGCATGACAATCCGCGTCTGACCGTGCGACTGTGCAGCGGCCCGAACCCGGCGCGGATCGTGATCGACCCCAAGGGCCGCCTGCCGGATGACGCCCCCGCTCTGCGTGCGGATGGCACGCGCCGTTTCGTGATCCAGGCGGTCGAGCGTCCCCGCCCCACAGGGGTAGAGGTGATCCGTCTGCCGCAGATTGACGGCACATTCCGTCCGCGCGCCATTCTGAGCGCCTTGCATGACGCGGGTCTGTCGACCCTGTTGATCGAAGGTGGCGGTATCACCATTTCGACATTTCTCGAGGCCGGGTTACTGACGCGGATGCAGGTTGCAGTCGCGCCCCTGCTGATCGGGGCAGGGCCTGCGGCGCTGACCACAGCGTCACCGCGTCTGAAACTGGCTGATTGCATCCGCCCGGATATGCGTGTTTTTGCGCTGGGCACGGATGTTCTTTTTGACTGTGGCCTCTCACCCCAGGCCAGCGCGGCCCTGCTGCCCGTTCATGACAGCGCACAAGCGGTGCCACGTCGCGCAGCGTCGTTTCTGTCCTGATGAACGGATGAACACGGATACCGATCCCACGCTGACCTGCGTCAGTTGGAATATCCATCGCGGCAAGGGCAATGATGGACGCGTCGATCCAGTCCGCACCGCAGATGTCCTGCTGTCAGAGGTGGCACTGCCGGGAACAGGTATCCTTGTGCTACAGGAGGCTGATGAGGACGTCCGCCCTCATCGCGGTTTTCTGGACATACCAAGGATCGAGGCTGCCACCGGTCTGCGCCACGCCCATGCGGCGTTGCACTTGCGTTGGGGACCTGAAAGTCACGGGTTTCTGGGCATCATTCTGTTCATGGCCCCGGATATCCAGATCGAGGATGCCGTTCTTCTGGACCTGCCCGGTCACTGCCACCGGGGCGCTGTCGTGATCGACGCCATGCATCACGGGCGACCGTTTCGGGTAATCGGCACGCATCTGTCTTTGGGCCAGCCCGCGCGGATCGCACAGATGCGGGTGATCGGACAGCATCTGCGCCGCCGGTCAGACCGACAAACAGTCTTGATCGGTGACCTGAACGAATGGCGGCCTTGGGGCGGATTGGCCCTGTCACCACGCCTTCTGGGGCAAGCGCTTCTGGGACCTGCCTGCCCGAGTTTTCCGGTCGGACGCCCGTTTCTGCCGTTGGACCGCATTCTGACGACGGCACCCGGTCGGGTCGAAGATATGCGCGCCCTTGACGGACCGGGCATCCGCGCGGCCTCGGACCACCGGCCTGTCGCAGCCAATGTCAGGTTGCGGGGGTCGGCTCCATCCGACGGGGCCTGACACCGTTCATCCAGCGGATCAAAACAGGAGCGACGATCATCGGTCCGGCCACCGGGGCAATCCAGACGGCCGCCACCGGGTTCAGAGTGACGACGAGGGCGGTCAGCGTCAGCCCGACCACTGCCTCGGGCAATCCTTGTGGCAGAGTGATCCCGACCCGGTTCGGTCGCTTCCACCCACAGTCCCGCCCCGCCAGAACCGACAGAACGGCACCGGTGTGATGCAGCATCACGATCGGGGCAAGCAGGCTCGACACCGCCAGTTCTCCGGCAAAAGCTTTGAGCGCGATGCGCCTGCGCCACACAGTCGAGCGGGGACCCATCAGTCGCCAGACACCGCAGAACTTCGGCACCATCAGAACACCTAGGATCATGGCAAAGGGAAGCCCGCTTTCCATCATCACAAGGCCCGATCCCATCAGAACAACCAATGCAAGCCAGACAGGAGCCGCCAGAAAGCTGAAGATCCCCGAGGCAATGTGCAATCGACTGAGAGGATGCAACCCTGGCCACCCGATCAGACGGATATGTTGCAGATTCCCCTGGCACCAGCGCCGGTTCCGTTGGTGGAATTCGGCCAGCTCCTGCGGCCCGTCCTCGGCACTTCCCGCTGAATCGGGGTCGAATTCCACCGTCCATCCGGTGCCGCGGATGATGGCGGCCTCGATGAAATCATGACTCAGGATGTCGCCACCAAAAGGCGCGCGACCCGATAGACGTGGCAGATGCGCGGCCTTGGCAAAGGCAGCGGTGCGGATCAGCGCGTTATGGCCCCAGTAGTTTGCCGTATCCGCAGCCCATACAGCCAGACCTGTTGCGAAAGGTGGCCCCAGCAGGCGCGACGCTGTCCGTTGCACCTGTCCGAAACGGCTGCGGGCTGGCGCCAATGTCATTCCCGCCTGCAAAAGGCCAAGCGATGGTGTGCTCTCCATCTTCCAGATCATCCGGGCGATCCGTGCCCCGCTCATCCGACTGTCCGCATCAAGCACAAGCATGGTAGCGTAATCGCCGCCTTCCCGGTCATACCATTCGGCGATATTGCCGGGCTTTCTGCCCGTGTTGTCGGTCCTGCGTCGATATCGGATCAATCCATTGGCAATCAATGGTCTCAGGGCGGCCTCTTCGGCCGAAACCGCGTCCTCCCCGAACGTGTCGGACAGGACGATCAGGCGTGTATGTGTCTCTAACCCTGCGTCCTTGAGTTGTCGGGACAATGCGATCAGACGTGAGGCGACTGCCTTGGGATCTTCACGGCACAGGAGCAGCAGGATCGCACTAAGCCCACTTGGCACCCACCCATGCGGTGGTTTGGGGCTGGCCGGTGCCGCACAGATCAATCCGGTCAGCGCAGTTGCCGCCCCGCCTGCAATCCACAAAAGACTGGGCAGGATCAAGGCCATCGCAAGAACGGCCCAAGCCGTCCACTCTGACACGAAAGCCGCGACAGCGAGACCAGTGATCACGGTGATGCCAAGGGTCAGCACAGCAAAAAAAGGACGGGCCCACGGTATCGCGGGACGTGCAGGGTCTGCACGGCTTAAACGATACGCGCGCAAGATATCCGACTGTCGGGCCTGATAGGTCACGGGCAGGGTCTGTCCTTTTGTTCAATCAGGCTTTGTCGGTTCAATCGCGCGCGGGCCACATCCGCTGAAGGATCCCGTCGCGCTTGATCAGCGCATGGTGCAAGGCTGCTCCGACATGCAGCGCAACCAGAACGGCCAGCGCCCAGGCCCCTGCGTAGTGCAGCGACTTGGCAGAGTTGGCCAAGGCATCGGATTTTGGCAGCAAGGTCCCGATCCCCATCGCATCCAGCATCTCGATGGGAAATCCGCCCGCCCTGACGCGCACATAACCCGAGACAGGCATCAACACGATCAGCACGTATAAAAGGCCATGCGTCCAGGCCGATATTCTCTTTTGCCAAAGCGGCAAGCTGCGCGGAAGCGGTGGCGGCGGGTTGCGCCAACGATAGAACAGGCGAGCAGCCACCAGAAGCGCCACGATCACACCGGTATTCTTGTGAAACAGAAACAGGGCATTCTGAACCGGGCGGCTCAATCCTTCCTGCACCATCAAGTAACCGACCGGCAGCATCCCCAGAACGAGAAGCGCCACTGACCAGTGCAACCAGCGTGCAGGTGCCTTGTAATGATCCAGTTGCGGCTTCATGGCTCCCCCGATATGGACCTCTACAGACGTAGTCGGATCACGGTGTCGGTCAAGTTTCCTGTCCAGACACCCGCCTTCAAGGCAAGATGCCGCCCGTGTTTCGCTGTGTGTCCCCACCTTCCTTGACTGCCCGCGATGTAAACTATCTTTGCTGGATGATCTTGATGCCGCCAGATGCCATACCTGCTGCTCCGACGCGTGCGATGGCGCCGCGTGCGGGGCTTTTGACGTCGGCGGTTGTGACGCTGACCGCGATACTGGGCTTGCATCTGCTCGTTCTTCCCTCTGCAATGGGGGCGCTGGCCTCTGTCACGCTGTTCGTTCTGGGTGTCGGATTTCTCTGGCGTCAACTTCCTCATCACTATCCCCATCCACGGTTCGGTCTTTGCAATGCGGTCACCCTGCTGCGCGCCGGGTTGGGGACAACACTTCTGACTCCGCTGCTGGCACCCGGGCTGAGCGATGATGTCCTGAATGGCTGGGGTGTCGCTTTGGTTGCAGCCACGGCTCTGTCACTGGACGGTGTGGATGGCTTTCTCGCGCGGCGGAGCGGGCTTTCGTCGCAGTTCGGCGCACGCTTCGATATGGAGGTGGACGCAGCGCTTGCCCTGCTGTTGTCCTTGCTGGCACTTGCCGACGGCAGCGTGGGGCCAGTGGTGCTGTTGTTGGGCGTGATGCGCTATGGATTTGTCGCGGCCTCCTGGAGTCTGCCATGGATGGCGGCACCTCTTCCTGACAGGTTTGGACGCAAGGTTGTCTGCGTGATCCAGATTGCGGCCCTGATTGCGTTGCAAGCCCCTGTCGTCAGCGGGGGGATAGCTCTCTCTGTCGCCCTGGGCGCGGCCTTGGCCTTGATCTGGTCCTTCGGGCGCGACATCCTCTGGCTCTGGAGGCATCAGACGTGAGCTTGCCCTTCCTGCGCGCCGCAGGTGCTGCTGTTCTGGCCGCCACTCTACTCCATGTGGTTCTGATTCAGCCCAATCACCCGGCCGCCATGACATGGGCGGCTCTTGCAGTTCTTTCGCTGGAATGGGTTGTGCTGCTTCTGGCCCTGCCGGTGATCGGCGATGGGCGGACCGGACGCCTGCTGCGTGGGGTCCTCGTCGTCGTCCTCTCAGTGATCGTTGTGCTGAAAACCGCCGATTTCGCGATGTTCACCTCCTTCATGCGCGGCTTCAATCCTGTGGGTGACCTGCCGCTGATGGAGGCGGCGTTTCGTCTGCTCTGGGGCTCTGTAGGCCTTTGGGCCGCGATCGGTGCAGTGATTGGCGCGGTCGTCGCGCTTCTTGGACTGACCGCAAGCCTGTGGTGGGCAATGAGCGTATGGGCCAGGCTGTCCCTGCCAAGACCGGCACATCTTTTCGCAGGCGGCGGGGCTGTGCTCGCACTGGGTCTTGCCGTGATGGATGTCGGCGCGATCATGGCGCGCTGGCCTGTGCCCTTCAACGCACCGGGAGCCGCCTTTACCGCGCGTGTCGGGGTCGAGCGCGCGGTGCTGGTTCGCGACACGATAGCTGATCTGCGCGCTTTCAATGAACTGGCTCGCGCGGATCCCTTCGCAGCGCAGTCCGGTTTACTGGACCGGATCGACCGCGACGTGCTTGTGATCTTTGTCGAAAGCTATGGGCGGACAAGCCTCGACACTCCGTTCTACGCCGAGGAACACCGACCGTTGCTTGCCAAGGCGACCAAGCGCCTTGAACAAGCCGGTCTTGCCATGCGGTCGGCCTATCTGGATTCTCCTACACGCGGCGGGCAAAGCTGGCTCGCGCATGCCACCTTTGCCAACGGGATGCGAGTTGATGGGCAGGCTCGCTATCAGGCCGCGATCGCCAGTGGACGCGAGACGCTGTTTCACATCGCCGCGCGCTCAGGCTTTCATACTGCCGCCGTTATGCCTGCCATCACGTTGGACTGGCCCGAAGCGGACTTTATGGGTTTCGATACGGTGCTGCCCGCTGCCGACCTTGGCTATCGCGGGCTCCCCTTCAACTGGGTCACCATGCCGGATCAGTTCACCTTGGCCGCGCTGGACCGACTTTTGCGTAATGATGCTTCCGACCAACGGTTGTTCGCGCAGGTGGCCCTGATCTCCTCTCATGCGCCATGGGTGCCGATTCCGCGCCTGATCCCGTGGGAGGATCTGGGCGACGGGTCTGTCTTCAACGATATGGCCATGTCGGACGATCGTCCTGATGTTGTCTGGCGCGACCATGACCGCGTCCGTGCGCAATATCGGATGTCGATCACCTATGCGATGGAGGTGATCGTCGACTATGCTCTGCGCCACGCTGACGACCCGCCGCTGATGATCGTTCTGGGCGATCATCAGGCCGCAGGTTTCATCGCGCTGGACGAGCGAAGCGATGTTCCCGTCCACCTGATCGGCCCTCCTGATCTGCTGGAACATGTGGCGGATTGGGGCTGGACGCGTGGCATGATACCTGAGCAGGCCTCACCCGTCCTGCCTATGGAGGCGATGCGCGACCTCTTGCTTGAGGCATTCAGCACCGCGCCGCCCACCGGGGCGTCCTTGCCCGTCACATCCATGAACGGAGGCTGAGTCCATGTTCTCGCGCCCCGTGATGATGAGACTTCTCCGCCTTGCCGTAACGCTGGCCTTGTTGGCGCTTCTTTGGCAAGCGGTGGATGGTCCTGCCGCGCTAAAGCTGCTGCTTGCCGCCGATCCTCGCTGGCTTCTGGCGGCGGTTGTGGCGCTGACGGCGCAGACCTTGTTTTCAGCCTTGCGGTGGCGGCTGACGGCCCGCGCCTTGGGTCAGACCATTCCGGTCGGGCGGGCAATGCGCGAATACTATCTGTCTCAGATCGTGAACCAGTCCTTGCCGGGCGGTGTGCTGGGCGACGCGGGCCGCGCTGTCCGTGCCCGACATGAGGCCGGTTTGAAACGTGCCGGCCAGGCGGTCGTGTTCGAACGATTGGCCGGACAACTTGTATTGTTCGTGGTGACGGCGGCAGCAGTTCTGATGGTCTGGATCAGCCCCGGTGGCATCTCTCTACCTGATTGGGTGCTGCGTTTGGTGGCGGTTTCCATGCTTGCTCTGGTTCTGGCAGGGGGTATTCTGTTGGCAGTCAGCCGCGGCAATAGGGGCATTCAGGGCCATATCAGGGACTGGATCGCCGCATTCAGGACCGCTGTTCTGACACCCGCAGTTCTGCCGCATCAGGTGCTTCTCAGCCTTGGAACCACCGCGTTGAACCTGCTGGCTTTTGCCCTGTGCGCGCGTGCCACAGGTACGACTATGGCCGTTACGGCAGTGCTGATCGTGGTGCCATTGATCCTCTTCACGATGCTGATCCCCGTCTCGATCAGCGGTTGGGGTCTACGCGAGGGCGCCGCGGCAGCCCTTTTCCCAGTGATAGGCGCCAGCGCGACCGAAGGTTTCGCTGCGAGTCTTGCCTTCGGGCTTATGTTCCTGCTCAGCACTCTACCCGGTGTTTTCGTGCTGCTGATGCAGCCCAAGCCGGAGACGGCCGAAAGCGGCTCTGTCTCAGGGTAGGTCCGCTGCAGGAATGATGCCGAAGAACGCACCATCAGACCAGATGCCGAACCATTCCGTCCCATCGACCATATGTTCGGTTCCAAGCTCGACAAGCCGGTAGAAACTCTTGCGATCAATCAGAGCCTCCAGACCGGCGCGGACCATCACATAAGGCGATGGCTCACCAGTTTCGGGATCTCGCACGAAACGCAGCGGCGTTGCGGGGCCCGCCGTCACGCTGTCGCCAACATTGGTGTGAAACGTCAGACGCTGGCCCCGATCTTCGCCCGCGACATCGAAATCCACTGCCACGAAAGGCGCGTCGTCAACCGTGATCCCAACCTTCTCGACCGGAGTAACCAGAAAGTACTGATCCCCATCCTTGCGCAGAATCGTCGAAAACAGACGTACCAGCCCGGGGCGACCGATCGGTGTGCCCTGATAGAACCATGTGCCGTCGCGCGCGATCCGCATGTCCAGATCGCCGCAGAAGGGTGGGTCCCATAGGTGCACAGGCGGCAGTCCCCGCCCTTTGGCTGCCTTGACAGAGGCAGCGATACCCTCTGCCGACGGGGTCACGATCATTTGTCCGCTCATTGCTTTTGCCATTTCCCTTTCGCGCGATACTATCATCATAACAAGTTAGGGTTCAAAGGAGGGATTGCCATGTCCGATCACGCCGATCTGGTTGCCGGTATCGAGGCGCTTGAGGACAAGCTGGCGCAGGCCCGCTCCTCAATCACGCGCCGTTTCATCGGGCAGGAGCAGGTCGTGGACCTGACGCTCTCGGCGCTGCTGTGCGGCGGGCATGGCCTGCTGATCGGTCTGCCGGGTCTGGGCAAGACCCGTCTGGTGGAAACCCTGTCGACCGTGATGGGTCTGCATGGCAACCGCGTGCAATTCACGCCTGATCTGATGCCTGCCGACATTCTTGGGTCCGAGGTGCTGGAAACCGATGCAGATGGCCGCCGTGCCTTTCGTTTCGTGGAAGGCCCGATCTTCTGTCAGCTTCTGATGGCGGATGAGATCAACCGCGCCAGCCCGCGCACGCAATCCGCGCTGTTGCAGGCGATGCAAGAACGCCGCGTCACCGTCGCCGGGCAGGATCGCCCGCTTGGCACGCCGTTCCATGTGCTGGCAACGCAGAACCCTATCGAACAGGAAGGCACTTACCCGCTGCCCGAAGCGCAGCTTGACCGTTTTCTGGTGCAGATCGACGTGCAATATCCCGACCGCGCAACCGAGCGGGATATTCTGATCGCCACCACAGGCGTGGCCGAGGAAGAGGCACATCAGGTCTTTACCGATGGCGAATTGCTTGCGGCGCAGACCCTGCTGCGGCGGATGCCCGTGGGTGACGCCGTGGTCGAAGCGATCCTTGATCTGGTCCGCGCCTTCCGCCCCGATGATGCCACAGCTGATGACCGTGTGCGTCAGACCGTGGCATGGGGTCCCGGTCCGCGTGCGGCGCAGGCCATGATGCTCACGGTGCGGGCGCGGGCGCTGCTGCAAGGACGGCTTGCTCCTTCTGTCGAAGATGTGGTCGCGATGGCGCGGCCCGTGCTGACGCATCGGATGGCGCTGAACTTCGCCGCCCGTGCCCGTGGCGATACGTTGACTGGCCTGATCACCGACACCGCCGCCCGCATCACGCGGATCGAGGCGGCGGCGTGACACAAACCCAACCCCTGACCCTGCGCGCAAGAGCCGAGGCCGAGGCCGCCCGCTTCCCCCCGCTTCTGGCGCGGGCCGAGCATCTGGCAGGCACCGTGCTGCTGGGCGAACATGGTCGCCGCCGCGCCGGACAGGGGGATGATTTTTGGCAATACCGGCCAGTGCAGCAGGGTGATCCGGTCCGGACAATCGACTGGCGCCGCTCCGCACGAGGCGACACCCAATTCGTGCGCGAACGGGAATGGCAAATCGCGCAAAGTGTGATGCTCTGGGTCGATCAGGCCGCTTCGATGCGTTTCACATCAGACCCTAACTTGCCTGAAAAGGCCGATCGTGCCCGGTTATTGGCACTGTCGGTCGCGGTGCTTCTGGTCCGCGGTGGCGAACGGGTTGGTCTGACCGGCACGACCCTGCCTCCGCGCCGGGGCAATGCTCAACTTCTGCGCCTCGCCGAAATGCTCAGCCGCGATGACGAAACCGACTATGGCATTCCCGAAGCGCGGGCGATGATTCCGCAGGCGCGGGCCATGTTTGTGTCTGATTTCCTTTCGGATATTGCCCCCGTGCAGGCTGCTTTGACCAAAGCCGCTGATCGTGGTGTGCGTGGTATTCTTCTACAAGTGTTGGACCCCACCGAAGAAGCATTCCCCTTTCAAGGCCGCACGATTTTCCAGAGCATGGGCGGCACATTGGCCCATGAAACCCTGAAGGCTGGTGATCTGCGCGGGCGCTATCTGGAACGGCTGGCAGAACGCAAGGCGGAACTGTCCGATCTCTGCGCCGCGACCGGTTGGCAATATCAGTGCCATCACACTGATGCCTCGGCGCAATCAGCGCTGCTGTGGATCTGGCGCGCGCTGGAACGGGGGGCTGGGACATGATGCTTGGTCCCATAGGCTTTGCGGCCCCGTGGTTGCTGCTGGGGCTTTTGGCGCTGCCGATCCTCTGGATCATCTTGCGCGCGGTCCCGCCCGCACCGATCCGCCGCCGCTTTCCCGGCGTAGCCTTGCTGCTGGGCCTCAAGGATGATGACAGCGTCACGGACCGCACGCCTTGGTGGCTCTTGTTGCTGCGGATGCTGGCTGTGGCGGCGGTGATCGTCGGTTTGGCGGGCCCTGTCCTGAATCCGCAGCAGGATCGTCAGCCGGGCACGGGCCCGGTTCTGATCGTGATGGACGGCGGCTGGCCGGGAGCGCAGGACTGGACCAGCCGTGCCGAGCTGGCCGATCGGCTTCTGGCAGAAGCCGGACGCGAGGGACGCACAGCGGCCGTCTTGCGCCTGACTGCCCCCGAGGAGGCCGCGTTTCAGTCCGCAGATCTGTGGCGATCTCGCATCGCAGGGCTGGCCCCGCAGCCGTGGACAGCCACCTCCGACATGATTGCCCGCGCAGTTGAATTGTTGCCAGAAGGCGGGTTCGAGACGCTTTGGTTCACGGACGGTCTGACAATGGATGGCCGCGACACTATGCTGGAGGCGCTTGAATCTCATGGCCCGGTGCGTGTGATTGCGTCGGGTCGTACACCCGTGGCGCTTTTGCCCGCTGTCTATCAGGATGGTGTGCTGCAACTGGCGGCAAGACGGGCTGCGGCCGGTGGTGCACAGGAATTCACGATCGCGGCGCATGGTCTGGACCCTTCCGGGACACCGCGTATCCTGACTACGCTGCCGCTGCGTTTCGAGGCGGGCGAGACTGAAGCCCTGACCGAAGCCAGTCTGCCTGCGGAATTGCGTGCCAGAATCACACGTTTCGAGATCGAAGGCATCCGCAGCGCCGGTGCTGTGGCGCTGTCCGACGACAGCCTCAGCCGCCGTGAAGTGGCGCTGATTGCCGGGCGCGATGACCGCGAGGGGCTGGAACTGCTGTCTCCGCTGCATTACCTGCGGCAGGCCTTGGCACCAAACGCCGATTTGCTGGAGGGTGGTCTGGCCGATGTGCTGCCGGCCAATCCCGACGTCGTCATTCTGGCCGATGTGGCAACCTTGTCACCGTCCGAAGAAGACGCGTTGATGGAATGGACCGAAGCTGGCGGTCTTTTGCTGCGCTTTGCAGGCCCCCGCCTTGCTGCAAGCGAGGTGAGCCGGACCGAGGAGCATCCCCTTATGCCCGTCCGTTTGCGGGCCGGTGGTCGCACGGTTGGCGGCGCGATGAGTTGGGGCGATCCCAAGACGCTGGCAACCTTTAGCGAGGACAGCCCCTTTTTCGGCCTCCCGATCCCGGATGACGTCACCGTGACCGCGCAGGTCATGGCGCAGCCCGACCCGACCTTGGCCGACCGTGTGATCGCGCAACTGACCGATGGCACGCCTTTGGTAACACGCAAACCCGTCGGACAAGGGCAGGTCGTGCTGATCCACGTGACCGCCAATGCGGAATGGTCCAGTCTTCCGCTCTCTGGCTTGTTCGTGCGGATGCTGGATCGTCTCGCGGTATCCTCACTGGGGCAAGGTTTGGATGCCGAGGATATGGAAGGCACGACGTGGCAACCCGTGACTGTTCTGGATGGCGCAGGCCGGGTGCAGGATGCGCAGACCCTGCCTGGCGTTGATGGTGCGGCGCTTCTCTCCGACTCGCTCGGCCCTGACCTGCGCCCCGGTCTGTACGATGGTGGCGACCGCCGCATCGCACGCAACACGATGTCGGCGGATACCGTGCTGGAACCTGCAAGCTGGCCGTCCCGTATCCCGGTGGAAGGGTTGTCCCGACCGGCGGAAACCCCTTTGGCGGGCTGGCTGCTGGCAGGTGCCCTAGCCCTGTTGCTGGCTGACGTGATCGCCTCGCTTGCGCTGTCGGGTCGTTTGCTTGGCGCGCGGGCCGCGGTGATCGTCGTGGCGGCGTTGTCCGCCATGCCGCGCGATGCCTTGGCCGATGATGCCTTTGCCATAGCCGCGACGACAGAACTGAAACTGGGGCATATCGTGACGGGCGACCGCCAACTGGACGAGATGGCGCAAGCTGGTTTGCGCGGCCTGTCCGAGACACTGTTCTTCCGCACCTCGGTCGAACCTGGCGAACCGATGGCCGTCAATCTGGAAACTGACGAAATTGGCCTGTTTCCGTTTCTGTATTGGCCGATCACTCCGGATCAGCCGACTCCTTCGGTTGAAGCTTATGAGAAACTGAACCGTTACCTGCGATCGGGTGGCATGATCCTGTTCGATACACGCGACGCAGATGTGGCCGGTTTCGGCGCAGCCAGCCCCAATGGACGCAAGCTGCAACAACTGGCCGCCTCACTGGACATTCCCGCGCTGGAGCCGATCCCCGAGGATCACGTCATCACGCGCACCTTCTATCTTTTGCAGGATTTTCCCGGCCGCCATACGGCCCGTGACGTCTGGGTCGAAGCCGCCCCTGCCGATGCCGAACAGATCGAGGGGATGCCGTTTCGTAATCTCAATGACGGGGTCACACCTGTTGTGATCGGCGGCAATGACTGGGCCGCAGCCTGGGCGATCGACAACCGCGGCAATGCGCTTTACCCCGTCGGGCGTGGCTTCGGGGGCGAACGGCAGCGGGAACTGGCGTTTCGTTTCGGTATCAATCTGGTGATGCATGTGCTGACCGGAAACTACAAATCCGATCAGGTCCATGTGCCTGCACTTCTGGACAGGTTGGGCCAATGACGGGGCAGATCATATTTGACCCATTGCTGCCCTGGGCAGTTCTGGCGGTTCTGGGCGGGATCGTTGTGGTTGCCGGCTTGCTGGCGCTGGTTCGCGGCTTGTCCGGCTGGCCGTTGCGACTGCTTGCGGGGATAGTGGTGCTCGCCGCCCTGACCGGCCCCGGCTGGCAGGAGGAAGATCGCACCCCTCTGTCCGACATCGTGCTGATGCTGGTGGACGGCTCGTCCAGTCAGGCGCTGGGCGACCGTGCAGTCCGCACAGTTGAGGCGGCGGACAGGCTGGAAACCGAACTGGCTGCTCGCGCCAATACGGAGGTGCGCCGCATCGAAGTGCCCGATGGGGAAGGCGATACCGGCACGCAGATGATGACCGCCCTGAACGAAGCTCTGGCGCAGGAGCCGCGTGGCCGTATTGCAGGGATCGTGGCGCTCAGCGACGGGCGCATTCACGATATGGACCGCGCGCCGGATCTCCCGGCACCGCTGCATCTGCTGCACACGGGTCTGCCAGACGATTGGGACCGCCGTCTGATCATCGAGAACGCTCCGGCTTTTGCCATCCTCGGGGAGCCTGTGACTTTGTCCCTGCGGATCGAGGATATGGGGGCCGTGCCCGAAGGCATGACCAACGCGCCGCTTGAAATCTCGGTCGATGGCGGAGAACCGCAGCGTTACGAGGTCGAGATTGGTCGCACCTTCGACCTTCCCGTCACGCTGCCGCATGGTGGGCGCAACGTGATCCAGTTCACGGTGCCCGAGGCTGAGGGCGAGTTGACCGACCGCAACAATACGGCGCTGGTGCAGATCAACGGGGTGCGCGACCGTCTGCGTGTCCTGCTGGTGTCCGGTCAACCCCATGCGGGTGGGCGGACATGGCGCAACCTGCTGAAATCCGACAGTTCGGTCGATCTTGTGCATTTCACGATCCTGCGCCCGCCAGACAAGCAGGACGGCGTGCCCGTGTCGGAACTCTCGCTGATCGCCTTTCCCACGCGCGAGTTGTTCATGGAGAAGATCGAGGATTTCGACCTGATCATCTTCGACCGCTACAAACGGCGCGGCATTCTGCCCTCGCTCTATCTTGAAAACGTGGCCGCCTATGTGCGCAACGGTGGGGCTGTACTGGTGGCCGCCGGACCGGACTTTGCGACCGCAGCGTCGCTGTATCGCTCGCCCTTGTCCACGGTCCTGCCGGCCCGCCCCACCGCCCGCGTGATCGAACAGGGCTTCGTGCCCCAGATTACCGATCTGGGCGAACGGCATCCGGTGACTGCGGGACTGGCGCCCGAGGGCGAGGATGCCTGGGGTCGGTGGCTCCGTCAGATCGACCTTGAGACAGAGCGTGGAAATGTCGTGATGTCGGGTGTAGAGGATCGACCTCTGCTGATCCTTGACCGTGTGGATGAGGGCCGTATCGCGCTTCTGGCGTCGGATCAGGCGTGGCTCTGGGATCGCGGCTATGAAGGGGGCGGCCCGCAACTGGAATTGCTGCGACGACTGGCCCATTGGATGATGAAGGAACCCGAGCTTGAGGAAGAGGCGATCTGGGCCGAACCCACGGGTCAGACGATGCGGATCATTCGCCGCACGCTGGAAGACGGCGCAGGGCCAGTCACGGTGACAACGCCAAGCGGCGACGAAGTGGAACTGCCCCTGACCGAGGTCAGCCCCGGACGGTTCGAAGCGATCTATGAGGGACCAGAGATCGGACTTTACCGTCTGACGGATGGCGATCAGTCCTCAGTGATAGGACTTGGACCCGCTGCGCCGCGCGAATTCGAGCAGACCATTGCCACGGGCGAGGTGATGCAGCCCGCCATCGACTCGCTGCGTGGTGGAGTCCTGCCTTTGGTCGATGGCATCCCTGCTATCCGCAATGTCAGCCAGGGACGTCCCGCAGCAGGGCGCGGCTGGATCGGCCTGACCCCTCGCGAGGCTTTCGAAACCCGCGACCTGCGGCAGACCCCGTTGCTGCCTGCTTGGCTGGTACTGCTTCTGGCGTCGGGTCTGATTGTCGGTGCCTGGCTGCGTGAAGGACGCCGCTGATCCCTAGCGTTTCAACGCCACAGGGTGCAAGGCGCCGGACCAGTTGTCGCGGTTGCAACGGACACGGATGAACACTTCGGTCGTGCCATCGGGGATCATCACGTTGCGAAGGCTTCGCGTGAAGGGTTGTTCATCGACATGTGGATGGAACAGCTCGCGATAGCCAAGGCGATTGCCTGCCGCATCCAGCACCTCCCATCCATCGGCAAAATGGTCCCAACCGCTGTCAGGATGTGAGAGCGTCACATCAAAGCGCCACCCCATCCCGGCAAGGCCAGTCTCCACGTCCAGAATTTGCGGCGGCTCCGCCATGGCGGGCAGGCAGGCGACCAGAAGGGCGATGGCGGGGCTTGTGCTGCGGGAGATACTCATTCCGAAACACTAACAGGACGTTGACCCTCAGCGCCCTCACGTCTGCGTGTGCCGGCTTCCATCAGTGTCAGCGATCAGCACAGCCCGCGATTGCGACGCGAACTCGCGCCGCCAGAGAACCGAAAGTGTGATCACGGTGGCGATGATCAAAGGCCAGGCACCCAGCACCCATGCCGCGCTTCCCAACGCGAAATAGACCGAGCGCAGTCCGCGGTTGAAACTGCGCGCAGCGGAGATGTTCACCTCGGCCGCCTTTGCCGCACGGGGCAAGGCATAGGGATCATCCGCTTCGTTCGGCACGGCAGCGATCAGGATCGCACAATAGCCGAACAGGCGGTGCGACCAGACGAATTTCAGAAAGGCATTGGAAAGAAAGATTAGCGTGACCAGCAGCTTCACCTCCCAGACAAAGATCGGATCGCTGGTCATCGTCAGGTCGCTTGCCACACCTTGCAAACGTTCTGCATTGCCGATCAGGGCCAAACCGCCGCCGATGGCGATCATTGTGGCCGAAGCGAAGAAGGACGCACCCTGCCGCAATGTACTGAGAACCTGCGCATCGAAAATCCGCGTCTGGCGCATGACCATCATTCGCATCCAGTCGCGCCGATACTCTGCCATCAGGATCGAGACGGACGGACGCCATCGGCCCTTGGCTTCGATCCGCCATCCGATCAACAGCCAGCCAGTGAACAACAGTGTCAAACCCGCCAGATCCAGCGGCCCGAACAATCCAAGGCGATCCATCCATGTCATGATGCTCTCCTAGACTGTCAGATGAGGACTTGCCATATGGCATAAATTGGTTATATTTTCTTACCAATACGCAGGAGGAGCGCCCCGATGGACATGCCGACCCCGAATCCCGCGATTCTGGCCAAGAAGCCCCGGCTTGTCGAGCGGCTCTTGAACGTCCTGCCAAACGATGCGGTCATCCATCTTGAGGCCGAAACCCGCGCTTATGAATGTGATGCCCTTACGGCCTATCGCTGCCCGCCCATGGTGGCGGTGCTGCCTTCGACCACGCAGGAAGTGTCGGACATCCTGCGAATCTGCCACGAGATGGGCGTGCCGGTAGTGCCGCGCGGTTCCGGCACCTCATTGGCGGGGGGTGCGCTACCGACGGCGGATTGCGTGATCCTTGGGGTGGCGCGCATGAATGCCGTGCTTGAAACCGATTACGAGAACCGCTTTGTCCGCGTGCAATCGGGCCGTACGAACCTGAGCGTGACCGGCGCTGTGCAGGAGAACGATTTCTTCTATGCGCCTGATCCCTCCAGCCAGTTGGCCTGCGCCATTGCAGGCAATATCGCGATGAACTCGGGTGGCGCGCATTGCCTGAAATACGGGGTGACGACCAATAATCTGATGGGTGTGACGATGGTGTTGATGGATGGCACCGTGGTCGAGATTGGCGGAGCACATCTGGATGCTCCGGGCCTGGACCTTCTGGGCGTAATCTGCGGGTCAGAAGGCCAACTGGGTGTGGTGACCGAAGCCACCCTGCGAATCCTGCGCAAGCCCGAAGGTGCGCGGCCCGTCCTTATGGGCTTCGACAGCAACGAGGTGGCGGGCGAATGTGTCTCTGACATCATCAAGGCGGGCGTGCTGCCCGTCGCGATCGAGTTCATGGACCGCCCCTGCATCCGCGCGACCGAAGCTTTTGCCAAGGCGGGTTATCCTGATTGCGAGGCGCTGCTGATCGTCGAGGTCGAGGGTTCGGACGCCGAGATCGACGAGCAGCTTGAAAAGATCGTTGCCATTGCCCGGCGACACAATCCGGTCGAACTGCGCGAAAGCAAATCTGCCGATGAAAGTGCCCGGATCTGGCTCGGTCGCAAATCGGCCTTTGGCGCCATGGGGCAGATCAACGATTACATGTGCCTTGATGGTACGATTCCGGTTAGCCAGCTTCCTTACGTCTTGCGCCGGATCGGTGAGATGAGCAGGGAATACGGTCTGGACGTTGGCAACGTCTTCCATGCAGGCGACGGCAACATGCACCCGCTGATCCTGTTCGATGCCAACAAGCCCGGTGATCTGGAACTGTGCGAGGCATTCGGTGCCGACATCCTGCGGCTTTGCGTCGAAGTGGGCGGTTGCCTGACCGGCGAACATGGCGTGGGGATCGAAAAACGCGATTTGATGGTTAATCAATTCGCACCCGACGATCTGGATATCCAGATGGCGGTCAAGGACGTGTTTGATCCGCAGTGGTTGCTGAACCCGGCCAAGGTGTTCCCTCTGGCTGCATCCGAAGCGCGCCGCGCGGCCTGATCCAGTGCCGGGGGCGCTGCCCCCGGACCCCCGGAGTATTTTGGGAACGATGAAGATGATCACACCACAAAGCGAGGCCGAGCTGGCCGAAGTGATTGCCGCGACCAAGGAGCCTCTGCGCATCATCGGCGGGGGCACGAGGTCAGTGGTGCCAATGGGCAATGCGACCCTTCTGTCGGCCAGTGGCCTTTCGGGGATCACCCTGCACGAACCCGGATCTCTGACGCTTGTGGCGCAGGCCGGCACGCCTCTGGAACAGATCGATGCGGCCCTCGCCGCCGAAGGTCAGCGTTTGCCATTTGAACCGATGGATCATCGCGGCCTGCTGGGGACCAGCGGGACGCCGACGATCGGGGGCGTGGTTGCCGCCAATGTGAGCGGTCCGCGCCGCATACAGGTGGGGGCGGCGCGGGACTTCCTGCTGGGCGTGCGGTTTGTCGATGGTGCGGGGCGCATCCTTAAGAATGGCGGGCGGGTCATGAAGAACGTGACCGGCTATGATCTGGTGAAACTGATGGCAGGATCGCGTGGCCGTCTGGGCGTTCTGAGCGAGGTTGCCTTCAAGGTCCTGCCCCTGCCCGAAGTGTCAGTGACGCTGGTCCTGAAAGGGCTGAACGATGCGGCGGCGGTCACGGCCATGTCGCAGGCGCTGGCTTCGCCCTTTGAGGTGACCGGTGCGGCGCATTGGCCGGGGCAGGGGACTTTCCTCAGGATCGAGGGCTTCGCCGGATCCGTCACCTATCGCGCTGCGCAATTGCGCGAGATGCTGGGCGGCGAGATCGAGGAAGGCGCGCAACGCTGGGCCGATATCCGCGATGTGGCCCCTTTCCACGCGGGAGAGGGTGATATCTGGCGCATCTCGGTCAAACCGACGGACGCGCCCGGTATCGTGGCCCGTGCCGGGGCTGAGGCGGTGCTTTATGATTGGGGCGGCGGGCTGATCTGGCTCCGCATGGCTCCGGGGATAGATCTTCGTGCGCGGATTGCGCCGTTTCAGGGGCATGCAACGCTAGTGCGGGCCGATGCTTCGACCTTGGCGAAGTTTCCCCTGGAACAGCCCGAAACGGCATCTCTGGCTGCGCTCTCTGCGGGTCTTCGCGCCAAGTTCGATCCGCGCGGTATCTTTGCGACCGAGACCGATCCCCTCCGGGCCGCCGCATCATGATCGTGTTGATCATCGTGCCCGTGGTGGTGGCCTTGTCCCTTTGTCTGCTGCCTCCGGGACGGCAGGCGGCTCTGGGTATCGGTATCTCTGCGGCACTACTCGCCGCGCTCTGGTTCGCGTCAGGAGGGGAGCAGGATGACGGGCTGACCAGTACCTATGCCATGATGGCCGCCCCCGGCGTCGCACTCGCAGCACTGGCCCATCTGACACACCGGATTCTTGGGCCGCGCCTGCCAGTCTGGGGCTATGCCCTTGTGGCTGTCATTCTTCTTATCGCACTTTCAGCCCTTTTGCGCGCATTGGCGGGGATTTGACATGCAGACGACCTTTACGCCCGAACAACTCAAGGACCCGGCCATCGCGCGGTCGAACCAGATCCTGCGGTCTTGCGTGCATTGCGGGTTCTGCACGGCGACCTGCCCCACCTATCAGGTGCTTGGGGATGAGTTGGACAGCCCGCGTGGCCGGATCTACCTGATCAAGGACATGCTGGAGAACAACCGGGTGCCGGATGAAAAGACGGTCAAGCATATCGACCGCTGCCTGTCCTGTCTGGCCTGCATGACCACATGCCCTTCGGGTGTGCATTACATGCATCTGGTTGATCATGCCCGCGCCTATATCGAAGACAACTACAAACGCCCGCTGTCTGATCGGCTGCTGCGCTGGGTGCTGGCGCGGGTTCTGCCCTATCCAATGCGGTTTCGCGTCGCCCTTCTGGGGGCCAAGATCGGGCGGCCCTTTGCCTTCCTGATGCCGGATGCCCGCTTGCGCGCCATGCTGGAAATGGCCCCGAAAGAAATCCCGCCCGTCAGCCGCAATGATGACCCGCAGACATTCCCGGCGCAGGGCACACGGCGCAAGCGTGTGGCGCTGATGACGGGTTGCGCGCAACGGGCACTGAATACGGACATCAACGATTCCACGATCCGGTTGTTGCAACGACATGGCTGCGATGTGGTGATTGCCGAAGGGCAGGGTTGCTGTGGAGCGCTAACCCATCACATGGGCAAGGAAAAGGAAAGCCACGCCACGGCCGCCCGCAACATCCGTGCCTGGGTCACTGAGATGGATCGCGGCGGTCTGGATGCCATCGTGATCAATACCAGCGGTTGCGGCACGACGGTCAAGGATTACGGTCACATGTTCCGCAATACCGATCTGGCAGAGGATGCGGCGCGGGTTTCGGCGATCGCCAAGGATGTGTCCGAAGTCCTGATGACCCTCGATCTGCCCAAGGGCGAGGATAAGGGCCTGACGGTTGCCTATCACGCGGCTTGTTCACTTCAGCACGGTCAACAGATCAAGTCCTTCCCCAAGGATCTGCTCAAGCGCGCGGGTTTCACCGTGGTTGAACCCGCCGACAGCCACCTGTGCTGCGGATCAGCCGGGACCTACAACCTGATGCAGCCCGAGATTTCGAAACAGCTCAAGACCCGCAAGGTCCAGACGCTTGAGGCACGCAATCCCGACCTGATTGCCGCCGGAAACATCGGTTGCATGATGCAGATCGGATCTGCCACGCAGATTCCCATCGTTCACACGGTCGAGCTTCTGGATTGGGCGACGGGTGGCCCGCAACCGCCGGCCCTGAGCGCGCCGGGAAAAAGACCACCACAAGTCCCGATTCTGCGCTGACCCGTGACGCATTTTCGCCTTAATCTGCGCCTATCTCTGGTGGTGAATTTAGGGGACATGCGATGCGACGCGGACTGACACTGGCCACCGGCCTGATGTGCACTGTTTTGGTGGTCATGTTTGGAACAGCGCAGGCGCAGGACGCACGCCTTACCCGTCTGGATACGGGTGACCAGACACGCGGCTGGGAAGCTGTCGGTCGGCTGGACATCGACGGGCGCGGCTTCTGCACCGGGGCCTTGATTGCGCCAGACCTTGTTCTGACAGCAGCCCATTGCCTGTTTGACAAGGCAACGGGTGACAGGATCGATCACGGCAAGATCGAATTCCGGGCCGGTTGGCGCAATGGTCGTGCCGAAGCCTATCGGTGGGTGCGCCGGGCGGTCATCGATCCGGACTACTCCTTTGACGGTGATGTCGTATCGACCCGCGTGCGCAATGACGTGGCCCTGCTGGAATTGCAGCAACCGATCCGCACCACGTCGGTCGTGCCCTTCGAAACCGATGTCCGTCCCCGCACAGGTGATCGTGTCGGTGTCGTCTCTTATGCCTATGACCGCGCCGATGCGCCCTCCTTGCAGGAAATGTGCGGGGTGATGGGTCAACAGGAGGGCGTGTTGATCATGTCCTGTTCGGTCGATTTCGGATCCTCCGGCGCGCCGATCTTTTCCTTTGGCCAGGACGGCGTGCGGATCGTATCGGTCGTGTCCGCCAAAGCCGAGGTGCGCGGCACCAAGGTCGCGTTGGGCACACAGTTGCAGGAACCGCTCAGCCGCCTCAAGGCGCAACTGGCCGCCGGAGACGGCGTGTTCCTCCATGCGTCGCCGGATGTGAACCGGGTCACGCCGGGCGGCGTGCAACGCGATACCGGGGCCAAGTTCGTGCGTCCCTGAACGCTGATCGCAACCCGTATTTCATGATCTTGAAAGCGTGAGAAACGCTACCCACATCTGAATGAGCGGGGTGCCACAAGAGGGCCTCGCCTGACCGCCTGTCCCTTGAGGGAAGGCATGAAACGGTATCGCTCAGATGGAGGATGACCCATGCGAAACTTTGACCTTGCACCGCTCTACCGTGCAACCGTCGGCTTTGACCAGATTGCAGACCTGATGGACCGCGTATTCGCCAGCGACCTGCCGCAGCCGACCTATCCGCCCTACAACATCGAAAAGACCGCCGAGAACGCCTATCGCATCTCGATCGCCGTGGCAGGCTTTGCCGCTGATGACCTGACCGTTGAGGTCAAGGAGAATGCGTTGGTTGTCGCCGCTCGCAAGGCTGATGAAGCGGAAGAGACGCGGACCTATCTGCATCGTGGGATTGCGACCCGCGCGTTCGAACGGCGCTTCACGCTGGCCGATCATGTGCGCGTGACAGGGGCCACTCATGCTGACGGAATGCTGCACATCGATCTCGTGCGCGAGATCCCCGAGGTTCTCAAGCCGCGCCGGATCCAGATTGCAAGCTCCGCTGCCAACCATGGCACCGACAAGGACGTCGTTGACGCCAAAGCCGTCAACTGAAGGGCACGCCCTCTGCCCTGACGCACTGGCCCGCGGATGAAAGCCCGCGGGCCTTTTCGTTCATGTGGACCACAGCGCATAGCCGCCCGCGACGAAAACATAGCGGCCGAACTTGCCAAGACCGACAAGCAGGATCACCAGCGCCAGTCTGGCCCGCATAGCCCCGGCCACAACAGTCAGCGGGTCCCCAACCAGTGGCACCCAGGCCATCAGCAGTGACCACCAGCCATATCGGTCATACCATGCCTGCGCGCGATCATATTGAGCGGGGGAAACGGGAAACCAGCGTTTGTCCCGAAACGCGACCGCATAGCGACCCATCGCATAGGTCAGGATCGAGCCCAGCAGGTTCCCGACAACTGCAACACCGACCAGCGTGACAGGGTCACCCACACCGGCCACAAGAAATCCCAGCAGAACAGCCTCTGACGAGCCCGGAAGGATCGTGGCCGATGTAAATGCGCTGAAGAAAAGCGTGGCATAGGCAGTGAAAGGCGTCATGGAAAACCCGTGTTTCACGGGCCTTGCCAAGAGGTGGCGCAACCCTGCATCCCCGCCAGATAGGCATCAGGTGCCGCAAGCGCAATCCTTCACGATTCATGTCAGACCTGCTGCCCTATATTGACGGAAGGAAACCGCCAAGCCAGCTTGCGACGCGAACAGGCAGGAGGACCCGATGTCGCTGACCCAGATTTTCGCCACCCGCGCGTCGCGCATGAAAGCCTCCGAGATCCGCGAGCTTCTGAAACTGCTGGATCAGCCAGGCATCATCTCATTTGCAGGGGGGATCCCTGACCCCTCGCTTTTTCCGGCGACTGAATTCGCAGCTGCCCTGACCCGCGCCCTGTCCGACGGTCGGGCCGCACAATCGTTGCAATACTCGGCCAGCGAAGGCCACGCTGGCCTGCGCGACTGGATCGCGGGACAAATGGCCGCGATTGGTGTTGCCTGCGGACGTGACAACATCCTGATCACCTCGGGGTCGCAACAGGCTCTGGATTATCTGGGCAAGCTGTTCCTGTCACCTGGCGATACCGCGCTGGTGGGCTGGCCTACTTATCTGGGGGCGCTGGGGGCTTTCAACGCCTATGAGCCGCGCTATGACCGGCTGGACGCAGGCAGCAACCGCGCCCCCGCCGATTACGCACAAGCGGCATCTGCCACCGGGGGGCGCGTCAAGTTCGCCTATCTGTCACCAGATTTCGCCAATCCGACCGGCGTCACACTGGACCGCGCCGGACGCGAAGCGCTGTTGGACCTGACCGATGCCCTTGACTGCGCGGTGATCGAGGACGCCGCCTATCAGGCGCTCCGCTATGACGGAGAGCCTGTGCCGCCGATCCTCGCGCTGGAGATCGCCCGCAAAGGCGATATCGAGGCATGCCGGACAATCTATTGCGGCAGTTTCTCCAAGACCCTTTCGCCCGGTCTGCGGTTGGGTTGGGTCTGTGCTGCGACCCCGGTGATCCGTCAGATGGTGCTGCTGAAACAGGCCGGCGATCTGCACAGCGCCACGCTGAACCAGATCGCGATGCTGGACGTGGCGCAGGGCTTTGATGGCCATGTGACCCGCGTGCGCGCCCTGTATCGCGCGCGGCGCGATGCGATGCTGGCGGCACTGGCGCAGCACATGCCCGCGGGCGTGACATGGACCCAGCCCGAAGGTGGCATGTTCGTTTGGGTTACCTTGCCGGAGGGGATGGACGGCGCCACGCTTCTGGAGCGGTCGCTTGCGCAAGAAAAAGTGGCCTTCGTCCCTGGCGCTGCCTTTTTCCCTGATGGTTCAGGACGCAACACGACCCGGCTGAACTTCTCAAGCCCGACCGAAGCGATGATCGCGGACGGTCTGGCGCGACTGGGTCGCCTGATCGCGGCGGGATGAATGTAAAAAAGGCGGGCCATGCGCGGCCCGCCTTTGTCGTCGATCTGATGACCTGCCGTCAGACCGCCATGCAGATGTATTTCATCTCAAGGTAATCCTCGATCCCGTGGCGGCTGCCCTCGCGACCCAGACCCGATTGCTTGACCCCGCCAAAAGGCGCCACCTCGGTCGAGATGATGCCGGTATTCACGCCGACGATTCCGTATTCCAGCGCCTCTGCCACCTTGTAGACCCGGCTCAGGTCGCGGGCATAGAAATAGGCCGCCAGACCAAAGATCGTGTCATTGGCAAGATGGATCACCTCATCAACATCGGTGAACTTGAACAGCGGCGCAAAGGGGCCAAAGGTCTCCTCGGTGGCCACCAGCATGTCGCGGGTCGCCCCCGTCACGATTGTCGGTGTCAGGAAATTGCCCGGGCCTTGCAGAGCCTCGCCCCCCATGATCACCGTGCCGCCCTTGGATGTCGCATCGGCCACATGGGTTTGCACCTTCTTGATGGCTGCAGGGTTGATCAGCGGACCCAAGGTGGTGCCCGCCTCCAGCCCGTCCCCGACCTTGAGCTTGGCCACCGCGTCTTTCAGCTTGGCGGCGAAGGCATCATAGACACCGGCCTGCACATAGATCCGGTTAGCGCAGACGCAGGTCTGCCCGTTGTTGCGGAACTTGCACATGATGGCACCTTCGACGGCGGCATCCAGATCGGCATCGTCAAACACAATGAACGGCGCGTTGCCGCCCAGTTCCATCGAACATTTCATCACCTGATCCGCAGCCTGACGCAACAGGATGCGTCCCACATTGGTCGATCCGGTAAAGCTCAGCTTGCGCACGGTGGGGTTTTCGCAGAACTCCTTGCCGGTCTCGGACGCATCGGTGGTTGTCACAATGTTCAGAACACCCGCAGGAATACCGGCGCGTTCCGCCAGCACACCCATGGCCAGCGCCGACAACGGCGTCAGCTCGGAAGGCCGTGCGACAAAGCCGCAACCGGCGGCCAGAGCGGGGGCCACCTTGCGGGTGATCATCGCGGTCGGGAAATTCCACGGTGTGATCGACGCGGCCACCCCGATGGGTTGCTTGATGACGGTGATGCGCTTGTCGCGCTGGTGGCCGGGGATCGTCTCGCCATAGATGCGCTTGGCCTCTTCGGCGAAAAACTCGATGAAAGCGGCGCCATAGGCGATTTCACCCTTGGCCTCGGCCAGCGGCTTGCCCTGTTCGGCGGTCAGAATCACCGCCAGATCATCGGTATTCTCGACCATCAGGTCGAACCAGCGGCGCAGGATCGCGGCACGTTCCTTGCCTGTCTGTTTGGCCCATTCCTTTTGCGCGGCTTCCGCGTGCTTGATCGCCTCGGCCACCTGCGCGCGGGTTACGTCCGCGACACGGGCGATAACATCTCCGCGCGCGGGGTTCGTCACCTCGAAAATGGCACCATTGGCACTGTCCACCCATTTGCCGCCGATATAGGCCTGTTCGGCCAGCAGCGACGGGTCCTTGAGCAGCGATTTCAGGTCTGTCTTGCTGTCCAGCATGGCGTATCCTCCAATTCACATATGGCATAGGCAAACCATCTGGGGCTACTCTTGTCCAGAGCAGGAGGGGAGAATACCGATGGCCGAGCTTGACGATGCCTATGCCAATGCCGCCTACATACCGGGCGCGGCTGACTTTCCGCCCCGATGGGAGCGCGCGGCGGCGGCCTTGCGGGAAGGTTTGCTGGAGCAGGGACTGGCCGATCTGGACCAGCCCTATGGCGACAGTCCGCGCCAGCGGTTCGATCTGTTTCATCCGGGCAGCACGCCCAAAGGTCTGATGGTCTTTGTCCATGGCGGCTATTGGTTGCGCTTTGACAAAAGCGTCTGGTCCCATCTGGCGGCGGGGGCTTTGTCCCATGGATGGGCCGTAGTGATGCCGTCCTATGACCTTTGCCCGCAGGTGAGGATCGCCGACATCACGCGTCAGATTGCCCAAGCGGTCACGACCGCAGCAGGTATGGTCGCCGGGCCTGTGACACTGGCCGGGCATTCGGCGGGCGGGCATCTTGTGGCACGGATGCTGCAACCCGGCCTGCTTCCCGAAGCGGTCGCAGCAAGGCTCCGACATGTCATGCCGATCTCACCTGTGTCCGACCTGCGTCCCCTGCTCCGCACCAGCATGAATGCCGACTTCAAACTGGATGAGGTAACGGCCATCGCGGAAAGCCCCGCCCTGACGGTCGAACGTTTGCCCGTTCCCGTCACCGTCTGGGTCGGCGCGGATGAGCGTCCGGTCTTTCTGGATCAGGCGCGCTGGCTGGCCGAGGCTTGGGGGTGCGGGCATGTGGTGGACGAGGGCAAGCACCACTTCGATGTGATCGACGCATTGGCCGATGCGGACAGCACCATGGTCCGCCGCCTGCTTGGGTAAGCGCGCTTTGGTGCTCTGAGGAGTTCTGCCAAGATGAAGAGGCGGCTTGATCCGGCTATTTGCCGTGGCGGGCCTGCCAACTGGGTTTGACATCGCCCGGCAAGGTTGCGGCAGCGAAGATCGCGCGCGCGATGGCCCGCGCCATGCAGGTGGCGGCGGCATGGCCCAGATCCAGCGTGTCGATGATCGGGTGCCCCAAAGGCCGCGCTCCGGTCGAGACGGCGAAGATCAGATCGCCATCCATCGGTGTATGCGCAGGCACCATCGCACGGGCGAAACCGTCGTGGGCGGCGGTCGCCATGCGCGTGCACTGCGCCTGAGTCAAATCGGCATCCGTGGCGACGATCCCGATGGTGGTATTGGCATGGCTGGCAATTTTGGTCACGGCAATATGGGGATCGGGGTAGTGATGCGCCACGCCATGCCCGCCGAACTCATCGCCCATCTCGAAAGGAGCGGCCCAGAAATGCGCACCTTCCCCAACTGTGGCCGATCCCAAAGCATTGACCGCAACCAGTGCGCCGACCGTGTGGCCGGAGGGCAGCACGACTGACGCAGATCCCAACCCGCCGCGCAGGTTGGCGGTGATCGTGCCCGTCCCTGCGCCAATACTGCCGATGTCGAAAGACGTCGCCGCATTGGCCAGCGCCTGACGGCCAAGCGCATTGTAGGGATTCTGCTCCCATTCCTTGGCACCGCCATTGTTCAGATCGAACAGGATCGCCGCGGGCACGATGGGCACAATTTGCGCGCCAACGCGGAAACCCCGCCCCATCTGCCGCAGGGCATCCGCCACCCCTGACGCGGCATCAAGGCCGAATGCGGACCCACCTGACAAAACCAGCGCGTCCACCTGCTGCACGGTCTTGTCCGGAGCCAGCAGATCCGTTTCGCGCGTGCCGGGAGCGCCACCCATCACATGCACACCGGCCGTGAAGGGGGCATCTGCAACAAAAACGGTTCTCTGATTGCGGCTATGTCAAGTGGGCTAGCGATCTGTCCGTTCGGGGTCATGGTTCTCTCCGAGGTCACGCATTGCGCCTCATGATGGTTTTCGGTGGTGGATCGTCTCCAAT